>JBGPBV010000154.1:0-15934 GCA_041481445.1 Vicinamibacteria bacterium
AGATCATCGGAGTTCAGGAGGGTAAGGCCGGGAGGCCTTTCTACTTCCCCGAGGCGATGACCGACCAGGCGATCGATTGGCTCCACGGCGTCCGCGGCCACGACGCTGACAAGCCGTGGTTCCTCTACTACTTGACCGGCTGCAGCCACGCGCCCCACCACGTCTCGAAGGAGTGGTCGGAGAAGTACAAGGGCCGGTTCGACCAGGGCTGGGACAAGATGCGGGAGGAGACGCTCGCTCGTCAGATCGCGCTGGGCGTGGTGCCCGCGGGGACCAAGCTCGCCCCCAAGCCCGCGGACATCAAAGACTGGGACAAGCTGACCGCCGACGAGAAAAAGCTCTTCGCCCGCCAGATGGAGACCTACGCCGGCTTTGGCGAGTACTGCGACGACGAGATCGGACGGTTGTTCGCCGCGATCGGCGACACGGGCCAACTCGACAACACCCTGATCTTCTACGTCCTCGGCGACAACGGGACGAGCGCCGAGGGCGGCATGTTCGGCCTGTTCAACGAGATGACGTATTTCAACGGGGTGGCGGAAACGGTCCAAGAACAGCTCACGCACCTCGACGAGTGGGGCGGTCCCACGACCTATCCGCACATGTCGGCAGGCTGGGCCGTCGCCGGCGACACGCCCTTCACGTGGACCAAGCAGATCCCTTCCAACTACGGGGGAACCCGCAACGGCCTGATCGTCTCCTGGCCCAAACATGTCAAGGCCACGAGCGAGGTGCGCTCGCAGTGGCACCACGTCATCGACATCGCACCCACGATCCTGGAGGCGGCCCACCTGCCGGAGCCGAAGAGCGTCAACGGCGTCGTCCAGTCACCGATCGAAGGCGTGAGCATGCTTTACGCCTTCGAGAACCCCAAGGCGGAGAGCACGCACAAGACGCAGTATTTCGAGATCATGGGCAACCGCGGCATCTATAGCGACGGCTGGTTTGCCGGCACCATCCACCGCGCCCCCTGGGAGCAGAAGCCTCGCGCGACACTGCTGGCGGACAAGTGGGAGCTGTACGACACCCGCAAGGACTTCAGCCTGGCCAGCGACCTGTCCGCGGCGAACCCGGCGAAGCTCAAGGAGATGCAGGACCTGTTCATCAAGGAGGCCATCAAGAACCGGGTGTTGCCCATCGACGACCGCGTGCTGGAACGCCTCAACGCAGCGTCGGCGGGCCGGCCAGACCTGATGGGGGACCGCACCTCCCTGTCGCTCTCCGCGGGCATGGTGGGGATGAGCGAGAACGTCTTCATAAACATCAAGAACCGGTCGCTCTCGATCACGGCGGAGGTGGAGATCCCGGCCGGCGGGGCCAATGGCGTGATCCTGGCCCAGGCGGGCCGGTTCGGCGGCTGGAGCCTGTATCTCAAGGACGGCAAGCCGACGTACTGCTACAACTTCCTGGGCCTCCAGCGATACACGGTCGGTGCCCCGGAGGCGTTGGCGGCGGGCAAGGCGACGATTCGTCTGAACTTCGACTATGACGGCGGCGGGATCGGCAAGGGCGGCACGGCCACGATCCTCGTCAACGGGGCGAAGGTCGCGAGTGGCCGGATCGAGCGCACCCAGGGGATGGCCTTCTCGGCCGACGAGACCGCGGGCGTCGGCATGGACGACGCCACGCCCGTGACCGAAGACTACAAGGAACACGACAACGCCTTCACCGGCAAGATCGTCAAGGTCACCGTCGACGTGAAGCCCATCGGGGCCGCGGTCAAAGCCGAGGCCGATGGGGCCCAGCGGGAAAGCGAAGTCAAGAGGGGGTTGTCCAACTAGCCGAAAGCAACGGGTCGCCAGCCTGTCGTCTTCGCCTACGATATTCGGAGCGACGCCGCTGCGCCGCCGCGCCGTCGGATCCGAGAGGAGGTCCCATGGCCACCCGAAACGTCAAGCGCCTGGTCAAGGCCAAGCCCACCCTGGAGGGCGCCGGCGTGCGCCTGCGCCGGGCCTTCGGCTTCGGCGCCACCGCCGACACCGATCCCTTCCTTCTCCTCGACGACTTCCGGAACGAGCGCCCGGAGGACTACCTGGCCGGCTTTCCGTGGCACCCGCATCGCGGCATCGAGACGATCACCTACGTCCTGGCGGGCACGGTCGAGCACGGCGACAGCATGGGCAACAAGGGCAGCATCGGCAAAGGCGACATCCAATGGATGACGGCGGGCCGCGGCATCATCCACCAGGAGATGCCGAAGGGCGACGCCGACGGCCGCATGCACGGCTTCCAGCTCTGGGCGAACCTGCCGTCGTCGCTGAAGATGACCACGCCGCGCTACCAGGACGTCAAGGCCAAGGACGTGCCGCTGGCGGCCGACGACGACGGCACCGAGGTGCGGATCGTGTGCGGCAGCTATCGCGGCCGGCGGGGACCGGTCGACGACGTGGCCGCCCAGCCCGTCTATCTCGACGTGATGGTCCCGGCGGGCAAGCGGAAGGTCCTTCAAGTGGCCACCAACAGCCATGCGTTCGCGTACGTGTTCGGAGGGGCGGGCAAGTTCTGCAACGCGTCGCAACCGCTGGCCGTGCCCACGGAGGCGGACGGCTGGGCGGACGCGAAGCCGCCCTCCCACGCCGACAACCGCACGCTCGTCCTCTTCGACCGCGGCGACGAGGTGGAGGTGCAGGCGGCCGACGAGGGCATCCGCTTCCTGCTGATCTCCGGCCAGCCCCTGGGCGAGCCGGTGGCCTGGTACGGGCCCGTGGTCATGAACACGCAGGAAGAGCTGCGGCACGCCTTCGAGCAGCTCGAGGCGGGGACGTTCCTGCGACCCGACGCGCCGCGGTAGCCGGGCTCCGATGGAGGACTCTCGATGAAGCAACGCACGCTGGGAGACCTGGCCGTCTCCGCGCTCGGTCTGGGCTGCATGGGGATGTCGGAATTCTATGGATCGACGGACGACGCCGAATCCGTCGCCACCATCCACGCCGCCCTCGACGCCGGCGTCACCTTCCTGGATACGGCGGACGCGTACGGGCCGTTCAAGAACGAGGAGCTCGTGGGCCGGGCCATCCGCGGCCGGCGGGACGTCGTGCTGGCCACGAAGTTCGGCATCGTGCGCACCGCCGATCCCACGACCCGCAGCATCAGCGGCCGCCCCGACTACGTCCGCTCCGCCTGCGAGGCCAGCCTCCGGCGGCTCGGCGTCGATGCCATCGACCTCTACTACCAGCACCGCGTGGATCCGGCCACGCCCATCGAGGACACCGTGGGCGCGATGGCGGAGCTGGTGAGGCAGGGGAAGGTACGCCATCTCGGGCTCTCGGAGGCGGGACCGGAGACGCTGCGCCGCGCGTCGGCGGTCCACCGGATCACCGCCCTGCAGACCGAGTACTCCCTCTGGACGCGCGACCCCGAGGACGGGATCCTCTCCACGTGCCGCGAGCTGGGCATCGGCTTCGTGGCCTACAGCCCGCTCGGCCGCGGCTTCCTGACCGGACGCTTCAAGCGCTTCGAGGACCTGGCCGCGGACGACTACCGCCGAAACTCGCCGCGCTTCCAGGGCGACAACTTCCAGAAGAACCTCGACCTCGTCGCGCGCATCGGCCAGATCGCGTCCGAGAAGGGCTGCACTCCGTCGCAGCTGGCCCTGGCCTGGGTGATGGCGCAGGGCGACGACATCGTGCCGATCTTCGGCACCAAGCGGCGTGCGTACCTGGCCGAGAATCTGGCCGCCCTGCAGGTCGAGCTGACGGCGGAGGACCGGCGGCGCATCGAAGAGGTAGCGCCGAAGGACGTCGCCGCCGGCGAGCGCTACCCGCCGGCGATGATGGCCGCCGTGCGCCGCTGAGAGCGGTCCGCGCGCGCGGGTAGGCGGTCAGGCCCCCGCGTAGTAGCCCTTGCGGGCCCGCGGCGTCGCGTCCGGAGGCCGCTCCACGTCCACGTGGATCGTGCGCCAGCCGGGCTTCCCGTCGAGCGGCTCGTAGCCGATGAGGTAGCGGTGCCGCAGCGTCGCCGCGATGGACTCGACGGCCGTCTTGAGACGGCCGCTCCCGGGCGTGTCGCTGTCGGGGCTGTAGTGCTCGAGGCCCTTGAGGATCTCGGCGTGGCCGCCGGTGTCGTCGGCAAGGTCGGTCAGGGGCTTCGCGTCGAAGCCCTCGCGTCGCATGCCTCCCGCACCACCGTGGCCGCCGCCGGGCCCGGCCCCCGGATAGCCGCCATGGCCGCCGCCGCCCGGAAAGCCCCCTCGCCCGCCGCCACCGCCGGGGTAACCACCGTGGCCGCCGCCCCCGCCTCCGGGATGTCCCCCGGGGTGCGAGAAGCCTCTCTGCTCGTTCGGTATGTCGAGGCCGATCGAGTAGACGGGGACCTCGGCGCGCCGCGCGTACTCGCGGAGGGTGTCGAACGAGATCGAGCTCGCGGTGTCCACGCCGTCGGTGACCAGGACGACCGCCTTGCTCTCCGCGGGGCCGGCGGCCACGCGCTTGATGGCCTCGAACGTCGCGTCGTAGAGCGCCGTCCCTCCGTCCGGCTCGAGGCCGTCGAGGACCTGCTCGAGGCGCTCGCGATCGGAGGTCAGGTCCTGGACGACGTGCACGCGGCCGCTGAACGTGATCACCATGATCTGGTCGGCCGGCTCCAGCACGTCGATGAAGTGCTTGAGGGCCTCCTCGACCTGCCGGATCTTGTTCTGCATGCTGCGGCTCAGGTCCAGGGCCAGCGCGATGCGGAGAGGCCGCCGCTCACCGCTGAAGAGCGTCACCTCGCGCCGCTTCCCGTTCTCCGAGATCCGGAAGTCCTCGCTGAGCAGGCCGAGCACGGGCTCGCCCGCCTTGTCGATGACGGAGACGGGCACCCGAACGGTGCGGGTGCTGGAGGCGAAGGTAGGCCCTTGAAGGATCCCGGGCGCCGAGCTCGTCTTCGAGGCCGGAGGGGGCGGAGGCGGCGCGGCCGGCTTCTCCGCGGGCGCGACCCGCCGCACGGCCACCACGAGGGTCTCGGTGGCGCCCGCCTCGCGCAGCGCGGTCTCGTGGGCCTGGTCCAGCGTCTCGCCGAATCCGCGGCTCTTCAGCTCCGTCAGGATCGTGCTCTCGCTGATGCCCGCCTTGAGGAACCGGATCAGGTCGGCCGTGGTCAGCGGCGTGTCGCCCCGGGCGACCGCGGCCAATGCCGCGACCACCAGCAGCACGGCGGCGATCCGTCCCGCCCACGCGCCGCGCGCGCGACTGTCCTTCCGGGAGACACCGCCGTGCTCGCGTTCGAGGACACCCCTCGAGCGCCGTCCCCCGTCCATGCGATCTCGTGAGCGATTTGTGATGGTCACGGTGTTCGAGTCGGCCACGCGCGGCGTAGGTCGTGCAGGATCCGTGCCGTTCTCAGCGATTGTAAAGAGCAGTTCCGGGCTGATAGATCTTCCAGTCGAACCAGTATTCCTTGAGCGCCTTCACCTTCGTGAGCGTGCGTCCGGCCAGGGGCCCGCTCACCGCCGTCCCCGAGAAGTCCCACTCGCTGCCCGTCTCCGCATCCACGAGCCGCAATGGCTGCGTGTCCGGCTTCGCCAGCAGCTCGAGCGGCCGCCCGTCCACCCTGCGGTCGAAGACGCGGATCGACTTGCCGTCCTCGGCCACCACGAGCGCGATCGGCACCCCGCCCAGGGTGTCGAGCACCGGCGTCTGCGCGCGCACGGATGCGAACGGGTAGGCCTTGGGCCGGCCGCCGATCGTCACTCCGACGACCACGGAACGCGGCACCAGGTCCTCACCGGGCGTCACCGGCGTCACCGTCCGCACCTTCTTCATCTTGCGCTCCCAGTTGCGGGACTCGTAGTCGTCCTCGCGTCCGGGCTCGGGGCGCAAGACGCGTCCGCCGGGACGCTCACCCCGCCAGATGCCGAACGAGACCTCGTCGTGCAGGACGGCGGCCAGCCGGCGTCCCTTGAGCGGACCCTGGATCGCCTCCCCGCTCACCTGCTGCCACCAGGACCCCGTCTGCTCGTCGCGCATGATGAAGTTCTGGTTGTTGATGCCCCACAAGCGGAAGTCCAGCGGCCGCCCGTCGATCGTCCGCTCCCAGACCAGAGCGGTGTGACACAGCGTTCAATAGGTGCTGACGACGGGGATCCCGCCGACGATGGCCTCCACGATGTGGTGATACGCCATCTGCCGCACCGGCCAGGCCACGGCGTCGCCGCGCGTCTCCACCGCGATCACCATGTCGCGATCGTCCATGAAGCGCGCGAGGCTGGCCGGAGCGTACGTCGGATCAGGGAGCGGGTTGAACATCCACTCGAAGTGGTTCTGCCGCGCGAACCACGTGGAGACAAAGCCGGTCGCGGCCAGGACGGCGACCGGCACCCACTGCCACCAGCGCGTCCGCTGCCGGACCAGGCTCGCGAGCACCAGGAGGAGGAGGGCGGCCCCGACCAGCGTCACCAGGGGGGCCGTCCGTCTCAGCTCGTAGGCCAGGGCGACGCCGAACGGCGTCTGCGGCTTGAACGGCTGGATGAGGACCGCGGGCACGGCGATCCACGCGAACACGCCGAGAGCCAGCAGGGTAGCGAGCAGCCAGCTCCTCCAGGTCGTCAACCGTGGCGGCGTCGATCGTTCCACGCGTTCCTCCGGATCGAGTCGAAGTATGCCCGCCTACGGAAGGGGCCGCCAGCCTTCCGCGCGTAGGCGTCCGCGATCGTTGCCACCGGCGTCCGCGTCAGGGCTTCGGACCCGCCGTGCCGTGCCGGTACTGGAAAAGGTCGAAGTCGGCCACTCCCTTGCCCTCGCCGTAGGCATACAACGCGACCCGCGCACCTTTCCATTGTCCGAACTTCAACGTGGTCGCGGTGCCCGAGTCCACCCATGTCGTGCCGTTGTCGATGCTGTAGGAGAGACGGGCCGCATCGCCGTCGTACACGCCTCGCAATCGGACGCTCCGCTTGCGCAGCACCGGACCCTCACCGCCCTCCCAGTAGAGGCGCAGCCCGCCTCTCTCGCGCACGACGCCGATCGGGCTGAAGACCTTGCCGCTCATGAAGGCGAAGCCGGCGCGCTGCCCGTCGGCCAGGCCGCGCGCGTCGAGCGTCACGTCGACGGTCCCGCGCGGTCCCCAGAGCTTCTGGGTCAGCGTGTCGCGGGCCAGGGTGAGCTCCGGCGCCGGCTGCGGGCGCAGGCGGAGCCAGCCGCGCCTCTCCGAGAGCGACCAGGCCCCGACGACCGGATTGTGATTCCACTGCCATTGCGGCGGGAGCGCCGCCGCCTCGAAGTCGTCGCTCGTCTGCGGATGGAAGATCGGTCCGCTCGCGCCGACCGCGGGTTTCCTCCACTGCTCGACCGTGTGCCCCTCGTCGCCGAACACCGGCCAGTCGTCGTCGCCCCAGCGCACGGGCATGAGATGGCTCACCCGGCCCAGATGTCCGCTCGACTTGAAGCCGATGAACCACGACTCCCCGCTGGCCAGGTCCACGATGCCGCCCTGGTGTGGGCTTCCATCGGGCAGCACCTGCCGCCGCTCGTAGGGACCGTACAGCGCGCGCGAGCGCAGCACGGTCTGGCCGCCCTTCTCCACGCCGCCTTCGGGCAGCGAGACGTAGTACCACCCGTGCCGCTTGAAGAGCTTCGGCCCCTCCGCCACCGGCCCGCGGTAGATCTCGACGCCGTCGTCGAGCAGTTGCGTGCCGTCCGCGCTCATCTTGTGGACGATCAGGGGCCCCGCGCCCTTGCGGCTGTGGATGAGGTACGGCGTGCCGTCGTCGTCCCAGAACGGGGCCGGGTCCTCCCAGCCTTCGACCGCCTTGACCGTGATCGTCTGCGACCACGGGCCCTCGGGCCTCTTCGCCTTCCACAGGAACAGTCCGTCGTAGGGAGTGCACACGTAGAGGTAGAACGTGCCGTCGTGATGGCGCAGCGACGGCGCCCAGGTCCCCTGCGCGTACCCCTGCATGGCGTCGTACTTCGGCGACATCGTCAGGCGGTCGAAGACCTGCCCGACGATGCGCCAGTTCACGAGGTCGCGGGAATGGAGGACCTGGATCCCCACGAAATGGAAGTCGGACGCGATCAGGTAGAAGTCGTCTCCCACCCGGATGACGTCGGGATCGGAAAAGTCCGCGCTCAGGACGGGATTGCGGTACGTGCCGTCGCCCTGGTCGCCCCACGACAGCGGGGCAACCGCCGCGGGGGGCGACGACGACGCGGCGGTGGCCGTGGCGAGCGCGACGGCCAGGGTGATCGCCGGCCTCGCGTAGTTCACCAAGTGCTCTCCCTTCGCCTTCGCCACATTCTCCCAGAGGTCCTGATACGCCACCTGTGGCGCTTTGGAAAGCGTCCCAATCCGGGGAATCGACCTCGCGGCCGACACGTAGTGTCCAGTAGGTCCGGCGCCCGGTTTGGTGGCTTTGGCCAGGCGGGTGGACGATCGATGGTGTGAAGGAGCAACTGATGGCGACTGTCCTGGAGCCCGAAGTCGACCGCGAACAGACACCACCGTCCCAGGCGTTGCCCGAGACGCCACCGGTCGCCCCACTCGCCGCGCCTCGCCCCGCGTTCGACCCGCTGCCGTCCACGACGCGTGCGGCAAGGGAGTCCGAGCGCCCGCAGGTACGGCTGGGTGCCGTGGTCTGCTTCGGAGTCTCGATCCTGACGTTCGTCATCGGCGGGGGGCTGGGAAGCCTCGGTCTGCCTTCCGCGATCGTCGCCCCGGTGTTCGTCGCGGGGGCCGTACTCTTCGGCCTTTCGATCGTGATGGCGCTCTTCCAGGCGGCCCGAGGGATCGTCCTGCTCGTCCGCCCTCAGGACCGGACCGTGGCCGGGACGCTGGGTGCGCTCGCCGGAATCCTGGGGCACCTCCTCATGGCGGGCTTCGGCATGCTCGTCGCCTATTTCTCGACGGTCGGTTTCTCGCGCGGGCGTCAGCTACGCCGCTTTGGCCGTGTGCAGTTGCCCGGCCTGCGTTCCCACTCTTCCTGGACGACTGCCGCGACCATCATCGACGGCCACGAGGATGTGCCGGCGGGCGTGGCCGATCAGTGGAGGGAGAACGGGAAGACCGAGCACGCGTCGGTGGCGGCATTTGCCCGATTGACCCTGGACCTGATGGCGCTGGGCGCGCCCCCCAGGCTCGTCGCGGCCGCCAACCAGGATGCGCTCGACGAGATCCGTCACACCGAGCTGTGCTTCTCCCTGGCCCACGCGCTCGACGGCAAGGCCGTGAGCCCCGCGCCGTTCCCGCAGGCCCAGCGCGTCGGCACGCTCCCGCGCTCGCGCATTCTCGCCCTGGCCAGGCTGGCCGTCGATTCCCTGGTCGACGGGGCGCTCCACGAAGGAGTGTCCGCGCGCGTGATCGCGAAGCTGGCGCGCCGCACCGAGGTCCCGGCGATCCGCGCGGCCCTGAAGGAGATCGCGGCCGACGAGGGACGTCACACTGCCCACGGCTGGGCGGTGATGGAGTGGTGCCTGGACGAGGGAGGAAGCGCGGTCGCGGGCGCCCTGCTGGGCGCGCTCCGCACCCTGCCGAGCGAGATGTCCTCCGAGCTTCCCGAGGCCGCCGCCGACGGCGGATGGGAGCGCTGGGGCATCCACGGGCGTGCCCTCGAGTCCGAGGAGTACCGCGCGGCCCGGGCCCACCTGGTCGAGCGGGTGCGCGCGACGGTGGCGGCGTCGGTGAAGACGGCGGCCTGAAACACGGTCGTGGCCGTCCCGTGCCACTCGGTCCGGACCGAGTTCCAGCGTACCGCGGTCAACCCGTCCTGGAACGGGAAAACACCTTTACGAAGTCATCACACGTTCGCCAGGTCCTCGCGCGTCTCGTCTCAGCCGAGCGCCGGACGACGCGTGTGCCACTCGGTCGCGTCCTCGTACGCGTGGGCCAGGCGGAGCACGGCCGCTTCGCCCCCGGGCGGACCCGTGATCTGCAGCCCGATCGGCAGCCCGGCCGCCGTGAACCCACAGGGCACCGAGATGGTCGGCAGGCCCAGCGCGTTGAAGGGCCCCGTGTTGCGGAGCGTCAGGAGCTCCTTGCCCCGCAGGGTGCTCAGGTCGGAGAGAAGATCGGCGATCGCAAACGGAGGCACGGGCGAAGTCGGAGTCACGAGCAGATCGACCCGCTCGAACAGCGACGGCGCCTTGCGCCGAGCCTCGTCGAGATGGCGCCGGCTCTCGATGTACGCTGCCGCCTCGATGCCTCCTCCGACGCGGATCCTCCTGAGAGTCTCTTCGTGGTAAAGCGCGGGACGGTTGGCCGCGGATTCGCGGTGGTAGGCGAAGGCTTCCGCCTGCAGGACGGTGCGGTAGGGCGGCAGGAGCGAGTCAGGGGCCGCCTCGGCGACCAGGGACCCGAGATCGCGCTGGCTCGCGGTGAGTCTCTTCAGGACCGACAGCGCGGTATCGATCGCGGACTGGACGTCGGGATCGAGCCCCTCGTAGAACAGGGGGCGCGGAATGCCCAGACGCACGGAGGAGACCGCGGCCGGAAGCGACGCGGCGTAGTCGGAAGCGGGACGACCCGTGCCGGTCGCGCTCCCCGGCTCGGGAAGGGCGATGACCTGGAGCATGAGAGCCGCGTCCCTCACCGTCCGCGTCATGGGGCCCACGTGGTCGAGATACCAGGACAGGGGTATGACACCATCGGTGCTCACACGGCCATAGGTGGGTTTGAGCCCGACGATGCCGCAGTAGCCGGCGGGCTGCCGGATGGAGCCTCCGGTATCCGAGCCGATGGCCGCGTAACACAGCCCGGCCGCCACCGCCACCGCGGATCCGCCCGAGGAGCCGCCGGCGCTGTGGCCCAGCTCCCAGGGATTGTGGACGACACCGTAATGACTGATCACCGAGCTGCCGCCGTAGGCGAACTCGTGCATGTTGAGCTTGCCCAGGAGGACGGCCCCGGCCGCCTTGAGGCGGCCCACGACCGCGGCGTCCTGCGCGGGAACGCGGTCCTGGAACAGGGCGCTGGCGGCGGTGGTGCGCACTCCCGCCGTGTCCACCAGGTCCTTCAGGGCCACCGGGATCCCGTGCAGCGGCCCTCTCCAGCCTCCCCCCTGGATCTCGGCCTCCGCGGCGCCGGCCGCGGCCAGCGCGGAGTCGGCCGTCACCGTGATGAAGGCGTTCAGCCTCGGATCGAGCCGTTCGATGCGGCCCAGGCACGCCTGGGTCAGCTCCCGCGGAGAGACCTTCCTCTCCTGGACGAGCCGGGAGGCCTCGGCCAGGCTGAGCGCCCCGAGGTCGGCCTGGCCCGCGGGCCCGGGGGGCCGAGCGGCGGCTCCCTCTTCGGCCAGCGGGCGCCGCGGGGTCAAGGCGCCCACCGCGCCGGCCAGAGTGGCTTTCGCGAACGATCGGCGAGACGCATGCACGGCCCTCCGCCCTCCCAGACCGGACGCACGCACGGCCAGAGACTGCCCCGATCGTATCGCGACATCCCCGGCTCCGGGCGATGACCGCCTCCTACCTCCGGCCCTACGCGCGGGCACGCGGGCGGCGGGAGCGCGGCGCGCGCGCCCTGCTCTGGGACGAGCGCGCCAACCAGACCGTCCGCTTCGACGCGATCCTGCGTCATTGTCCGATCGAGGGACGGCGCGTCCTCGACGTGGGGTGCGGGCCCGCCGACCTCCTGGGGTTCCTGCGGCGGCGCGGCGTCGCGCCCGGCCACTACGTCGGCCTCGAGGCCCAGCGCTGGCTGGCCCAGGCGGCGCGGCGGAGGCGCTATCCGGACTGCACGATCCTGGAGGGCGACTTCGTCCGCGACCCCGCGCTCCTCGACGCCGGCGCCGACGTCGTGATCTTCTCGGGCTCGCTCAACCTGCTCTCGTCCGCCCAGTTCTTCCGGAGCCTCTCTCACGCGTGGAGGGGGACGCGCCGCTGGCTCGCCTTCAACTTCCTGTGCTCGCCGATACTCACCGGCGCGTCGTACCTGCGCTGGCACCGGCGCCAGGGGGTGCTGGCCTGGGCCCGCGAGCGCGCCGCCCGCGTCCGGACCGCGGACGACTACGAGGACGGGGACTGCACGGTGGTCATGGGCCGGTGACCGGCCAGGCCCGTACAATGGGGCCGATGACGAGCCCTGTCCTGGCCGCGCCGGTCCTGGTCCTGGTCCTGGCCGGCGGCGCCGGCACCGCCGCGGGCGCGCCCGTCCCCGATAAGGTGCCGCTGGCCGCGCGCGCGTTCGCGCCGGGCGAGGTCCGCCTCCTCGACGGCCCGTTCCGGGAGGCCATGCGCCGGGACGAGCAGTTCCTGCTCGCCCTCGACCTCGACCGTCTCCTCCATACCTTCCGCCTCAACGCCGGGCTTCCCTCGAAGGCGGCACCGCTCGGCGGCTGGGAGGCGCCCGAGGTGGAGCTGCGCGGGCACAGCCTCGGCCACTTCCTCTCCGCGAGCGCGCTCATGTACGCGGCCACCGGCGACGCACGCTTCAAGTCGCGCGTGGAGACGGTGGTCGGTGAGCTGGCCCGCGTCCAGGCCGCGCTGGCCCGGACCTCCCACGCCGGATACCTCTCGGCGTTTCCCGAGGAGCTCTTCGACCGCGTGGAGAAGCGCCAGCGCGTGTGGGCGCCCTACTACACGATCCACAAGATCATGGCCGGCCTCCTCGACGCCTACGAGCGATGCGGGAACGCCCAGGCCCTCGAGGTCCTCCGCAAGCAGGCGGCCTGGGTCGGCCTCCGCATGGACGCCCTGAGCGACGAGCAGCGCCAGGCCGCGCTGGGCACGGAGTTCGGCGGCATGAACGAGGTCCTGGCCAACCTCTACGCCGTGACCGGCGACTCCGAGCACCTGCGCCTGGCCCGCCTCTTCGACCACCGCGCGGTGTTCGATCCCCTCGCGCGCCGGGAAGACGTCCTCGACGGCCTGCACGCCAACACCCAGATCCCGAAGGCCATCGGCGCCGCCCGCGAGTACGAGATGACCGGGGAGACGCGCTACCGCGACATCGCGTCGTTCTTCTGGGAGCGCGTGGCCGAGCACCGGTCCTACGCGATGGGCGGGCACAGCGACGGCGAGCGGTTCTTCCCGATCGCCAACTTCTCGAAGCACCTGGGGGCGGACAGCGCGGAGACCTGCAACACGTACAACATGCTCAAGCTCACGCGTCACCTGTTCAGCTGGGCGCCCTCCGCGCGGCTGATGGATTTCTACGAGCGGGCCCTCCTCAACCACATCCTCGCCTCCCAGGATCCGGCCACCGGCGGGGTGATCTACTACTGCCCGCTCAAGCCGGGCGCGTTCAAGACCTACTCGAAGCCGGACGCGTCGTTCTGGTGCTGCGTGGGCACGGGGATGGAGAACCACGCCAAGTACGCCGACAGCGTCTACTTCCACGGCGAGGGCACGCTCTACGTCAACCTCTTCGTGGCCTCCGAGCTCGTCTGGCGTGAGAAGGGCCTCGTCCTCCGGCAGCAGACGGGCTTCCCGGAGGAGGACACCACGCGCCTGAGCTTCCAGCCCGAGAAGCCGGTGCGGCTGGCCGTGAAGATCCGCCATCCGGCCTGGGCGCAATCGGGGATCACCGTCACCGTCAACGGCCGGCCGGAGGCGGTCGCGAGCACGCCCGGCTCCTACTTCACGCTCGACCGGGAGTGGAAGAAGGGCGACGTCGTGCAGGTGCGGATGCCGATGAGCCTGCGCCTGGAAGCGATGCCGGACGACGCGCATACCGTCGCGTTCCTCTACGGGCCGCTCGTGCTCGCCGGAGACCTCGGACGAGAGGGCCTGAGCGACGCCGTGCGCTACGGACCCAGCGCGCCGCCGCTGCGCCGCGTCCCTCCGGTCGAGGTCCCCGCGCTCGTGCTCGCCGATCCCCGGAAAGTGCTGGCGAGCGTCCGGCCCGCGCCGGGCCCGGCCACGGCCTTCGAGACGGAGGGGATGGGCCGGCCGCACGACGTCACCCTCATCCCCTTCTACAAGGCCGCCGACCAGCGGTACAGCGTGTACTGGACGGTCGAGACGCCCGCGGAATGGGAGGCCGTCCAGGCCGCCGCCGCCGCTCTCGAGACCAGGCGTCGCGGGATCGCGGGAGCGACGCTCGACCTCGTGACCGTCGACGATCCCGAGAGCGAGCGCGACCATGCCTTCAAGGGTGAGGGGACGCGGACCTGGGAGTTCGAAGGCGGCAAGGTCCGCGACGCGCGCAACGGGTGGTTCAGCTACGACCTCGCCGTGCGCCCCGACCAGCCGATGCGGCTGATCATCACCTACAAGGGAACGGACGGGCGGCCGCGCGACTTCGACGTCCTCGTGGACGGGCAGATGCTGGCCACGCGCACCGTCGAGTACCACCCGACGGAGCTGCTCGAGGCCGAGTACGCGCTCCCCGAGCCGCTCACGCAAGGCAAGTCCCGCGTCACGGTACGGGTCCAGACCCGCGCCGACGACTCCTCGGCCGCCATCTCCGACATCCGCGTGCTCTCCGCCGCGGCCAAGGTCGAGTGACCGTGGTCTAGCGGACGTCGATCCCGAGCTGCCCGGCCAGGAAGGCCATCTGCAGCGAGAGGTCCTCCACGACCTTGCCGATGGGCCGGCCGCCGGCGTGTCCGGCCTTGGTGTCGTAGAGGAGCAGCACGGGCCGTCCGGAAGCGGTGGCCGCCTGCATCCGCGCCGTCATCTTGCGCGCCTGGAGCGGCGGCACCCGCGTATCGGCGTCGCCCGTGGTGAAGAAGACCGCCGGGTACTTCGCGCCCCCCCGGACCTTCTGGTACGGCGAGTACGCGTAGAGGAAGAGGAACTGCTCGGGGAGGGAGGCGTTGCCGTATTCGAGGAGGGCGGGCGGGTTGTTGTTCTCGAAACGGTAGTACCCGACCATGTCGAGGTCGGGGAAATCGCAGAGCACGGCCCGGAACAGCTCGGGCCGCTGGGTGAAGGCCGCACCCATCAGCAGGCCGCCGTTGCTCGCCCCGCGGATGGCCAGGCGCTCGGGGCCCGTGTAGCCGTCGGCCACGAGCCGCTCGGCGGCGGCGATGAAGTCGTCGAAGACGTTCTGCTTCTTCTCCAGCATGCCCGCGCGGTGCCACTCCTCGCCGAACTCGCCGCCGCCGCGGAGGTTGGGGACGGCGTAGACGCCACCCTGCTCCATCCACCAGGCGGCGGAGGCACTGAAGGCGGGCAGGATGCTGACGTTGAACCCGCCGTAGCCGGTCAGGAGGGTGGGGCGGCGAGAGTCGAGGGCGAGGCCGCGGCGATGGCTGACGAACATCGGCACGCGCGTCCCGTCCTTCGACGCGTACCAGACCTGGCGCGTCTCGAAGGCGGCGGCGTCGAACGGCACGGACGGGCGCCACCAGGCCTCGACCTTGCCCGTCCGCACGTCGGCGCGATAGGTGGCGCGCGGCGCGGTATACGACGTGAACTCGAAGAAGGCCTCGTCGTCGCCCCACTGGCCGCGGAGAGAGCCCGCGCTGCCGGGGCCGGGCAGGGAAAGGTCCGCGAGCCGCCGCCCGTCCAGCCCGTACCGCCGGAGCTGCGAGGCCACGTCGTGGAGGGCGTGGACGAGCAGGCCGTCGCCTGTGGGCAGGAAGCCCTGGATGGCGTCCGTCCCTTCGGGCACGATCTCGCGCCAGCGCTCCGGCGCGGGGTCCTCGAGGTCCACCTCGACGATCCGCCAGCGCGGCGCCCTCCAGTCCGTCTGGAGGATCAGCCTCTCCCCCGCGAACTGGGCCCGGAAGTGCGCGGGGACGTCCTTGACGACGGTGCGGATGGGAGCGGGGCCGGGAAGGTCCTGCACGAAGACGTCGTTGCGCGCCCATCCGTGCTCGACGGTGAGGAGCAGGTGGCGCCCGTCCTCGGAGACGTCGGCCCCCACCCATTGGCTCGGGCCGTACCCGCTGCCGAACACCTCCACGTCCCGGCCCGGCTCCGTCCCCAGCGCGTGATACCGGATCCGGATCCCCGTCTGGCGGCTCTGGGCCGCGTAGTAGAACCCGCTGCCGTCGGGCTTGAGGGACACCCCGCGATAGAGGCCGCGCGGGAGCACGTCCGGCCGGTCCGCGCGCCTGCCGACGTCGCGGACGTGCAGC
>JBGPBV010000155.1:0-15786 GCA_041481445.1 Vicinamibacteria bacterium
ACACCGTCGCGGCCAGGCAGGCCGCGGCCTCGCCCAGGAAGCGCCGGCCCACGACGAACACGACGGCCAGCAGGGCGCCGAGCGCTGCCACCGTGGGCAGGCGCGCCCAGAAGCGCAGCCGGTCGCCGTCGCGCACGCCCAGCCACCTCTTGGCCGCCTGGCGGACGATGGCGCTCGGGATGCTGCCCGGCGTCTTCGAGTTGTAGTGCAGGACGGAGACGCGCTCGGTCTCCCCCGTCTCGACCAGGCGCCGCGCCCAGGCCAGGTGATCGGGCTCGTCGTAGGTCTCGCCCTGCGACCAGGCGGAGAAGAGCGCGGCGGCCAGGGAGAACACCACGGCCGCGGCCGCCACCAGGCGGAGGAGCCTCAGGGCTCTCCCAGGCGCGCCATGAACGCGCCCTGCACGTCCGCGAAGCTGCGGAAGCCTTCGAGGATCCAGCCCTTCACCGCCGCCGCGGGCTCCTGCCCCGCGTAGAAGCGCAGCGCGTTGTTGACGCCCTTGAGGGCGGCGTCGAAGTGCTCCGCCTCCACCCCGGTGTGGATGCGGATCCAGTAGTAGGCGTTGTGCCGCTCGCCCAGGATGGGCACCTTCATCCCCTCCAGGGCGGCCACGAGGTCGGGACGGCGCGCGCGGAGCGCCTGGTCGAGGACGACGAACTCCTGGTCGGCGAGGATCTCGCTGCCGGTGTGGAACCCCATGCCCTGGAACAGGCGCGGCTCCTCGAGCTTCGCCCCCAGGCCGTAGCCCTGCCAGACCTTCTCCATCGCCTCCGTGGTGGCCGTGTTGACGCGGGCGACGTCGTTGAGCTGCGCGGGCTCGTACCCGAAGAACGCGCCCATGCCCTTGAGGGTGGCCTGGGCCAGCGTGCGGTGGGTGTCGCGCCACGGCGTGGCGCGGTCGTCGAACTCGTCCACCGCCGCGTAGAAGAAGTCGGCCGCCACTTCCGCGGCACGGTCGGCCAGGATCCGCACCGGCTCCTGCTCGTCGCGGAACAGTCCCTGGCGGGCCGCGATCTCGCCGGCCAGGTTGGCCAGGCCGGGCCCGAACGCGGAGTTGAACTGGATGTAGCGCGCCACCACCGAGAGGAAGTGCGGCGGCGTGGTCGCGCCGTCCACGGCCGCGCGGAGGGCCTCCGTGCCGTGGTGGGCGGCCAGTACGGGCTGGAGATCGTCGCGCGTGATCTCGGCCATCGCGCCCGCGATCCTACACCCATTTGACAGCGCGCCGCGGGGTTGCTACAACGTGCTGCGCCACAAGGACATGTCCGATTCCAGGGAACCCCGGAACCGCGCGCACGTCTATTTCCTTCGGGAGCGGCATTGGGCAAGCTCAGCGACCTGGTGAGCAAGGGCGTCAAGCTCATCGTCGTCGATCCGGAAGCTCCCGGCGGCGGCGAGGCGGCGGCGCCCGACGCGGCCGCATCCGCGCGAGCCCCTCGCCCGCGCGACATCGCTGCGGAAGAGATCGCCTCTCCTCCGCCGCCCCCCGCCAAGTCCGACGTGGCGATGGAGGTGGAGGACTTCGGCGCCGTGTACGAGGAAGCCGGCATCGCCCTGCCCGACCATGGCTACGGCGTGGACAAGGTCGCGGAGATGCTGCAGGGCAAGCGCCTGAGCCAGCTCAGCCGCGAGGTGCGCGCGACGGCCGTCCTCGCCGCCCTGGAAGCGGCCCAGGTGGACGTCAAGGACGTGATCGCGGACGCGGTGGCCCGGGACAAGGCCATCGACGCCTTCGAGGTGGCCAAGGAGCGCGAGCTGCACGAGCTGCGCGAGAAGAACGAGGCCCGCGTGCGCGAGCTGCGCCAGGAGATGGAGGCGCTGCTCACGAAGATCAACGCCGAGATCGAGCGGCTGAAGGCCTCGTCCGAAGGGGCGGAGAAGGCCTTCACCCAGCTCCAGGTCCGCAAGCGGCGCGAGGAGGAGCGGCTGCACGAGGTGGTCGCCAACTTCGTGGAGACCGCGGAGAACCCGATCACCGCCGGCTCCCTGCAGGGCTCCACGCCTCCCAAGAACCAGGCGTGACCGGCCTTCCGCCGACGTTCCTTCTGAGGAGATCGCGATGGCGCGTCAACTGACGCCTTTGGGTCGCTTGTTGCTCGTGGCCGCCGGCCTGGCCCTCGTCGGCTACGGCCTCTACCGGTACGGCGTCCTCGCCCGGCTGGCCTCCGTGGTCGCGCCCGAGAAGCGCGTGGAGGGCACGGTCTCCCGCGACGACTTCGGGTCCGGCGCCGCCGCCACCAGCGGCGCCGCCACCTCCGCCTCGAGCACGAGCGCGGCCGGCGCCCTCGCCGGCGGGTCCCGCCTCAAGCGGCCGATCAAGGTGGCGATCGTGCTCTGGGGCGGTTACGCGGGCGGCATCATGGCCAACGGCGGCATGCTGCCCAATCCGGACAGCACGTTCTCCCGCGACTTCGGCGTGCAGGTGGAGATGCTCCAGATCGACGATTTCGACAAGTCGCGCGACGCCTTCCGGGCCGGCGGCGACAAGGGCGGGGTGGACATCATGTGGTCCACCGTGGACGCCTACGCCCTGGAGTACGGCGGCCTGAGCAAGCTGGGCCCGAAGGCCATCATGCAGTACGACTGGAGCCGGGGCGGCGACGCCATCGCCGTCGACCGCTCGATCAAGTCGGTGGCGGACCTGCGCGGCAAGCGGCTGGCCTGCGCGGAGGCCACCCCCTCGCACTACTTCGCCCTCTACGTGCTCACCCAGGGCGGGCTGACCAACCGCGACGTCAACTGGGTCTTCACCTCCTCCGCGGTGGACGCCGCCAACGTCTTCAAGGCGGGCAAGGTGGAGGCGGCGGTGAGCTGGTCGCCCGACGTGTACGTGGCCGCGCGCGAGCGCGACGGCGGCCACATCCTGGCCTCCACCAAGGAGGCCACCAACCTCATCGCGGACATCTTCGTGGCCAGGGGCGACTTCCTGGAGCAGCACCCCGAGGACGCGCGCCGCTTCGTGGGGGGCTGGCTGCGCGGCGTGGACATGGTGCGCAAGAACCCCGAGAAGGCGGCGGTGCTGCTTCAGAAGAGCCTCACCGGGGTCAACACCCTCGACGACGCCAAGGGGATGCTGGACGACGTCAAGCTGCCCGACTACTCGGAGAACCGCGGCTTCTTCAACGCCCAGGGAGCGATCGTCAACTACTACTCGATCTACCAGAGCGCCCAGAACATCTGGCGCAAGATCGGCAAGATCTCGAGCGTGAGCGCGCCCCAGCAGACGGTGGACACGCGCTTCCTGGAAGGGGCGGCCGAGTACTTCCCGGGCGCGACCACCACGGCCGAGGCCAAGCCCGAGTTCGAGTTCAAGGCGCCCGCTCCCCGCGCCAGCACGGCCCCCATCCTCACCAAGACGGTGTCGATCTACTTCCCGAGCGGCTCCTCCGTGCTGGACGAGAACGCCAAGGCCGTGCTCGACACCCAGGTGGTCGACCTCGCCGCCACCTTCGGCAGCGCCTACCTCCGCGTCTCCGGCAACACCGACAACGTGGGGAGCCGCGACACCAACGTGCGCCTCTCGCGGGCGCGCGCGGACGCGGTGGCCCAGTACCTGATGACGAAGGGGTTCGAGCGGAACAAGTTCGACGTGGTCGGCAACGGGCCGGACAAGCCGGTGGCGGACAACGACACCGACTCCGGCCGCGCCAAGAACCGGCGCACCGACTTCGAGGTCGTCCCGCGTTGAGGCCTCGTTGAACGTCCGGGAGCCGATCACCACCCACCGCGCGCGGGTGCTGGCGGCGATGGGAGTGGCCACCTTCTTCGTGGGCTGGTGCGTGCTCTCCTACGCGAACCTGGTGCCCACGGTGATCCTCCCCTCGCCCACCGAGGTGCTGCGCGCGTTCCCGGTGCTGCACTTCGAGGAGGCGCTGGTGCGCAGCATCGGCCGCAGCCTCTACCGCGTCTACATGGGGTTCGCGCTGGCGGCGGCGGTGGCCATCCCCCTCGGCCTGCTCATGGGCACCTTCCCTCCCGTGAAGCACTTCTTCCAGCCCCTGCTCGACCCCCTGCGCTTCCTGCCCATCTCCGCCCTGGTGCCGCTCTTCATCGTGTGGTTCGGCATCGACGAGATGCAGAAGATCATCTTCCTGTTCGTGGGGATCGTCGTTTACCTGCTCCCCCTGGTGGTGGAGGCGGTCGAGAACGTGGACGAGGTCTACCTGCAGACGGCCACGACCCTGGGGGCGACCAGGGACCAGCTCGTCCGCCACGTGCTCATCCCGGGCAGCCTGCCCGCGATCGGCGAGGCCCTCCGCGTCATGAACGGGATCGGCTGGACCTACGTGATCCTGGCCGAGGTGGTGAACGCGCGCTACGGCCTCGGCTACCTGATCACGGTGGCGGGCAAGCGCTCGCACGTCGACCAGATCTTCGCCCTCGTGCTCGTCATCCTCGTCATCGGCGTGATCACGGACTGGATCATCCGCACCGTCAACAAGAGCCTCTTCGCCTGGAACGAATGACGGCCACGCCGCCCGCCCACCCCGCCTCCCCGAACGTCCTCGAGCTCAAGGGCGTCACCAAGAGCTTCGTGAACCCGGACGGCGTGGTCTTCCAGGCCATCAAGGACGTGAACCTCGTCGTCAAGGACGAGCCCGGGGTGGGCGAGTTCCGCGTCTTCCTGGGCCCCTCGGGCTGCGGCAAGAGCACGATCCTCAACATCGTGGCCGGCCTCTTCGCGCCCACCGGCGGGGAGGCCCTCGTCCGCGGGAAGCCGGTGGCCGGCCCCGGACCCGACCGCGGAATGGTCTTCCAGAGCTACAGCTCCTATCCCTGGCTGACCGTGCTCGACAACGTGGCCTTCGGCCTCATGCTGCGCGGAGTGCCCCGGAAGGACCGGGAGGCCTCCGCCCGCACCTGGATCAAGAAGGTGGGGCTGGAGGGCGCGGAGAAGAAGTACCCGCGCCAGCTCTCGGGGGGGATGCGCCAGCGGGTGGCGATCGCGCGCACGCTGGCCGCCCGGCCCCAGATCATCCTGATGGACGAGCCGTTCGGGGCCCTCGACGTGCAGACCCGCCTGGGCATGCAGAACCTCATCAACGAGCTGTGGGAGGAGATCGAGGGCACGATCCTGTTCGTGACCCACGACATCGCGGAGGCGGTCTACCTCGCGGACAAGATCCACATCCTCTCCGCCAACCCGGGCACCATCGTGGACGAGGTGACGGTGGACCTGCCCCTGCACCGGACGGAGGACCTCAAGAACACCGCCCGCTTCCGCGAGCTGGAGACGGTGGTCCTGGACAAGATCCGCAAGCAGGTCAAGGGCGGCAACGTCCGCATCACCACCTGAGGCGCGGCGCCAGCGTGGCACAATCTAGGCCCAGACCCTGATGCCCGCTGAAGAGCCGAACTTCCTCGCCCACGCCTTCAAGAGCCAGTACAACCTCATCGGGCTGGGGACTGCGCTCGGGTTCGCCGTGCTCAGCGGCACGCTCCTCCCCATCATCGTGGCGGCGGGGGTGGAGATGATCGTGCTCCCGCTGGTGTCGGGCAACCCGCGTTTCCAGCGGCTGGTGCGGGCGCGCACCTCGCAGGATGCGGAGGAGCAGGACCAGGCCCGCCAGCGGATGGAGGCCTCCGAGATGCTCCAGTTCATGCCGGAGGTCGAGCGGCAGCGCTACCGCGGGCTCCAGGCCCTCACCAACGAGATCCGGCAGAACTACAAGGGCATGGACTCGAGCTCCCAGATGCTCCTCGAGCAGCTCGTGGAGAAGCTCGACTTCCTGCTCAACTTCTACCTGCGGATGCGCTACTCCCTCACCCGTTACCAGAACTACTTCAACAGCACGAGCCCGGAGCGGATCCAGGAGCGCATCGCCATGCTCGAGCACGAGATGCAGTCGGGGCCCGAGCGCGTTCAGCAGATCAAGGCGCGGACGAAGGCGGTCCTGGCCAAGCGCCTGGAGCGCTTCCAGAAGGCGGTCGAGAACCGCGACCTCATCGACGCCCAGACCGAGACCGTCCAGGAGGTCCTCCAGCTCCTGCGCGACCAGAGCTACTCCATGCGCGACCCGCGCACCATCACCGAGCAGCTCGACGGCCTCGTCAGCTCGGCGGAGGAGACGGAGCGCGGCGTGAAGGACATGGAGGACATCCTGGCCGTGGAGCACGACCTCCTCTCCCCCGGCGGCCTGGAGGCGGACATCGAGGCCGAGCTGCAGTCGGCGCGGCCGGCCGCCAACGCCTCCGCGGCGCCGCCGGCCGGGCCGCTGCGCGCGCGCGTGCCGCCCCCGGTCGGATCGCCCCCGCCGCCTCCCCGCAAGAAGGTCACGCACTAGGCGCCTACTGCCGCACGTCACTTGCCTTCGCGCACCGCCTTGAGGGCGAGGCGGTCGACGAGGCCGGGGGCGAAGACCTTGAGCAGGCGGCTCAGCATTCCGCCCCGCCAGTTCGTGACGACGAGACGCTGGCGCCGCTCCATCCCGGCCAGGGTGAGGGCGGCGCAGGTCTCGGCGGTCATGATCTTGTCCTCCTGCATCGGGCTCCGGCCCAGGGGCGTGCCGTCGGGGCCGGCGGCGCGCCGGTGGATCTCGGAGAGCACGAAGTACGGCGCCACCAGGGTGACCGACACCCCCGTCCCGTCGAGCTCGATCCGCAGCGAGTCGAAGAACCCGAACACGGCGTGCTTGCTCGCCGCGTAGGCGGTGCGGGTGGGCACGCCGTTGAGGCCGGCCAGGCTCGCCATCACCACGATCTGGCCGCGGCTCTTCTTCAGGTGGGGCAGCGCGTAGTAGGTCGGGTACACGCTGCCGAGGTAGTTCACCTTCATGAGGCGCTCGTAGACGGAGAGGTCGGTCGTCTCGTCGAAGCGGGCCAGCGTGCCGATGCCGGCGTTGTTGACGAGGACGTCGAGGCCGCCGAAGGCCGCGACGGTGCGCTCGATCATCCGCCGCGACTCGTCCGTGGAGCTGACGTCGGTGGGCACCACCAGCGCCTCCGCGCCCAGGGCGCGGCACTGCGCGGCCACCTCCGTGAGCCGCGCGGCATCGCGCGCGGCCAGCACCAGCTTCGGCTTCTGGGGGGCGAGGGCGAGGCACAGCGCCTTGCCGATCCCCGAGGAGGCGCCGGTGACGACGATCGACCTGCCCGCGTAGACGGCCATCAGGAGCCTCCTGCTCGAAGCGCGCTCACGGTTTGGCGAAGGCCTCGATCTCCTCCGCGGCCGCGCGCGCGGAGGCGGCGAGATTCGGGTCGGGATCGGCGGCAAGGTCCCGGAGGAACGTGGCGTCGGCCGCGCGATGGAGGAGGCCGAGCTTCTCGACGGCGGCGCCGCGGACGAACAGGTTGCGGTCGCGGGCCAGCTCGCGCAGCCGCCCGGGCAGGGCGGGATCCGCGGGCGCGGCCCGGAACCAGCCGTCCAGGGCGGCGATCCGGAGCTGCCGGTTGTAGCGGGGATCCAGGAAGCCGGCGAACGTCGAGGCCAGCGTCGGGTCCTCCAGGCGCGCCAGGCCCTGGACGGCGCCGATGCGGACGATGTCGTACCAGCGCGACTCGTGCTGGAGGGCGCGCGTGAGGACGTCCCTGGCGCCGGGAGCGTGAGCGCGGCCGAGGGACAACGCCGCGGAGGCGGCCACCCCCTCCGATCGGTCGCGCTCGACCGCGGCGCGCAAGCCGGCCGCCGCGCGCGGATCGGAGACGTCCCCCAGGGCAACCACGACCGCGCGCCGGACCCGATCGTCGCCGTCCCCGAGAGCGGCCACGAGCGCGGTCGCCGCCGCCTCGCCGCCGATGGTGCCGAGATCGAGGGCGGCCTCCGAGCGCAGGCCCCAGTGAGCGCTCGGGTCCGCCAGCACCCGGGCCAGGGCGGCCGAGGACTCCGGCCGGCGCGGCAGCGCGGTCGCGAGCTGGCGCGCCGCCCGCAGGCGCTCGGCGAGGAGGCCGTGGTCGAGCTGGTACAGCACGTCCTCGAGCGGCCGGTCGAAGCGCACTTCGGAGACGATCCAGCCCCCCTGGTCGAACACGACCATCCGCGGGCGCGTCTCCGCGGGCAGGGACACGCGCGTGAGCCAGCCCGAGACCTCGACCTGGTGGGTCCGCGCCCCGCCGTCGGTGACCACCTCGACGTCCACCGGCATCCGGAACGCGTTCTCGAACGGCTGGTCGGCCTGGGTCTGCTTCACCGTGAGGTCCACCTGCTTGCGCTCGGGCACCCAGCGATACGACACCTGGAACACGGGATGGCCGCCGCCGCCGCGGATCCAGTCCTCGAAGAACCAGGACAGGTTGCGCCCGCTCCCCTGGCGCAGCGCCTCCTCGAGATCGACCGATTGCACGCTTCCGTACTCGTGGCGGTGCAGGTAGCCGGCGATCGAGCGGAAGAAGGCCTCGTCCCCCACGACATGCCGGATCATGTGCAGGACGAGCGAGCCCTTGATGTAGGTCGTCTCCTCCTGGTACATCTCGCCGGGCGCCGTCCAGCGCAGGTACTCCATCGGCCGCACCGTCCCCGTGGACTGGACGTACGAGAGGTACGTGTTCAGGTACCGCCAGCGCTGGTAGGTGAGGTCGTCCTCGCCGTGCGCCTCCCCGGTCCAGAGGGTGTGGGCGAAGGTGGCGAAGGACTCGTTGAGCCAGATGGATCCCAGCGAGGCGCAGGTCACGAGGTCGCCGAACCAGTGGTGGGCCAGCTCGTGCGCGATCGTGTCCTCGTAGGTCCAGGTCGGGAACGCCTGCTCGGCGGCCGGGCTCGAGTCCGGGGGGTCGCCCGCGCGGTGGAGGTGCGAGTCGGCGAAGCCGGTGGCGGTGGTGGTCTCCATCGCGCCCACGCTGAACTCGCGCAGGACCACCTGGTCGTACTTGGCCCAGGGGTAGGGATACCCGAAGCGACGGGAGAAGAACTCGACCATGCGCGGGGTGTCCTTGAAGCTGAAGGCGGCCGCCTCCTCCGTCCCCGGCGGCGTCCAGACGCTCAGCGGCACCGCGCGCCCGTCGACGGCGGCGCGGGGCAGGGGCACGCTGGCGAACTCGCCCACGTCGACGGTGAGCAGGTAGTTCGGGATCGGCTTGTCCTGGACCCAATGGAACGTGCGCGTCCCGTCCGCGTTCTCGCTCGTGCCCTCGAGCACGCCGTTCGCCACCGCGCGGAAGCCGGCGGGCACCGTGACCTCGAAGTCGGCGGTGAACCGGTCGTTGACGTCGTTGTAGAGGGGGAGCCAGCCGTAGTGCAGCCCGCCCTCGCCGTAGTTCCAGGCCTGGGCGCCCTTGCCGCCGCCGGCCGGGAAGAAGTAGAGCCCGGTGCGCGGATGCACGCGATAGGTGATGCGGGCGGTGGTGGCGGGGGCCTCGGCCAGGGGCGCGTCGAGGTGGACGCGGAGCGCGTTGCCCGAGAGCTCGTATCGGGGCGCGGCCCCGCCTTCGATCTCGACCCGCGAGACGTCGAGAGAGGCGGCGTCGAAGGCGAGCTCCCGCAGCCCCGGGCGCAGGGGAACGAAGGTCACCGCGACCGTTCCCGCCACCTCCTCCCGGCCCATGTCGAAGGTGAGAGCGGCCGCCACGTGCTGGACGTCCACGTCCCGCTCGCGCACGGCACGGTCCGACCCTTCCGGGAGCCGATGGCCGGGTGGAGTCTGGGCGAGGGCGGCGGGAGCCCCGGCCGTCACGGCGACCACGACGGGAACGGCCAGCGCGAGGACGGGCTTCATCTCACCTCCGGAGCCCTGGATTCTAGCCCGGCGTGGAACCACCGGGACGGGGGCGCGGGGTTATCATCGGCCCCGTCATGCGGGCGGGCGTCTCCTTTCTGGTCACGACGTGAGAGGTCTCTCCGAGCGCTGGCGGCGGGCCCGGACGAGCGAGGATTTCGCCTGGGCCTGCCTGGTCACGAACGCGGTCGGCGTGCCCGGCATGGGCACCCTGATGATGCGGCGCTGGGAAGGCCTGCCCCAGCTCGCTCTCGCCGTCGCGGGCGGCGTGCTCATGACGTGGTGGATCGTCGTCTTCGTCGGGGCGGAGCTTGCCACGATGACGATCCCGCCGCCGGGGGGACCGGGCCTGGCCCCCGTCCTCTGGGGACTGGTCCTGTTCGCGGCGGGATGGCTGTGGGCGCTCGCCTCGAGCGTGGTCGTGCTGCGGGCGGCGCGCCGCCGGCCGCCCGTGGAGCGGGTCGGGTGATGGCGGGCGGCGACCTACCCCATGCAGCGCGACATCACGCGCCCGGTGATCTCGCTGCTGGAGGGCGGGTTCTCGCCGAGCCCCAGCGCGTGAAGGCTCTCGTGGATGACCACCGCCTCCACCAGCCGGGGATCCTTGAGCGCGGTGGACGTGAACTGGGCCGCGCACACCCACACGACCGTGCTGCGAACGAACGTGAAGGCCAGTGTCTGGCGGCTCGCGCAGCGCGGCTGCTCGCTGCCGTCGTAGAAGATGAGCGTGCCCAGCTGCGCCTCGCCCGACGTCTCCGCCTCCGCCAGCACGTCGCGCAGGGGACGGCCGTTCGTGTCCATGAAATCGGTGTAGATCCGCTGGCAGGCCGGTTGCTCCAGGCGCTGGCGCGCGCGCGCCACGACCCCGCTGACCGTGTTCGCCGCGAACCGGCCGGGGAGACGGACGCGCGTGATCGCCGGGGCCGCCTCCGGGCCGTCGGCGGCCGGGGTGGCGGCGGCGAGGGCGAGGGCCAGCCCGACCGCCTTTGCCCAGAGCGAAACCGCCTTCCTGATCTGCACATGCGGAAAGACGGCCGGGGGGCTCCGGAAGAGCTTCGAGAGTGGTTCGGAAGTCTTGAGATTCCCGGTGGGAGCGCTCCGGTTCGGCGAATGTGAGCTGGATCTCGAGCGGCGGGAGCTCCGCCGGAAGGGGGAGGTGTGCCATCTCACCCCCCGCGCGTTCTCGCTGCTGGAGCTGCTGGTGGCGGAGCGGCCGCGCGCCCTGCGCAAGCAGGACCTCCGCCAGCGCCTCTGGCCCGAGACCTACGTCTCGAACACCGCCCTCGCCCAGCTCGTCACCGAGCTCAGGAAGGCCATCGGCGACCAGGCCCGCCAGGGGCAGTGGATCCGCACCGTCTTCGGCTTCGGCTACGCATTCGCGGGGCCCGTGGAAGGGGACGTGCCGGACGCGGAGAAGAGGCCGGAAGGCCAGGCCGGCTACTGCTGGCTGCGCTGGCGCAAGCACCGCCTGCCGCTGGTGGAGGGCGACAACGTGGTGGGCCGGGGGGCGGAGGCCGACGCGCGCATCAACGTGCCGGAGGTGTCGCGACGCCACGCGCGCATCGTGGTCGGCGGCGGGAAGGCCACCATCGAGGACCTGTCCAGCCGCAACGGGACGTTCGTGCGCGGCCAGCCGGTGAACCGCGCGGCCATCCTGGCCGACGGAGACGAGATCGGCTTCGGCCCGGAGCTGGCCGTGTTCTACTCGACCAAGGAGGTCACCACGCGCGTGGCGCGCAAGCGCCAGTGACGTCGCGGCCGCCCCTTGCTCAGCGCTCGGGTTCGGAGGCGGCCGGCTCCAGGCTGGTCACGGTCAGGATCGTGCGCTCGCGCCGCTCGACCCCGCGGCGCACGTCCAGCGAGCCCTTGACGACGACGGTCTTGCCGTCGAGGGACGCCACCCTCGCCTCCCCGCCCGGCAGCGGGCGGAGATCGAGCTCCCAGGTGGCGCCGCGGGCGCGGATGACGGTGCCGGTGGTCTCGCCCCCGATCGCCATCATCCCCGTTCGCAGCGTGCCCCGGACCTCCACCTTGATGTAGTCGCCGGGAGAGGGGGCCGCGGGAGAGGGGCCGAGCGCGGCCATCGTCAGGACCACGAGCCAGAGAGCCATCGGGACCTCCTGAGCAGCATCCCTCCAGAGGATAACCCGCCCCCTCACGGACACCTCATGCCTCGATCACCCCGGCGTCAGGCGGGCCCGGCGGCGGCGGCCGATGTTCGCCACGTGCACGGCACGGGAGGCCAGGAATGATCGTGGACAGGATGGGCGCGCGCGAGCGCCGGGCGTGGACGGCGCGATGTCACCGCGAGGAGGCGGAGGTGGAGACGGCGGGCCGCTTCGAGTTCGTGGACGTGACCGCGCTCGCGGACGCGGTGGTGGCGCGGTCGGGGATCGTCGAGGGCCTGGTCGCGGTGCAGGTCCTGCACACGACGGCCGCGGTGGTGGTCAACGAGGACGAGCCCCTGCTGCTCGAGGACCTGCGCGCGGCCCTGGAGCGCGCCGCTCCCGGCGCCCTGGCCTACCACCACGACGACTTCGCGCGGCGGGGGCCCGTCCCCCCGGACGAGCCCGCCAACGGCCACGCCCACTGCAAGGCCCTCTTCCTGCGCGCCTCCGAGACGATCGCGGTGGCCGGGGGCCTTCTGCGGCTCGGCCGCTGGCAGCGCCTGTTCCTCGTCGAGCTGGACGGGCCGCGCCCGCGCACGCTCTGCCTGACCGTCCTCGGCGCCTGAGCTACGATGCGGCCATGGCCGATACCGGCGTGGCCGTCGTCGGCGCGGGCGTGGTGGGGCTGGCCGTCGCCGCGCGCCTGGCCCCGGAGGGCGAGGTCGTCATCCTCGAACGGCGGGCCCGCCACGGCCAGGAGACCTCCAGCCGCAACAGCGAGGTCATCCACGGCGGGATGTACTACCCGACGGGGTCGCTCAAGGCGCGCCTCTGCGTCGAGGGCAACCGCCGGCTGTACGAGCTTTGCGACCGACACCACGTCCCCCACGCGCGGGTGGGCAAGATCATCGCCGCGGTCACCCCGGAGGAGGTGCCCAAGCTCGAGAGCCTGCTCGCGCTCGGCCTCGCCAACGGCGTGGAGATGCGGCGCCTGAGCGGCGAGGAGGCGCGGGCGCTCGAGCCGCGGGTGCCGTCCCTGGCCGCCCTCCTCTCGCCCAACACCGGGATCGTGAGCGCGCACGCCCTCATGGACTGCCTGCTGCACCTGGCGCGGGAGGCGGGCGCCCTCCTGCAGCCGCGCGCGGAGGTGGTCGGCCTCGCCCCGAGCGGCGGTGACTGGAGGCTCACCGTCCGCTCCGGTGGCGAGGAGGAGACCCTCACCGCCGAGCACGTGGTCAACTCCGCGGGGCTGGAGGCGGACACCGTGGCCTCCCTGGCCGGCATCGACGTCGACGCCGCCGGCTACCGCCAGCACTACTGGAAGGGGAGCTACTTCTCCGTCCGCTCGTCCAAGGCCGCGATGGTGTCGCGCCTCGTCTACCCGGTGCCCGGCCACGTCAGCCTCGGCGTGCACGCGGTGATCGGGCTCGAGGGGCGCCTGCGTTTCGGGCCGGACGCGGAGTACCTTCCCGACCGCGCCCTCGACTACCGCGTGGACGAGACCAAGCGCGCCGCCTTCGCGACGGCGGTGCGCCGGCTCGTCCCCGGGATCGCGGACGAGGACCTCGACCCGGACATGGCCGGCATCCGTCCCAAGCTCCAGGCCCCCGGGCAGGGGGTGCGCGACTTCGTGATCGCGGAGGAGTCGGGCCGGGGCCGGCCCGGCCTCGTGAACCTGGTCGGCATCGACTCGCCCGGCCTCACCTCCGCCCTCGCCATCGCGGACGAGGTCGCGCGCCTGATCGGCCGCCCCTGAGCGCGCTCGCGCTCGCCCTGGGCGCGTTCGTGTCCACGCTGGTGGGCGGCCTCTTCGCGCTCCGGTTCGCGGGGGCGCGCCACCTCATCCTGGGCTTCACCGCCGGCGTCCTGCTCGGGGTGGTCGGCTTCGACGTCCTGCCCGAGCTGTTCGAGCTCACACGCGCGCACGCGATCGACCCCCTGGCTCCGATGGCCGCACTCGTCACCGGGTTCCTGCTCTTCCACGCCAGCGAGAAGCTCCTGCTGATCCATCACGCGCAGGAGGAGTCGTACGTGGGCCACCACCACCCGACGGTCGGCGTGCTGTCCGCGCTCGCCCTGGCCGGGCACAGCTTCATGGACGGGGTGGGCATCGGCCTGGGTTTCCAGGTCTCGCCCCAAGTGGGCGCGATCGTGGGCCTGGCCGTCGTCACCCACGACTTCGCGGATGGTCTCAACACGGTGAGCCTGATGCTGGCGCACGGGAACCCGCGCGGACGCGCGGTGGCGGCGCTCGCTCTCGACGCGGCCGCGCCCATCGCCGGCGCCGTCTCCACGCTGTTCTTCCGCCTCTCCCCCTTCGCGCTGTCCCTGTACCTCGGGTTCTTCGCGGGGTTCCTGCTCTACATCGGCGCCGCGGACATCCTGCCCGAGGCCCATTCCGAGCGCAGCTCCGGCCTCACGATCGCCCTGACCTGCCTGGGGACGGCTTTCGCGTTCGTGGTCAGCCGTCTGACCGGCTGACGCCGCCCTTCAACTCGCGGCCCGCGGCCGCGCGATCAGGGGGCGCACCGCCGCCATCAGGATCAGCACGAGGCCGAACGTGCACACCATGGTGGCGCCCGTGGGCAGGTCCAGCTTGACCGAGAGGTAGATGCCGAGAGCGGAGACCACGGTACCCATCGTCCATCCGATGGCCAGCCGGCGCCCGATGTGCTCGGAGTAGAGCATGGCCGCCACCGAGGGCACGATCAGGTAGCAGAAGACGAGCAGGACGCCCGCGATCGCCACCGACGAGGTCACCACGAACCCGAAGGAGGCGTAGAAGAGGAAGTCCCACAGCCGCACGTTCAAATGGTCGACGGCGGAGTCCCCCTTCGCCTCGTGGTGGGCCATCGAGATGGCCAGGAACTGCCGGCGAAACGCGTAGTGGAAGGCTCCCACCACCGCGTAGAGGACCGCCGTCTTGATCACCTCGTCCCAGGACACGGCCAGGATGTTGCCCACCAGCATGTCCTTGAGGTGCTCGCTCTCGGAGGTGGCCTTGCTCATGGCCAGGATGGAGGCGGCGGAGGCCACGGCGTAGGAGATGCCGATGATGGCCTCTTGCGGGATGCGGGCCCGGCGCGAGCGGATGGTCGAGAAGATGGCGGCCCCGATGAACGTGAACCCGAGCGAGATCCAGTAGACCCACGGCCCGTGCGGGTCGCCGCCCGCGAAAGGGAGCAGGATGGAGATGGTGGCCCCGAGGGCCGCGATCTGGGCCAGCGACAGGTCGACGAAGATGACCCCCCGCTCCACGACGTGTACCCCCAGGTAGGAATGGATGCCGGTCAGGATGAGGCTGGCCGCGAAGGGCGCGGCCAGGAACTTCAGGGTGTCGATGTCCATTCCTACTTAGCCCCTGTGGCCTTGATGGCGTCCGCGATCGCCTTGACGTCGTAGTCGAACAGCTTGACGTAGTCCGTCACTTCCTTCACCCCGCCCACCGAGGGCGGCAGCATGAGGACCTTTGCCCCCGTCTCCCGCGCGATCGAGTTGGGCGTCTTGAGGTCGAAGTAGGGCTCGACCATTATGATCTTCACGTTCTGCTCCTTCATGGCCTTGATCAGGTCGATGGTGTGGGAGGGCGAAGGAGGAATGCCGGGCCGCGGCTCGACGTAACCCATGACGTCGAGGCCGAAGTGGTCCACGAAGTTCGGCCAGGACCGGTGGTAGGTCACGATTCGCGTGCCCTTGTACGGGGCAAACTGGGCCTGCCATCCCTTGTCGGCGGCGCTCACCCTCTGCTCGAAGTCCCCTTCGCGCTGGGCGTAGTACGAGGCATTGGCGGAATCCATGGCGGAGAGCTTCTTCTCGATCTCCTTGGCGATGCGCTTGCCATTGTCGGGGTCGAGCCAGTAGTGCGGGTTGCCCTGCGGGTGCACGTCGCCCATGGCGCGCGTGAGCTGGCCGGTGGGAATCTCGAGGATCTTCGCGGTCAGGGAGGCGTCGAGGTACCCCTCCGCTCCGGGCTGGACCTTGGCGTTGCGCGCCTGCGTGATCAGGGGAGGCAGCCAGCCGATCTCCAGCTC
>JBGPBV010000156.1:0-15504 GCA_041481445.1 Vicinamibacteria bacterium
TCGGCATCACGCCGACGATGGTGGCGGGCTTGCCGTTGATGCGGACGGCCTTGCCCACGATGTCGGCCCCGCCGCCGAAGTCCCGCTGCCAGGTGCCGTAACCGATGAGGGCGACCTTCTGGGCTCCCGGCGCGTTGTCGGCGGCGGAGAGGTCGCGGCCCAGCATGGGCGCGACCCCCAGCGCGCGCAGGAAGTCCTCGGTGACGTAGGCGCCGGTGTAGCGCTTCGGCTGTCCGTCGACGGTGAGGTTGACGGTCGACCCGTTGAGGTAGGCGGCCAGCAGCTCGAAGGACTTCTGCTCCGGCCGCAGCTCCTCGAAGTCCATCGCAGTCACCCGCCCGTTGAACCCGAAGAAGGTGGCGCTGGCGGGATCCACGAAATTGACGCTGACCAGCCGGTCGGCGTTGGGGAACGAGAAGCCGCGCAGCATGACGCCGTTCACGACGCTGAACATCGTGGCGACGCCCCCGATGCCGAGCGCGAGCGCGGTCACGGCCAGGGCGGAGAAGGCCTTTTCCTTGGCGAGGATCCTCAGCCCGATGCGCAGGTCACGGCCCAGATCCTGGACGAGCATGTGTTGCACCCATAGACGGCGACGCGTCCTCGCAGGTTCCCGTTTCTCTTCGGATGTTTGCGTTCAAGCGATTGGGCGGTCGCGCCGTCGGGGACCTCGCCTGACCGCGCCCGTGGCTACACTCGGCCGAGGTTGCCCTTGTATATATCGACGTCTATACTGGGAATATGAAGGCCCTGCGCGCCAAGCTCTTCCGGAACGGTGGCAGCCAGGCCGTCCGCCTGCCCCATGAGTTCCGCTTCCCGGACGGGCACCGCGAGGTCACCGTCCGGCGGGAGGGCAGGCGCGTGATCCTCGAGCCGGCGGACGAGTGGCCCGATGCCTTCCGTGCCTGCCTCGGCGCCTGGCGCCATCCGATACGGCGTCCACCCCAGCGGTCGATCCGTGAGACGCGCGACCCGTTCCGCTGATGCCGGCCTACATGCTCGACACCGACACGGTAAGCTTCGCCCTGCGCGGGCAGGGACGAGTGGCCGAGCGCCTGCTCGAGCATCGGCCGTCCGAGGTGTGCGTCAGCTCTCTCACGCTGGCCGAGCTGCGGTACGGTGCCGACGTCCGGCGCTCGCGCCGTCTTCACCGCCTGATCGACGCGTTCGTCGATGCCATCGAGGTCGCGGGGTTCGATGGCAATGCCGCCGATCGGTTCGGTGCCCTGGGTGCCCTCCTCGCGCGCCGTGGAGTCCCGATCGGAACCATCGATACGCTGATCGCCGCGCATGCATTGGCCCTGGGCCTGACCCTTGTGACCCACAACGAGAGACACTTCGCTCGCGTACCCGGGCTGACCATCGAGAGCTGGCTCTGATCCGACACACGAGGGAGGACACGATGCGCGCGCTCGCCTGGCTGTGGGTGGTGGTGATGCCCGTCCTTCCGGTCGTGGGGGCGGACGAAGACCCGCCACCCGAGATCGCGCGGTTCGTGCCTACTGGCTTCCAGACGCTCGACTTCGCCACGGCCGACCTCGACGGAGACGGTAGGCAGGACGCCGTCCTGATCCTGCGCCGCCGCGACGAAGACGCCCCCGGCAGCGGCGATGTCCCGCGCCCGCTGTTGCTGCTCCTTCGCCAGGCGAGCGGCCAGCTCAAGGAGGCGCGCCGGACGGATCGGCTCGTGTACTGCGGCCGTTGCGGCGGCATGCTGGGCGATCCGTACCAGGGGCTGAAGGCGAGCCGCGGGCGGTTCACCGTCGGCTTCGCCGGGGGCAGCGCATCCTCGCATTGGGCCGTCGAGTACACGTTCGCCTACAACGCGGGGGCGAGGGACTGGCTGCTCGAGGAGGAGACGGACAGCGGCAACGAGCGGGTCGAGAATCCCCGTGCGAGCGAGCAGGAGGGCGACGAGCGCTCGACCTGGACGAAGACCCTCAACCGGCAGCAGCTCGGCGACATTCCCCTCGAGCGCTTCGACTACGAGGCCCGGGACAAGCCGAAGGACTGGCGGGTGCGCGCGGACCGCGCCTACTTCTACGAGAATCCGATCCTCGGATCCAAGCCGCGCGCCAGCTACGTCGTGCGGGGTGACCGTGTCGAGGCCTTCCGCGAGCTGCGGGATTTCGTGGAGGCCCGCTTCACGGGCACGCTGGGCCGAACGACGTACGGCTACCTGCTCAAGAAGGACATGGAGCCGGCGGGTCCATGATGGAACGATTCGAGCCGCAGTGCTTCCTCTGCGACGCGGACCGGCCGCGAGAGCCCGAGCGGCCGTGGGAGCGGTAAGACGACGCGGCCTGATCTCCGCTCCTGACAAGCGAGAGCGCATCGTCGCTACGCGTCCACGGCCGGCTCGGGGACATGGCGGCGGATGCTGTCGAACGCGAACAGCGCCACCGCGACCCAGATGCAGGCGAACGCGCCCGCCCGCCCGCGATCGAACGGTTCGGCATAGACGGCGACGGCGAGCAGGAACTGCAGCGTCGGCGACACGTACTGCAGGAAGCCGATCGTGGAGAGGGGAAGCCGTCGTGCGGCGGCGGCGAAGCAGAGGAGCGGGATCGCGGTCACGGGCCCGGCCAGCAGGAGGAGGGCCCTCATCGCAGGACCGCCGGTCAGGAAGCTCGAGTGGCCGCTGCTCATCGCCCACCCGAGGTAGGCGGCAGCGAAAGGAGCCAGGAGGAGCGTCTCGACGGTGAGGCCGATGAGGGCGCCGACGGGCGCGATCTTGCGCAGCAGGCCGTAGAAGGCGAACGAGAAGGCCACCGCGAGCGAGATCCAGGGAAGATGACCCAGGGCGGTGGCGAGCCAGACGACTCCGGCCGCGGCCGCCACCACGGCGGCTTTCATGAGCGGCTCCAGTCGCTCGCCGAGCAGGGCGATCCCGAGAAGGACGCTGATGAGAGGGTTGATGTAGTACCCCAGGCTGCTCTCCAGCATCCGCGCATGAGTGACGGAGAAGATGTAGACGAGCCAGTTGATCGCGATGAGCACCGTGCTGCCGCTGAGCACGAGCAGCGCGCGCCGTTGGCGCAGGGCGGCGATCACGTCCCGCACTTCGCCCCGCACGGCCGTCACGACCACGAGGACGGCGAGGGCCCAGACCACGCGATGGCAGAGGACCTCGACGATCGGTACCGTCCTCACCGCCTTCAGGTAGATGGGGAAGACGCCCCAGGACCCATAGGCGGCGAGCCCGTAACCGAGGCCGAGGCGTCGCTCGCGGCGGAGGTCGTGCACGCGGAATCATACGGCGTCGCCTCGGAGAGGCGACCTCGGGCGGCCGGAGAGCGAGCCGTCACCCTCGCCGGGGCCGGCGGACGGCCCTCACCTTCCCGCTCCTTCCCCCTCCGCAGAAGAACTGATCGCCGCCATCCGACTCGAGCCCCGAGACCTCCACTCCGGGCGGCATCGCGAGCCTCTCCAGGACCTCTCCCGTTCGAGGATCGATTCGCCGCACATCGCTCTCGTCACCTTCCCAGGTGCCGTGCCAGAGCTCTCCGTCGACCCAGGTGACGCCAGTGACGAAGCGGTTGGACTCGATCGTCCGAAGGATCGCCCCTGTCTCGGGATCGATTTCATGGATCTTCCGGCCTCGATACTGCCCCACCCAGAGCGTCCCTTCGGCCCACGCGAGCCCCGAGTCACCGCCGCCGCCGGGCGCCGGGATCGTGGCGAGCACGCGGCCGGTCCTGGGATCGATCTTCTGGATGCGGTCCTCGGCGAGCTGGAACAGGTGCTGGCCGTCGAAGGCCGTCCCGGCCTGCGCGGCGACCTCGATCGAGCGCAGCACCTTGCCGCTCGCAGGATCGAGGGCGCTGATCTTGTCTCCAGCCGCGAACCAGACGTTCTGGCCGTCGTACGTGACTCCATGCACGTGGTCGACACCCGGAAAGGGGCCGTACTCACGGACGATCTCGGCGGTCGATCGACGCATCCTTTGATCCTATTCGGTCGGCAGAGGGGCGGGGAGTAACAAGGTCGTCGCGAGTCCGGGCACGGGCGGGGTCATCCAACGACGCGCTCGCCCGCGACCGAACGACTGCGCCTTGCCGGCGGCGGCCAGGGAGTCGAGCGCCCGCTGCACGGTGCGCTGGCTCGTTCCCAGCGCAAGGGCGAGGGCCGAGCTCGACCAGGACTCACCGTCGGCGAGGAAGGCCAGCACCGCCGCATGCTCCTCGTCGACGGGGCGCGCCAGCACGACGACCTCGCGGGCGCGGCGTGGCGCCAGCCGGAACCCCCGCTTCGTCGCGCTCACGTCGGCCAGCGTCCGAAGCACCGTGCGCAGCCGCCCGACCTCGACTCGCAGCCGCGCGCGGTGCGATTCATCGGCGAGCTTCGATCCGAATGCGCGCGCGACGAGCGTGTCCCTCGGCACGTCTCCCGGCCAGGCTTCGCCCAACGCACGGGCGAGCGCGAACAGCACCGGGCGCTTCGCCAGCGAGACGACGGTGCCGGCGTGACGCACGACGTGACGGCAGGCGTCGACCACGAACGCTTGCGACGCCAGCAGCGCTTCGACCTCCTCCAGCCGGAGGAGTCGCTCCTCGCCACTGGCGATCAGGCGCGCGGCGGGCGTGTTCAGGGCGAGGATCGCGCTTTCGACCTCCGCCGTCAGGGCCGGGATGCCGGCCTGGCGCGCGGCACGCTCGGCCCGGGCGAGCGCCGCGCGCGCCGCCTTCGTCCGGAGGCGCCGCATCGCGATCCCCGCCACCACCAGCTCGTGAGCGGTCCTCGACGCGGGCGGGAAAGGCGCGGGGTCCAGCGCGGCGAGCGTACGCTCGGCCTCGTCGATGCGCCCGATCAGGAGAAGGCGCCGGGCCTCCAGGGACCGCGCGTGCGCGGCGTTGGCCCGGTCACCGTGCCCTTCGAGGGTCGCCCGTGCCGCCTCGAGCGCCTTGGCCGGCCAGCCGAGGTCGCGCGAGGCGAGCGCGACCTCGGCCTCGGCCACCACGCACCTCGCGCGGGCCACGGCCTCCTTCGGACCGAAGGCACGGGCGGCGCTGCGCAGGAGCGCCTTGGCCCGAGCGAGATCGCCGAGCTGCGCCATCGCGATGCCTCGCAGGGCGAGGGCGGGCGCGTCGTCGCGCAGGGCGACCCGCTTCAGTGCGCCGAGGGGATCCCCCGCCGCCAGGGCCCGCGCGGCGGCGGTGATCAGCGAGTCCATCGGAATCCCGACACACTTGTCACTCCCATCGGTCGCGTCCCGGCGCTAACTTATCTCAAGGGGGCCGCCGCATCCGAGAAGGAGACAGGAGCCATGACGAAGCACAAGACCGGGACCCGGAAGGAGTGGCTGGCCGCCCGCCTCGAGCTGCTCCAGGCGGAGAAGGAGCTGACGCGGCGCAGCGACGAGCTGGCGCGGCGCCGGCAGGAGCTGCCGTGGGTCCGCATCGACAAGGAGTATCGATTCGAGACCGACGAGGGGAGCGGCTCGCTGGCCGACCTGTTCCGAGGGCGGTCGCAGCTCCTCGTCTACCATTTCATGTTCGGGCCCGACTACGCGGCGGGGTGTCCGTCGTGCTCGGCGATCGCGGACGGGTTCGACGGCTTCGCCGTCCACCTGGCGAGCCACGACGTCACGCTCATGGCGGTGTCGCGGGCGCCCCTGGCGAAGCTGCAGGCCTACAAACGGCGGATGGGGTGGACGTTCCCCTGGGCGTCCTCGTTCGGCGGCGACTTCAACCCCGACTTCAGCGTCGGGTTCACGCCGGAGCAACAGCGCGAAGGCGGCATCGAGTACAACTACCGGCGCGAGCCGCCGATGGCGCCGAATCAAGGCGACGACGGAGCCGCCCCCTTCGCGGCCTCGGTCGGGACCGACGTGGCCACGTTCATCCGCGAGAGGCCGGGCCTGAGCGCGTTCGTGCGCGAGGACGGCGCCGTCTACCACGCGTACTCCACCTACGCGCGCGGGCTGGACGGCCTCTGGGGCATGTACCAGTGGCTCGACCGTGCGCCCCTGGGGCGCAACGAGACGGGCCTCTGGTGGCGCCGCCACGACGAGTACGGCAAGCCCTGAGCGCGCGCGCCTTCTACGGCGTCTCCGCGCTGCTGTTCGCCGGCAGCGCCGCGGTGACGATCGCCTGGTGCGGGTCCATGTCGGCCATGGGCGGGATGCCGATGCCGGGCGGCTGGACGATGTCGATGGCGTGGATGCGGATGCCGGGACAGACCTGGCCCGGCGCCGCGGCGTCGTTCCTCGGCATGTGGATCGTGATGATGGCGGCGATGATGCTGCCGTCCCTGGTCCCGATGCTCCGGCGCTACCGCCAGGCCGTCGGCCGGGCGGGCGACACCGGCCTCGGTCGGCGGACCGCGCTCGCGGGCGTCGGTTACTTCGTCGTCTGGACCATGTTCGGAATGGCCGCTTATCCGCTGGGCGTCGCGCTGGCGGCGATCGCGATGCAGCAGCCGGCGCTGGCGCGCGCCCTGCCGATCGCGGTCGGTGTGGTCGTCCTGACCGCCGGCTTGCTCCAGCTCACCCCGTGGAAGGCCCGTCACCTCGCCTGCTGCCGGGAGGCGCCCGGGCGCGGCCGCACGCTGCCGGCCGACGCCGGCACCGCCTGGCGGCACGGCCTGCGCCTCGGACTCCACTGCAGCCGCTGCTGCGCCGGCCTGATGGCGATCCTCCTCGTCATCGGAGTCATGGACCTTCGCGCGATGGCGGTCGTGGCCGCCGCCATCACCGCCGAACGTCTCGCCCCGGCCGGCGAGCGCGTCGCGCGGGCCATCGGGATCGTCGTCGTCGGGGCAGGGGTGTTCCTGATCGCGCGAGCCGCCGGGCTCGGCTGACGCATCGTCCTACTCGCCGCGAAGCGCGACGGCGGGGCTGACGCGGGTCGCCGTGCGGGCGGGAAAGTAGATCGCTCCCACCGCGGCCCCCCCGAGGACCGCGGCCACGGCCGCGAACGTTCCCAGATCGAGTGGAGTGACGCCGTACAGCAACGACGCGAGTAGCTGCGTCGATCCCAGGGCCAGCGCGATGCCGGCGACCAGTCCCGCGAACGTCATCCCGGCCCCGCTCGAGAAGACGTGCCGCATGATGTCGCGAGGGGTCGCACCCAGGGCCTGGCGGACGCCGAACTCCTGGCGGCGCTGGCCCACGGCCTGGGCCATCACTCCATAGATCCCGACGACGGCGAGGAAGAACGACGTCAGCCCGAACGCCGCGACGAGCCACAGGGTGAGCCGGCGTGTCGCGGTGGCGGCGGTGGCCACGCTTTCGAGAGGGCGCACGTTCGCCAGCGGCAGCTCGGGATCGATCTCGGCCAGGGCGCGCCGGATGGACTCGACGGTCGACGGGAGAAAGGCGTCAGACCGCGCGATCAGGAACATCCGCTGCGCGTACCACGTCTGGGGCTGCGGGAAATAGAGGGCGGGCACGGCGTGGTCGTGCCAGGGCATGTCCTGCACGTCGCCGAGCACGCCCACCACCGTCCGCTCCTTGCCCCACAGGTTCACGCGCGCGCCGACCGCGGCCGCCGGCGTCGTCCAGAACTTGCGCGCGGCCGCCGCGTTCAGCAGCAGCACCAGAGGTGCTCTCTCCCCGTCCGAGGAGTCGAGGTCGCGGCCGGCCAGGAGGGGCGTGCCCGTGGCCCGCGAGTAGCCCGGCGTGATGAAGTGATAGCGCGCCTCTGGCCCCTCGTCCTTCGCCGACTCGCGCCCGACGATCGAGAAGCTCGTGTTCTCGTCGTAGGCCGACCAGGGCAGGTCGGAGCTGAAGGCCGCTTCGCGCACGCCCGGGAGCGCGCGCACCCGCTCGGCCGCCCGGCGGAAGAAGTCGCGGGATGAATTCTCGTTATAGAGAGCCGTGGGCAGCTCGACGGAGGCGGTGATCGCGCCGCGTGGCTGGAAGCCGGGGTCCCGCGTGACCATCGACACGAAGCTGCGGAGGAGCAGGCCGCACGAGACCACGAGGACGAAGGCGAGCGCCACTTGCGCGGCGGCCAGCGCGCGCCGTGCCCGTTGATGCGCCGCGCCGGCGATCGTGCGGCCGCTCTCCTTCAGCGCCTCCCCCGCCGTCGTCCGCGCGAGGCGCAGCGCCGGGGCGAGCCCGAAGAGGATCGCGCTCAGGACCGTCGCGCCCAGGGCGAGGCCGAGCACCGGGACGTCCAGGGCGATCATCGCGAGTCGCGGCATGTCGGCAGGCCCGAAGCGCCGGACCGCCCAGACCGCCCCGTACGCGAGCCCGACGCCCAGCGCCCCGCCCGCTCCCGCCAGCACCAGGCTCTCGACCAGCAGTTGACGCGCGAGGCGCCAGCGCGTGGCTCCCAGCGCCGCGCGCACGCTGATCTCGCTCGACCGCTGGACCGCCCGTCCCAGCAGCAGCCCCGCCACGTTCACGCAGGCCAGCATCAGCACCGCCAGGGCCGCTCCGGCCAGGACGCCGAGCGTCGACCCGGCGGTCCCGACGATCTCCTCCTTGAGGGGGACGGCCCGCGGCTTCCAGGCACTCGGCGGGTCCGGATATCGTGTCGCCGCGCTCGCGCCCGCCCGGCGCAGGTCCTCTTCCATGGCCGCCCGGCCCGCGTCGCGCCGCACCCGCGCGACGACGTTGTAGTAATGCGAGAAGCGGTGCTCGCGACGCTCCTCGCGCGGCACCGCGAGCGGCCACCAGACGTCGACCGCCTCGCCGTGTCCGTACGTCTGGAACGTGCCCCCGACGTGCTGGAAGCCCCTCGGCACCACGCCCACGATGCGGAAGGGCCGCCCCGACAAGCGCACGGTGCGGCCGACGACCGCGGGATCTCCCTGGAAGCGGCGCATCCACAGGGAGTGGCTGAGGATCACCACGTCGCTGCTGCCCTGGATCTCGTCGCCTTGTTCGATGTCGCGGCCGAGCGCGGGCGGACGACCGAGCAGCGTGAAGAAGCCGGCCGAGACCCGCATGCCGCGGAGCTGCTCGGGCGGCCGGGTGTCGCCGAGCTGCAGGTCGGCGCGGCCGTAGGCGGCGATCCCTTCGAACGTCCTCAGCTCGGCGCGATAGTCGCGGAAGTCGGCGGGCGAGAACGGGAAGTGCGGATTGGTCGGCGCTTCCTCGAACAAGCGCACGAGGCGATCGGGATCCTCGTACGGCAGCGGCGCGACCAGGACGCCCTTGACCGCGCTCCAGATCGCGGCGTTGGCGCCGATGGACACGGCGAGGGTCAGGATGGCGGTGGCGGCGAACCCCGGGGAACGCCGCAGGAGGCGGAGCGCGTAGCGGACATCGTGGGACCACATGGCCCATGAGACGCCGCTCGGGCGGATACGGTTTGACTCGCCGGTTGGCAACCGGACCTGCTCAGGCAACGCGAGGTGAGATCTTGGCCCGCTGGCCGCCTCGCCGGCTTCCCCCAATGAAGGTCCGCGATATGATCACCGTGTTGCAATCGCAAGCAGGCGGGACTGAAATGAGTCTACCGCGGCGGTATCTCGTCGTGATCGAGAAGGGTGCCCGCAACTATTCCGCGTACAGCCCCGACATTCCCGGTTGCATCGCCACCGGACGGACGCGCGCACAAACAGCGCAGCGGATCCGCCAAGCGATCCGGTTTCACCTCGACGGACTGCGTCGAAGCGGCCTGTCGCTCCCGGTGCCGTCGGCCTCGGCCGAAGTGATCGAAGTCTCTGCCTAGAGGACATCACGGCTTGATCTCGTACGCGATCGACCATTCCTGCCGGGACGCCACCTCGATCGTGCCTTCGACCACGGCCGCCATGTTGGTGATGGTGAGCGGCGTCCGGCAGAACGCGTCGGACTGATCGAGCACGACCTCCACCTCCTGGGACCGGCCCGCCTCGAGGGAGGCGCCCGGGATCTGGCCACGAAGGCAGGCCACGTGGTTGGTGGCGTGCAGAGTCACCGCCGTCCACAGGGAGGTTCCCGTTTGCGTCGGCGCCAGGAGGAGCCGGATCCGCAGCCGGCCCTGGCAGTCCGCCATCTCGGGTCCACAGGTGACCACGGATCCCGGCGCGGGCACGGCCTCGAGCAGGGTGATGGCGGTCGGGCCGGTGTGGGTCCCGACGGCGACGGGGCCCGAGGGTGACGGAGACGGCGACGGCGGGGGGCTCATCGACGGCGAGCGGCCGCAGGCGGGCAGCGCCAGCAGGAGGACGGCCATTCCTCGCCACGTACGGTTGCCGGATGCGAGACGGCGATCCCGGGTGACCGTGATCGAACCCTCCACACCCATGCTGCGCCCGGCCCGGGCTCGACGCCATGGATCGCCGGGTGATCAGGTCCTCGAAGCGACGAAGGGGCACCGCCGCGCGCGATCGCGCCGGCGGTGCCCCGGGATGAAAGACCGATGATCCGCCGGACTACTGCACGGCCGGCAGCGTCCGCACGAACGGCTTCGTGCTGAGCGAAGCGGAGAAGAACCCGTCGAGGCCGTCGCCCCAGTTGATCGTCATCTGCCCCGCCCCCGGCGCGCCGGCGAGGCTGCCGATGCCGTCCTGCGTCACGAGCAGGCCGTTGAGGGTCTGGCCGGCGCCCTGCACGGCCGGGACCAGCAACCCGATCAGGATGCCGTTGAGCCGGCTGCCATCCCCGTTGACGAGCGTGATGGGGCCCGACCAGCCGAAGTTGGCGGGATCGGTCGAGACCGCATCCAGGTGCGAGTACAGGCTCCAGTGCGTGAACGGCGTGCCCGTGAGGCTACCCACCGGACGCACGCTGCCGTCGCAGAAGGCGTTGAGCTGCACGGCGGGCGTGGCAAGCGAGGCCGTCGGAGCGGACGACGGGGCCGCCGTCCCGACGAGGATGGTGTTCGAGGTGCCGTCGGTGATCGCGCCGTCGAAGTTGATCGGCACGAACGAGGAGACCAGGCCGTTGAGGGTGACGCCGCCCATCGAGTCGATGTTCTCGCCGGCGAGCCCCACGTGCATCTGCTGCTCGATGTAGGGCAGCAACTGGTCCACGCCGTCGCGGCCCCGCACCGTGAGCGCCTCCCGGAGCGTCAGCGTGCCGTCGCCGTTGACGTCCAGGTTGCCGAAGACCTCTCCGACCGTCTTGCGGTTCTGGAGCTTCACCGCGGCGTCGCCGAGCGCGTCCGGCAACTGGACGAGCAGGGCGCCGATGTCGTGCGCGGCCCGCACGTGGATGCTCGCGAACATCTGACGCCGTCCGGCGTCGGCCAGCGGGTTCGGGGAGCACCTGATCACGCCCCCGGCATTGACCTGGCAGTCCGTGTTGCCCGTGATGCCCGGAGCGGCCGGCGTGGCCGTGGCCAGGAACCCCGTGGCGGCGCCGACGGCGGACCGCTTGGCGGCGCCGGTCGGGACCGGGACGGGAATGTGGATCGCGTACTGCGAGCCGTCCTTCGTGTTCCCCGTGTACCCGACAAGGCCCAGGGCGTCGAGCGACTCGGTGTAGAACCCGTTCGCCTTGAAGAAGTTCAGCTCCGCGACCTGGATCGTGTGCAGGTTGGCCCGGGACCGCGTGCGGTTCGCGGCCTCGCGGACCTTCTGGACGGCGGGCAGCAGCAGCGCGATGAGGACAGCGATGATCGCGATCACGACCAGCATCTCGATCAGCGTGAATCCGGCTTCGCGCCTGTCGCGCGAGCCCTTGATGACGACCCGGCTCATTGGGACTCCTTCGTTCGTTCTTGACCGTGACTCCACCAGCGGCGTGCTGAGGAAACGTGGGGCAATGAGGGAGGAGACGATATCGTGTCCGCCCCGATAGTGCTCGAAGTCACGGCATTTCTGGCGTGTGACGGGCGGCATCATGGCGACAAGCGCCCGCTCCCCCATCCGCTAGAACGAGTTAGGGTTCCTCTGCCATAATCGTCGGCCGTTCATGGAGAGGGAAATGGTGCGATTCAAGCGATCGATCTGGCTTCATGCGTCGCTGCTGCTCCTGGTCGCCGTTGTGTCCGCGGTAGCGGCCGAGGAGAACAAGCCCGGCGAGGACAAGGACGTCACCAAGGGCCCGGCGCCCTTCGAGGCCCTGAAGTTCCGGTCGATCGGGCCCGCCGCGGGCGGACGTGTGGCCCGCGTGGCCGGCGTGCCGGGTGACCCAAGCGTCTACTACGCGGCCACCGCATCCGGCGGCGTCTGGAAGTCGGTCGACGGAGGCCACACGTTCAAGTCGGTCTTCGACGACCAGCCCATCTCCTCGATCGGGTCGATCGCGATCGCGCCCTCCGATCCGAACGTCGTCTACGTCGGCTCCGGCGAGGCGAACATCCGCGGGAACGTCGGCGCCGGCAACGGCATCTACAAGTCCGTCGACGCCGGGAAGACCTGGACGCACGTGTGGACGCAGGAAGGCCAGATCGGGACCATGGCCGTGGACCCGCGCAACGCCGACGTCGCGTTCGCGGCCGTGCTCGGGCACGCGTTTGGTCCCAACCCCGAGCGCGGCGTCTACCGGACGCGAGACGGCGGCAAGACGTGGCAGCAGGTCCTCAAGAAGGATGCGGACACGGGGGCCTCCGACGTCGCCCTCGATCCGTCGAACCCGCACGTGGTGTACGCGGGGCTCTGGCAGGCGCGGCGCCGGCCCTGGGAGCTTCTGAGCGGCGGGCCCGGCAGCGGGCTGTACGTCTCGCGGGACGGCGGCGACACCTGGAAGCCGCTCACCGGCCACGGCCTCCCCGAGGGCCCCTGGGGCAAGGTCGGCGTCGCGGTCGCTCCCTCCGACGGCCGCCGGGTCTACGCGCTGATCGAAGCCGAGAAGGGCGGCCTCTTCCGGTCCGACGACGGCGGCAAGAGTTGGGAGCGCGCGAGCGAGCACCACGCGCTGCGCCAGCGCGCCTGGTACTACTCCACGATGGCCATCGATCCGAGGAACCCCGACGTCGTCTGGTTCCCGCAGGTGCCGCTGCTGAAGACGATCGACGGCGGCAAGACGATCCAGTCCATCAAGGGCGCGCACCACGGCGACCATCACGACGTCTGGATCGATCCGGCGAACCCGCGGCGCCTGATTGCCGGCAACGACGGCGGCGTCGACATCAGCGTGGACGGCGGCGAGAGCTGGTTCGCGCCGCCGCTGCCGATCTCGCAGTTCTACCACGTGGCCGCGGACACCGCCGTCCCCTACCACGTCTTCGGCGCCATGCAGGACCTCGGCACCGCGCGCGGCCCGAGCAACAGCCTCTCGCGCGCGGGCATCCGCCGGTCCGACTGGCATGACGTCGGCGGCGGCGAGGCCGGGCACGTGGTCGCCGATCCCTCCGACCCCGACGTCCTCTACGCCGGCGAGTACGGCGGCTATATCTCGCGGTTCGACGAGCGCACGGGACAGGCGCGCAACGTGAGCGTCTATCCCGACAATCCCTCCGGGCACGGCGGCGAGGACCTCAAGTACCGGTTCCAGTGGACGGCGCCCATCGCGACCTCGCCGCACGACCCCAAGGTGGTCTACCACGGCGGCAACGTCCTCTTCCGCACGACGGACGGCGGGCAGACGTGGGCGGCGATCAGTCCCGACCTCACCCGGAACGACAAGGCCAAGCAGCACTGGTCCGGCGGTCCGATCACCGGCGACAACACCGGCGTGGAGATCTACGACACGATCTTCGCCATCGCGGAGTCGCCGCGCCAGAAGGACCTCGTCTGGGTGGGCAGCGACGACGGCCTCGTGAACGTCACCCGCGACGGCGGCAAGACCTGGGCGAACGTCACGCCCAGGGGCGCGCCGGAGTGGGCGACGGTGGACCTCGTCGAGCCCTCGCCGCACGACACCGACACCGCCTTCGTCGTCTTCGACAACCACCGCATGGACGACATGCGGCCGTACCTCTACAAGACGACCGACCTCGGCCGGACTTGGAAGAGCCTGTCCGCCGGCCTGCCCGCGGACGTCTACCTGCACTCCGTCCGTGAGGACCCGAAGAAGAAGGGCCTGCTGTACGCCGGCACCGAGCGCGGCGTCGGGTTCTCGACCGACGACGGCGCCACCTGGCAGGGGCTCCGGCTCGGGCTGCCCACCGTCGCCGTGCACGACCTCATCGTGAAGGACGACGACCTCGTGCTGGCCACGCACGGGCGGTCGATCTGGATCCTGGACGACCTCACCTCGATCCGCGAGATCACGCCGGCCGCGATGCAGTCCGACGTCGTGCTGTTCCCGACGCGGCCGGCCATCCGCTGGCGCTATCGTGGCGAGAGCCGCGATCGCATCGCGGGCCAGAACCCGCCGCGCGGCGCCAGCATCGACTACTTCCTCAAGAAGAAGGCCGAGAAGGACTTCACGCTCGACGTCCTCGACGAGACGGGCAAGGTCGTCCGGACGCTCAAGAGCGTGGCCGAGCCGCCGGAGGCGCCGCAAGGAGATCCCGACGGCTTCGAGGACCTGCCCAAGCCCGACCTGGCCAAGGACGCCGGCGTCCAGCGCGTGGTGTGGGACCTCGCCTACGAGGGAGCGCCGAAGATCCAGGGCGCCAAGCTCGACGCCGGGGATCCGAAGCGGGGGCCGATGGCCCCGCCCGGGACCTACACCGTCCGGCTCGACATCGACGGCAAGACATTCACGGCGCCGCTGGTCGTGAAGGCGGACCCTCGCGTGTCGGTGTCGGCCTCCGAGATGGGCGATCAGCTCCGTTTCGCGCTCGAGGTCCGCGAGTCGCTGACGCGCCTCGTCCACGGCGTCGAGCAGCTCCGGTCCGTCCGCCGGCAGGTGCAGGACCGCCTGGAGCTGTGGAAGGCCGACGCGAAGGGCGCCGACCTCGTCAAGGCCGGCCAGACGCTGGTGGCGCACCTCGACCTTCTGGAAGAGAAGATGCACAACCCGAAGGCGCAGGTCGTGTACGACGTCCTGGCCCAGAAGGGCGGGGCCAGGCTCTACTCGCGCCTTGCCCCGCTGTTCGAGGCGGTGGTCGAGACCGACGGTCCGCCCACCCAGGGCCTGCGCGAGCAGTTCGCCGACGAGGACAAGGAGCTGTCGTCGGATCTCGCCGAGCTCCGGCGGATCTTCGACGAGGAGCTGGCCGCGCTCAATCGCCGGGCCGCGGAGTCGGGGATGGGCGGGGTGCTGGTGCCCGAATCACGCCGCTAGGCTGGCCAGCGCTCGCAGTCGCGATACACTTCCTTACATGAGCACGAACGCAGAGGCGGTCCTCAAAGAAGCGCTGCAGCTCTCTGAACAGGAGCGCGCACGCGTTGCCGCTGAGCTCCTGGCCAGCCTCGATCCTGACGTCGAGAAACGTGACAGCGAAGCGTGGATCGCAGAGATTGAGCGCCGTGCCCAGGCGGCGATCGATGGCCGTCCTGGTCTGGGGTGGGACGAGACGCGGAATCGCGTCGAGGAGCGCATCGGTCGCACGCGTAAGTGACTCCGGTTCGTTTCGCACCGGAGGTTCCAGACGAGCTCGCCGAGGCAGTTCTCTGGTACGAAGAGCGCAGGGAGGGCTTGGGCAACGAGCATACGAGATTCGCCGAGCTCTGCTCGCGCGCTTTCCCTACGCGATCGTCTTCCTGGTGCGAGCGGAGGAGCTCCGCGTCTTGGCCGTCGCCCACGCCAAACGCAGGCCAGGCTACTGGCTCAGCCGTGTCCGGCGGTAA
>JBGPBV010000157.1:0-15503 GCA_041481445.1 Vicinamibacteria bacterium
CCTTCGACCGTATCCGGCCCGGGTCCCCCCGATTAGGACCACGCTCACACGACGCCCACGGCGGCGTGACCTTCCACACCCGGGGGCCGCCGATCCTGCCTGTGGCCAGGATCACCGGCGCCGACGTATCCTGGGCTCGTGATCGAGGCGCTGCGACGCCTGTTCGAGAAGGACGCGGGAGGCGCGCCCGAGGACCGCGACCGCGCGCTGCGGCTGGCGACCGCCGCCCTGTTCTTCGAGGTGGTGCGCGCGGACGGGACGGTGGCCGAAGAGGAGCGGCGCACCATGCGCGCCGCCATCCAGAGCACGTTCGCGGTCGCGGCGGACGAGATCGACGCGCTCATGCAGGAGGCCGAGGAGAGGTCGCGCTCGTCGGCCTCGCTCTACGAGCTCACGTCGGTGGTGGACAGGGCGCTCGGGCCCGAGGACAAGAAGCGCATCGTGGAGCTGCTCTGGCTGCTCGCTTTCGCCGACCAGCGGAAGGACCCGCTGGAGGAGCACCTCGTCCGCACGGTGGCCGGCCTCCTGCACGTCTCGCACCCGGACTTCATCGATGCCAAGATGCGCGCGCGGTCGCGCGGCTGACCCCCGGGGTGGGGTCGCTCCGCATCATTAATCTATAATCCGGCCCGGGATGGCGACGCGGGGGGCGGGGGGCACGGCGGGCGGCATCGGCCAGTTCTTCGTGGGGCTGGCCATGGCGGTGGCGGGCGGCTACCTGATCACGAACCAGGTGACCGTCTCCTCCGGCTTCTGGGGCTACTTCGGACCCCACACGTTCGGTCTCACCCTGCTGCCGCTCGTGTTCGGCATCGGCCTCTTGTTCTTCGACGGCAAGAGCGTCCTCGGCTGGCTGCTCACCCTGGCCGGGGCGGTGATCATCTTCGTGGGCGTCCTCGTCAACCTGCAGGTCTACTTCCAGCCCACGTCGCTCTTCAACACCGTCATCATGCTGGTGCTCCTGGCCGGCGGGCTGGGGCTGGTCGCACGGTCGTTGCGGACCTACGCGGATTGACACCCCTCCGAGCCGACTTCTATACTGGCTGACGGCGCTATCGTCTAGGGGTTAGGACGGATGGTTCTCAGCCATCAGACCCGGGTTCGATTCCCGGTAGCGCTACCAGCCTAGCGCTCAGGCCCGCCCTTCGGATCGCGCGGCCGCGATCCGGCGCCCGACGCCCCACTTCACCGCCTGCGCCAGCGCCTTGAGCTTGAGGGACTGCAGGGGGTAGCGCCGCGGGCTGAAGGCGCGGCACTCCTCCGGCAGCAGCACCAGGCTCACGTGGACGTTGGGGGCGCAGCCGATCGGGAGGCCCCGCTCCATGCAGGCCTCGTAGAGCCGGCGGAACACCGGCACCAGATCGTCCGTGCGCGGGGGGGGCGCGTCCTGCATGTCCGTCCCCACGAGCGGCCGGAAGACGCAGACGGTCGGGATCGCGCCCACCGACGTGATCCAGTCGATCGCGCGGATCGAGGACTCGGGCGGCTCGAGCCCGGCGATGATCTCCCCGTTCGTCACCCACGGCTCCGTGCGTGGCCCGCGGCGTCCCAGCCGCGCGCAGTACTCCACCGCGGCCAGGTAGTGGTCGAGCCCGTACTCGGCGTGCTTGCCCGGGCACACCTGCTGGAAGATGCCGCGGTCGAAGATCTCGAAGCAGAACGAGACGCGGTTGACGCCCATCGCGCGCAGGGCGTCGTAGCGCCGCAGGTCGCGATGGGGGGGCGTCTGGACCCCGACGAGCAGGCCCAGCTCCTTCTTGATCCGGGCCACGTAGGGCTCGAGGATGTCGAGGTAGGTGTCGCCCTCGTAGTGCCCGGTGTTGAAGTCGACGTAGGTGATGCCCGACTCGTCGCGCGCGGCGCGCACGACCTCCATCACCTCCGACACCGACTTGTCGTCCGCGTCGTCCACGCCCAGGTTCAGGCCGACCGAGCAGAACTTGCAGTTGATCTTGGCCGGCTTCGCCGTCCAGTACTCGCAGACCTTCGCCGGATAGACCCCCAGGTAGGTGCCTTGCAGGGTGCCGATACGGGTCATGGCCTTGCCGGTGGAGGTCGCGCGCTCGTACCAGGCCGGGCGCGGCGAGAGCCGGACCGGCACCACCTCCGTCCCCTCCCAGCGCAGCATGTATCCGCCGTCTGCCCGATGGAGCGTGTAGGGCGAGGACTGGGCGAACGACTCGGTCACGGGCGCGTTCGTCCAGAGGCCGCCCGGAAGCACGAGCTCGAGGCCGCTGCCCAGCCCGGCCCGCGTGCGGAGGATCTTCCTTCCCCCGTCCGCCTCGACGAAGCACGACTCGTCCAGGCGCAGGCCGCGGCAGTACAGGTCGAGCTTGAGGTAGGCCGGGTTGTCGCGAAGGCTCGAGATCATCGAACGCACCATCTCCCTGGATCGGACGATCCATTTGTTTCGGGCAATCGAGGCGTCATATCTGGTGGTCGAGGAGCAGTCCCATGACGATGACGATGCTGGCGGCGGCGGTGGCCATCCTGGCCGCGGGTGCGCTCGTGTTCCTGGTCGTGCGCTCGTGGCTCCGGACGCGCGGGACGCGCCTGGTGACCTGTCCGGAGACCTGGGAGCCGGTCGGAGTGGAGGTGGACGTCGGCCGCGCCGTGATCACGGCCGCGGGCGGACAGGCCGAGTTCCAGGTGCGCGACTGCACGCGCTGGCCGGAGGAGAAGGACTGCGCGCAGCGCTGCCTGAGGCAGATCGAGGCCGCCCCCCATGACTGCCTCGTGCGCGAGATACTGCGCCGCTGGTACGAGGGCAAGTCCTGCACGTTCTGCGGCCGGTCCATCGCTCTCTTGCACTGGCACGACCACCGGCCGGCGTTGAAGGGGCTCGACGACCGCATCCGGGAGTGGGAAGAGGTGCCGGTCACGGAGCTGCCGGCGATGCTGGCCACGAGCCGGGCCGTCTGCTGGAACTGCATGGTCGTGGAAGGCTTCCGGCGCGAGCATCCGGAGCTCGTGGTCGAGCGCCCGCGGCCGCCGCATCCTCCGCGCCCGCACGCCTGATCGCGCGCCGCGCCTCAGCCGCGGCTCCAGGCCTGGGCCCGCGCGACCATCGAGTCGCTCTCGAGCGGGTCGAGGAGGCGGTCGAGCGCGGGATAGATGACGAGCTCCTCCTTGAGGTCGTGGTCGTGCAGGATGTCGCGGAGCTCGGCCCGGGACAGCTCGACCGGCGCTTCCGGATCGCCGATCTGCTTCGCGATCTCGGCCAGGAGCGACACGATCGCGCGGTGCTCGGCCCGCATCACCGTCGAGGGGCCGTAGTCGCCGGACATGCCCGACCGCTGCTCGAACTCCGGCAGGAGGAGCTGCTCCTCCACGTCGATGTGACGGCGGAGGCCGTGGGCGAAGGCGGCGAAGACCTGGGTGGCCTCCTCGTACTGCCGCGCCCAGCGCGCGGCGAACGCCGCCTCTCCCATCGCGTCCAGCCGGCGGTGGTCCCAGGCCATCGCCTCGCGCACCGCGCGCAGGGTCCCGGGAAGGGCGGGGCGGCGGTAGACGTCCACCTCCCAGCGATCGGGCCCCTCGCGCACGGGCGACCACTCGAACGTGCCGCGTCGCTCGCTCTGCAAGGCGGCCAGGATGTCCGCGGGCGGACCCTCGCAGACGACGCGGAGGCGTTCGTCCGCTTCCAGGCCGTCGAACACCTCGAGCACGGTGGCGGGAAGGCGGGCGGGCCGGATCCGGCGGCAGTCGAGCGTGAGCGAGGACGGGGCAGCGGTCGCAGTCGCAGCGGGCATGTCGTCGCCTCCTTGCGGTTCGGCAGATGGTGGGGCAATCGCCGTGCCATGGCTGGCAAGCTCCAAGACCGCGCATCCACGCGCGGGAAAGCGCACGCGATGCGTTCGCAGTCGTCCACGCGCGCCAAGGTTGCGCGCCCGGCGGCACCGCGGCCGCGGCACCGGCCTTGCACGAGGTCCCGGGAGGAGGACCCATGGCCGCGCCGAACGCCGTCCGAGCACCCTTCGAGACCGTGACCGCCTACCTCGGGTGGGACCACGGCCGCATCGACGCCACGCTGGCCGACGCCGCCGTCGCGGTCGAAGAGAGTCGGTTCGAGCAGGCCGCCCGCGCCTACGAGCGCTTCGAGCACGACCTTCTGCGGCACGAGCGCCTCGAGGAGGAGCTTCTCTTCCCGGTGTTCGAGGCCCGCAGCGGGATCGTGGGAGGGCCGACCGCGGTGATGCGCGACGAGCACCGGCAGGTGCGCACGGCCCTCGTCCTCATGCGCAACGGAGTGGCCGGCCACGACCCATCCGCCTTCCGCGACGGCTTCCGCTTCTTCCAGGCGGTGATGCCCGACCACAACGCCAAGGAGGAGCACATCCTCTATCCCGCGCTGGACGACCTGCTGAGCGCCACCGAGAGGGCGGCGCTCGTCGCGCGCCTGGAGAGGGAGTGAGCGTTCCGGCGGTTTCAGGGGCGGCCGCGCGCAAGTAACACACAACTCTGACCATTGCCGCGCCGCGGAGCGCCTAGATTGGTGGCATGAGCGCGTCCGCGTCGGTGCGCCCTCATCCCGCCGGCCTCGCGGCCAAGGTGCTCCTCACGAGCGTGCACGGACCCTACGCCCGCGACGACGCGGACGGCAGCCGGGCCGTCAACCCCATGGAGCTCTACCACAACCAGGTGACGCGGGTTCAGGGAGTGTTCTCGCTGCGCATGTTCCACCGGAGCTGGGGGCTCATGCTCATCCAGGCCAATCTCGACGCCCCCTGCGCGCTGCTGGACTTCCCGAGCCGCGACCGCTTCGTCGAGGAGCTGCGCCGCGTCCCGTACGACGTGGTCGGGATCGGCGCCATCATGCCGAACGTGGCCAAGGTGGCCGCCATGTGCTCGCTGGTTCGAGAGCACCGGCCCCAGGCCAAGATCGTGGTCGGCGGACACGTGGCGAACATGCCCGGGCTGGAAGATCGCATCGAGGCCGATCACGTGGTCCGCGGGGACGGCGTGCGGTGGCTCCAGGCCTACCTCGGGCAGGAGGCCGGGGCCTTCCGCCATCCGCTGATCACGTCTGCGTTCGGGACCCGCTGCCTCGGCCTGTCCGCGGCCGACGACCCGGCCCTCACCGCCGCCACCTTGATCCCCTCCGCGGGCTGCCCGCTCGGCTGCAACTTCTGCTCGACCTCGGCCATGTTCGGCGGGAAGGGCCGCTCCCTGGACTTCCTGGCGAGCGCCGACGAGACGTTCGACGTGATGGCGCAGCTGGAGGCCCGCCTCGGGGCCCGCGCCTTCTTCGTGATGGACGAGAACTTCCTCCTCCGCCGGCCGCGCGCCCTGCGCCTGCTCGAACGGATGCGCGGCGCCGACAAGGCCTGGTCGCTCTACGTGTTCAGCTCGGCCGACAGCCTGGGGCGGTACTCGATGGAAGAGCTGGTCGGGCTCGGCGTCTCCTGGGTCTGGATCGGGCTGGAGGGCAAGGACAGCGGCTACGCCAAGCTCCGGCGGGCCGACACGCGCCGGCTGGTCGAAGACCTGCAGGGCCACGGGATCCGCGTGCTGGGGTCGAGCATCATCGGGCTGCCCGAGCACGACGCGAGCACGGTCAGCGACGCGATCGAGCACGCGGTGTCCCACCGGACCGAGTTCCACCAGTTCATGCTCTACACGCCCGTACCGGGTACGCCGCTGTACGAGGAGCACCGGGCGGCGGGCACCCTGCTCGACGAGACGGAATGCCCGCCCGCCGATGCGCACGGGCAGTCCCGCTTCAACTACCGGCACCCGCGCATCCCTCCCGGCGCGGAGACCGAGATGCTGCTCCGCGCGTTCCGGCGCGATTTCGCGGTGAACGGGCCGAGCCTGGTGCGGATCGTCCGCACACTCCTGCGCGGGCGCCGCCGCTATCGCGGACACTCCGACCTCCGCGTCCGCCGGCGCTTCGAGCACGAGTGGCGCGAGCTGCCGACGACCTGGGCGGGGGTGCTCTGGGCGTGCGAGCGCTGGTGCGGCCCCCGCTCGGCGATGGGCGCGAGCATCCGCCCCCTCCGGGAGGAGATCGAGGCGGAGTTCGGGTGGCGCGCGCGGGTGAGCGCCCGGACGCTCGGGCCCGTCATCCGCGCCGCGATGGCGCTCGAGCAGCGCCGGCTCGACCGCGGCTGGACGTACGAGCCGCCCACGTTCTACGAGGTGAACACGGCGGCCGCCCGCCTCCAATCGCCCGCCTGGGCGAGGGCCCGGCCCGGCCAGTGGGTCGCCCCCGCTCGGGGCGCACCGGTGGCGGCGGCGCCGGTGGCGGTCGATGCCGGAGAAGTCCTCCTGGAAGGTGGAAGCGTCTGAACCGTCCGCACCATGGAGGCGCGGCGGCCAATCCGGGTACAAAGGCTCGAGGCCGCCGCGGACGCGGCCACGCACTCGTGGAGGAAACGAGCATGAGGAACAGCCTGGTCGCGACCGCCCTCGTCTTCGGATTCGCCGTGGGCGGTGCCGGGATCGCGTCGGCCACCGTCGCGATGCAGAAGAAGGCGAAGGAGCTGGGCTTCGAGGCCCAGAACTGCCTCTACTGCCACGGCGAGAAGCTGCCCAAGAAGGGCGCGGCGACGTACAACGACCGCGGCAAGTGGCTTCAGGCCGAGAAGGACAAGCGGAAGGCGAAGGAGATCGACATCGCCTGGCTCAAGGAATACACGGAGAAGAAGTAGCCGATCGATTCGAGCAGTCCGAACGCCTCGCGCGTCTACCTGCCCACCCCCGCAGGTTTTTCGCCGGTCTCCTGAAGGCGCGCGAGGCCCTTTCGACTGTAAGTCGCTGATCCAGCCGCCGCCGCGCCGTCCAACCCTTCGTCCTCGCGCCCGTGGCGCCGTGGCACCAGCGTTGCTCATCTCCTCCCGCGGCACGCGTCCGTGCCCTCTGGACGGGGAGAACGCATGACCAGCGAGCTGGTGATCGGGATGGCGGGAGCGGGCGGTGACGGCATCGTCTCGGCGGGCGAGTCCCTCATCGCGGCGGCGGCGGTGGAGGGCTACCACGCCGTCCTCACCAAGAGCTTCGGCTCGCAGATCCGCGGCGGCGAGTCCTCCTGCCGCCTGCGCATCTCGGTCGATCCGATCCTCAACCCGGGCGGCATCCTCGACGTCGCGGTCGCGTTCAACTGGGACGACTTCCTCCGGTTCGGCGCCGAGCTGCCCGTCGGCGGCCGAACGATCGTCCTCTACGAGAGCGCGACCGGGGTCGCCCCCGACCGCGTGCCCCTGGCCGGCATCGTGCTCGCGGAGGTGCGGCCGGTGCCCATCGGGCAGATGGCGCGCGAGGCCGCCGGCACCGAGAAGGCCAAGAACACGGTCGTGCTGGGCCTGCTCGCCGGCTGGTTCGGGATCGCGCCCGACGCGATCCTGGGCGGCCTTCGCCGCAAGCTGGCCAAGAAGGGGGCGGAGGTGGTCGAGGCCAACGACCGCGCGTTCTCCGCGGGGCTCCGGCACGCCGAGGGCAACCCGCTGGCGGTGCCGCGGCGGCTCGAGCCGTCCCGCCCCTCCACCTCGGCCAAGCTGCTCGCCGACGGCAACGACATGTGCGCGGCGGGCGCGATCTTCGCGGGCTGCGAGTTCTTCGGCGGCTACCCGATCACGCCCTCCACGGAGATCATGCAGTTCCTCGGCCGCGAGCTCTGGCGCTACGGCGGCGCGGTGCTCCAGGCGGAGGACGAGATCGCCGGCCTGGGCGCGGTGGTGGGCGCGTCCTTCGCGGGGCGGAAGGCCATGACCGCCACCTCCGGCCCCGGCATGTCGCTCAAGACCGAGATGCTCGGCCTGGCCACCATCGCCGAGCTGCCGCTCGTGTGCGTGAACGTGCAGCGCGGCGGCCCCTCCACCGGCATCCCCACCAAGAGCGAGCAGGCCGACCTGTTCCAGGCCGTCTTCTCCGCCCACGGCGACGCCGTGCGGCCGGTGCTCGCCCCCACCAGCGTGGCCGACACCTTCACGGTCACGGTGGAGGCGTTCAACATCGCGGAGGAGTACCAGACTCCGGTGATCGTCCTCTCCGACCAGGAGATCGCCCAGCGCAAGGAGACGGTCGACTCCATCGACACCTCGCGGCTGCGGGTGGTGGACCGCCGCCGGCCCACCGCCGCCGACCTCGAGGACTACGCGCGCTTCCGCCTGACCGAGTCCGGGATCAGCCCCCTGAGCCAGCCCGGCCTGGAGGGCGGGAACTACCTGGCCTCCGGCATCGAGCACACCGAGCGCGGGGCCCCCACCGCGAGCGGGGAGATGCACGCGCGCATGAACGAGAAGCGGCTGCGCAAGCTCGATCCGCTCAAGGACCGGGAGGATCTCTTCGAGGTGGAGGGACCGCGCGACGCCCCCATCGGGCTCGTGGCCTGGGGGAGCCTGGCCGGCGCCGCCCGCGAGGCCCGGCTCCTGGCCGCGGCGGAAGGCCTCAAGGTCAAGCTGCTCGTCCCGCGGCTGCTCTACCCGGTGGCGGAGCGGGTCTACGATTCGTTCTTCCGCTCCGTACGCAGCGGCCTCGTCATCGAGCAGTCGCACCAGGGCCAGCTCCACCGCGTGCTGCGGATGTTCGTGGACCTCCCCCGCGGGGTGGAGGCGTTCTCGCGCAGCGGCGCGAACCCGATCCGGCCCGAGGAGATCCTCGACCGCGTGCGCCAGCGGGCAATGGCGCTGCAGCGCGTGCGCGAGGACGAGCTGCAGCCGCAGGAATGATCACGGAGGCGAGCAGAGAGATGAGCACGACCACGTTCACACGGTTCCGGAGCGACCTCAAGCCCATCTGGTGCCCCGGTTGCGGCGACTTCGGGGTGGTGCAGGCGATCTACCGTGCGCTGGCCGCGGTGGGCCGTCCCCCGCACGAGATCGCCTTCGTGTCCGGCATCGGCTGCTCGAGCCGCATCCCCGGCTACACGACCGCGTACGGGTTCAACAGCGTGCACGGCCGCGCCCTGCCGATCGCGCAGGGCATCAAGCTCGCGAACCCGGACCTGCTGGTGCTGGTGGCGGGCGGGGACGGGGACGGCTTCTCGATCGGCGGGGGCCACGTCCCCCACGCCGTCCGCCGCAACCTGGACCTCACCTACATCGTGATGGACAATCAGATCTACGGCCTCACGAAGGGCCAGCTCTCGCCGACCTCGCCCCGCGGCCTCAAGACCGTCACCTCCGCCTACGGCAGCCTGGAGGACCCGGTGAACCCGCTCCTCTACGTCCTCGCCTACGGCGCCGGTTTCGTGGCCCAGGGCACCCCCGCGGACATGGGCGGCCTGGCCGCGGTCATCGAGGAGGCGATCCGCTTCCCGGGATTCGCGTTCGTGAACGTGCAGTCTCCCTGCGTCACCTTCGGCCCGGCGGAGGCGCAGCTCCGCGCGCACAAGGCCCAGATGCAGAGGCTGGCCGACGTCGGCCACGACCCCTCCGACCGCCTGGCCGCGATGGCCCTCGCCCAGCGCTACGGAGAGGCCCTGCACACCGGTGTCTTCTTCCGTGACCCCGCCCCGCGTCCCACCTACGAGGCTGCCGTGCGCGACCGGCAGGCCACGCTCGGGAACCAGGCCCCTTCCCGCGCGCGCATCCTGGAGGCGTTCGCGCCGCGCTGAGCCGATGAACGTCGACGTCCACGACTACGCCGCGGACGCCCTGCTGCGCGACGGCAGCTCCATCCGGCTGCGGGCGATCCGGGCCGCGGACAAGGAGCGCCTCTCCGCCCACTTCCACCACCTCGGCCTGGAGTCGGTGCGCTTCCGGTTCCTGGGCATGAAGAAGGACCTCACCCCGGCCGAGCTCCGCTACTTCACGGAGCTCGACTTCGCGGACCACGTCGGCCTGGCCGCCACCCGCGTGCAGGGCGGGGAGGAGGAGTTCATCGGAGTGGGCCGCTACATCCGCAACGCGGCGGGGGACGGCCGCAGCGCCGAGTTCGCCCTCGCCGTCACCGACGAGTGGCAGGGCCATGGCGTGGGCACGCTCCTGATGGAGCACCTGGCTCAGCTGGCCGCCCGCAGCGGCCTCGAGCGCTTCGAGGCGGACATCCTGGCCGGCAACACGAAGATGCTCGACGTCCTGGCCAGCCTGGGCTTCCTCGTGCACGAGCCGGCCCAGGACGGCGTGATCCACGCCTGGTTCCCCATCGAGGCCACGCCCGACGTCCTGCGCGCCAGCGACGAGCGGGCCTGGCACGCCTCCGCCGAGAGCGTGCGCGCGATGCTCCACCCGCGCTCGGTGGCGGTGATCGGTGCCTCCCGGCGGCCGGGCACGCTCGGGGCCGCCCTCGTCGCCAACCTCGCCCGCCACGGCTTCCGCGGCGCCATCTATCCGGTCAACCCGAGGGCGGAACGGATCGAGGGCCTGCGCGCGTTCGCCTCGGTGGCGGAGATCGGGCGGGCGGTGGACCTCGGCATCATCGCGGTGCCGGCGCCGGCGGTGGAGCGCGCCCTGGCCGACTGCGCCCGGGCCGGAGCGCGCGGCGTGGTCGTGATCTCGTCCGGCTTCGCGGAGGCGTCCGAGGAGGGCCGCGCGGCGCAGCTCCGCCTGCGCGGGATCGCGCGGGGGGCCGGCCTGCGCCTGGTCGGGCCCAACTGCATGGGCCTGATCAACACCGACCCCGCCGTCTCCCTCGACGCCACCTTCGCGCCCGCCTTCCCGGTCGCCGGCAGCGTGGGGATGCTGTCGCAGAGCGGAGCCCTCGGGGTGGTGATCCTCGACCACGCCCGGCAGCTCGGCATCGGCATCTCGTCCTTCGTCTCCGTCGGCAACAAGGCGGACGTCTCCGGCAACGACCTCCTGGCCTACTGGAAGGACGACCCGCGGACGAGCGTGATCGCGCTCTACCTCGAGAGCTTCGGCAACCCACGCCGCTTCGCGCGGCTCGCCCCCGTGGTCGCCCGGCGCAAGCCGATCGTGGCCGTGAAGTCCGGCCGCTCGGCGGCGGGGACGCGGGCGGCGGAGAGCCATTCCGCCGCCCTGGCCTGCCTCGACGTCGCCGTGGACGCCCTCTTCGAACAGGCGGGGGTGATCCGGACGGAGACGCTGGAGGAGATGTTCGACGTGGTGTCGCTGCTGGCCACGCAGCCGGTCCCGCGCGGACCACGCGTGGGGGTGGTGACGAACGCGGGCGGGCCCGGGATCCTCCTCGCCGACGCCTGCGAGGCCCGCGGGCTGGTCCTGCCCGAGCTGCAGCCGGGCACGGTCGGCGTGCTGCGCTCCTTCCTCCCCGTGCAGGCCGGGCTCAAGAACCCCGTGGACATGATCGCCTCCGCGCGGCCGGAGCAGTACGAGGAGGCGATCGCGGCGGTGGGAGCGGACGACGGCGTGGACGCGGTGGTCGTCCTGTTCGTGCCGCCGGTGGTGACGAGCGCGGCCGATATCGCGGGGGGGATCGCGCGCGGCGCGGGACGGGTGCCGCCGGAGAAGCCGGTGCTCACCGTGTTCCTCTCCTCGAAGGGTGCGCCGGAGGTGCTCGCCTCCGGCCCGCGCGGCCGCCTTCCCTCGCTGGCCTTCCCCGAGAACGCGGCCCGCGCGCTGGCCGCCGCCGTGCGCTACGGCCGCTGGCGCTCGCGGCCGCCGGGGCGGGCCCTCCACCTGGCCCCGGACGTCCGGGCCGCCGTGCGCCAGATCGTCGAGCGGGCGACGGCCGGACGCCAGGAGCCCTTCTGGCTCGACCCCGCGGCCACGGACGACCTCCTGGGCACGGTGGGGATCGCCGTCGCGCCCTCGCGCGTGGCCGTACCCGAAGAGGCGGTGGCGGTGGCGCAGGAGATGGGCTTCCCGCTCGTGGCCAAGGCCGTCGCCACCGGCCTCGTGCACAAGAGCGAGGTCGGAGGAGTGGTGCTCGGCCTGGCTTCGGCGGCGGAGGTGGCCGACGCCGTCTCCGCGCTGCAGTCTCGCCTGGCCGCGGCGGGACGCCGCCTGGAGGGCGTGCTCCTGCAGCGGCAGGTCACGGACGGGCTGGAAGCCCTGGTGGGCGTGGTCGGCGACCCGACCTTCGGTCCCCTGGTCGTCTGCGGCCTCGGCGGCGTGCAGGTCGAGCTGCTGCGCGACGCCTCCTTCCGTCTTCCTCCCGTGACCGACGTAGACGCGGCCGAGATGCTGGACGCGCTGCGGCTGCGCCCGCTGCTCGACGGCTATCGCGGCGCGCCCCCGGCAGACCGTCCGGCCCTCATCTCCCTGGTGCAGCGCGTCTCCGCTCTGGTGGAGGTGGTGCCGGAGCTGCGCGAGATGGACCTGAACCCGGTCAAGGTGATGGCCCCCGGACGGGGGCTCTGCGTGGTGGACGCGCGCGTGCGCCTGGGCCCGCCGGCGCCGGCCGCCTAGACTAGGCCCAGGTCGCCCCTACTCCACCCACCGTGCCACGAACAGGTTCGTCTGGTGGCTCTCGGGATCGGCGCGGTTCGAGGCCCACACCACCAGCGTCCCGTCCGGGCTGAAGACGGGGAAGCCGTCGAATCCCGGCGCCCTGGTGATGCGCTCGGGGGACGAGCCGTCCTCGCCGACCAGCCAGAGGTCGAACTCGCGAGGGCTGGCCCCCGCGTTCGAGCTGTAGAGGATCCGCTTCGAGTCGGGATGGAAGTAGGGGCAGAAGTTCGCGGCCCCGTTGTGCGTGACCTGCCGAGGCTCCGAGCCGTCCGCCTTCATCACGAAGAGCTCCATGTGGCTGGGCCGGACGAGGCCCTGCGCGAGCAGGCGCCGGTAGTCCTCCAGCTCCGCGCCCTCCGGGTGGTCGGCGCGCCAGACGATCTTCGTGCAATCCTGGTTGTAGAACGCGCCGCCGTCGTAGCCGGGCGTGCTCGTGAGGCGGCGCACCTGTCCGGCCTCGTCCATCTCGTAGAGGTCGAGGTCGCCGTCGCGGCTGGAGGTGAACACGAGCTTGCCCCCGCGATGGCACCACGTCGCCTCCGCGTCGTAGCCCTTCACGTCGGTCAGCCGCCGGGGCGTCCCGCCGTCCGCGGCCACCTCCCAGAGGTCGAAGGTATCCGAGACGCTCCACACGTAGCCCTGCGAGCGGTCGGGCGGAGGCGGGCAGGCGTCTCCCGCCGCCTCCGTGGAGGCGTAGACGATCCGGTCCGCCTCCGGCCAGTCGAAGTAGCCGCAGGTGGTCCGGCCCTTGCCCGACGAGATCCGCCGGCTCTCGCCCGAGCCGAGGTCGAGCACGTATTCCTGGTCGCAGCCGCCCTGCGTGGTCGTGGCCTGGAAGACCAGGCGGCGGCCGTCGGGGCTGAAGTAGGCCTCGGCGTTCTCGCCCGCGAACGTGAGCTGCCGGACGTCGGCGAGGTGCGGCTCGTCCGGCCGCGCGGGGAAGGGCCGGCCGGCGCCGATCGCGAACTCGCGCCCGGGCCGGTTCGCGTAGAACGAGGCGGCCGCCGAAGGCGTGGGAGCGGGAGCGGCGGGGGAAGCCGTGGGCGCGGCCGGCTCCCCGCGCGCCGCGCGCTCACCGAGGGTCGCGCGCAGCGTCACGCGCTGGTCGCCGCGGACCACCACCACGTCGATGGTCTCGCCCGGGCGATGGTCCTGCAGGGCGAAGGTCATGTCGTGCAGGTTCTCGATGCGCGTGCCCGCCATCTCCACGATGCGGTCGGCCTTGCGGATCCCGGCGCGGTCGGCGGGCCCGCCCGGCCGCGTGTCCGCCAGGAGCACGCCCCCCTTGTCCTCCTCCATCGCGCGGTAGTCGGGGACGGTGCCCAGGTACGAGCCGTACCCGCGGCTGTCTCCGGCCAGCGCGGGGGCGGCCGAGGCCCGCGCGTAGACGGGGGTGACGTCGCCCTTCGCCACCGTCGCGGCCAGGGTGCCGGTGAGGAGGGCGATGCGCGCCGCGCCCTCCGCGTTGAGCGTGGCCGCCTTGTCCTCCGGGCTGTGGTACTGCTCGTGCGTGCCCGTGAAGAGGTGCAGGACGGGGATGCCCGCGGCGTAGAAGCTCGTCTGGTCGGAGGGGCCGTAGCCGTCGCCGCCTCCCGCCACGCGGAGACCCTGCTCGGCCGCCGCAGTGTCCACGAGCGCGCGCCATTGCGGCGCCGACTCCGTGCCGTAGACGATGAGCTGGTCGTCGCGCAGGCGGCCGACCATGTCGAGGTTGATCATCGCCACCGTGCGCGCCGCCCCCGCCGGGGGCGCGGCCACGAAGCGCGAGGATCCGGCCAGGCCGACTTCCTCCCCCGCGAACAGCGCGAATACGACCGCGCGGTGGGAGGGCACGCCGGCCAGGGCCGCGCGCACGCGCTCGGCGGCGAGGAGGACGGCGACGCTGCCGGAGGCGTTGTCGTCGGCGCCGTTGTGGACGGCGTGCTCGTTCGGGCGCATCGCGCCCGCGCCGCCGTAGCCGAGGTGGTCGTAGTGGGCGCCCACGACGACCGCCTCCGAGGCCAGCGCGCCGCGTCCGGGCAGGATCCCGGACACGTTCTGCGCGTGGGCGTACGTCGGGCGCAGGGCCACTCGTCCCGACACGCGCACTCCCGCGACGACCGCGGACCGCGGCCGGAGGTCGCGGTCCACCTCCTGCTGGAACCGCCGGAGGTCGATGCCGGCGGGGGCGAGCCACGCCTCGGCGACCGCCCGGCGGACCTGGATCACGGGGAGGCCGGCCGGGCTCTCCGGGCCGTCGTTGCGCAGGACGGGCAGCCGGTCCTCCTCGTCCTGCAGGGGGCCGGTGACGAACACGACGGCGGTGGCGCCCCTCTCGCGCGCCTGGAGGACCTTGTACCGCACGGAGGACCAGCGACTGGGCCGGCGTCCGTCGAACGGCGAGCCCTCGTCCCGCTCCTGCGGCTCGTAGCGCAGGACGAGCGCGACGCGTCCGCGCAGGTCGAGGGAGTCGAGCTCCCGATAGCCGAGCGAGGGGGCCTCGATCCCGTAACCGGCGAAGGCCAGCTCGCCCGCGAACGCGCCGGAGCTGGACATGCCGAGCGGCACCCAGGCCTCGGCGGCGACGCCTTGCAGGGCGTTTCCCTCCTCGAGCGCGACGCCGGTCTTGACCTCGAAGCCCTGCCGGTAGCCGGACGGGAAGGCGGGCCGCAGGCCGGTCTCCCGGAGGCGCGTCTCGATCCAGTCCGCGGCGCGCGCGAGCCCCTCCGTGCCCAGGCCGCGGCCCTCCATCCGGTCGGAGGCGAGCACCGCGACGTCGCGTGCGAAGCGGCCGGCGAGGTCGGATGTCCCGCGCGCGGGCGGCGCGGACGCGGCGAGGGCGGCCAGAGGAAGGACGGCGGCTCCGGCGGCAAGCAGGGCGCGGTTCATACGCCCCCGATCCTAGGCCCGTCCGCGCCGCCGTTCCACCTCGTCCAGCCATCCTCTCCGGACGAGCTCCGCGGGCACGCTCGAGAGGTACGGCTTGATGTCGAGGACGGGCGTGCCGTCGAGCATGTCGACCCCGCGCACGCTCAGCCGCCGGCCCTCGCGCCCGAGCAGCTCCACCACCGTCAGCCCGACCGGGTTGGGCCGACGGGGAGAGCGCGTCGCGAACACCCCGTGCGGGCGGTCGTCCGTGGGCGGGGTCACCGTGAGCTCGAACCCCTCCGCGCGATGGAAGACCCAGAGCAGGAACAGGTGGGAGAAGCCCTC
>JBGPBV010000158.1:0-15396 GCA_041481445.1 Vicinamibacteria bacterium
CTGCGCCGAGCGCACCACGATCGGCGCGTACTCCGCGGTGCGGGCCGCGTTGAAGGACCGGTCCTGGGCCTCCACGTAGTAGTCGACCTTCTTGCCGATGAGCTGCTTGCCGGGCTTGGGGAGCACTCCCGCGTAGCAGGGCGTGTCCGACTTCATCTCGACGTAGTACCAGCTTGAGGTACCCTCCGGCCGGAAGTACACGCGGCCGCGGGCGAGCTGGGAGGAGGGGTTGAAGCAGGCGTTCATCTTGGGGTACTTGCCGACGACGATGCACCCCACCGCCTTGTGGTCGATCTCGACGCCCTGCGCGGAAACGAGAGCCGGCAAGAGGCCCAGGAGGGCGACGCCGACGATGACGTGGCGTGGACTCATCGTCTTACTCCCATCACACGCGGCGGGCGGCTGGGGGCCGCTGACCGCGTCGACATCGACTTCGGAGGGTGGTAGCGGCTGCAAGATACCGGGCTGGTGACGCAGTGTCAATCGCCGTGGCGCTGGCGGGCCGGCCTCTTCGCGCTGACCGCCGCCGGCCTCGCCGCCCGCCTGGTCACGCTCCCGCGCGTGCCCGACGAGCACGACAGCTATTTTTTCGTGCGCGGCGTGATCCGGTTCTCCATCGCCGAGGTGCGTCCACACTGGCCCGGCTACCCGGTCTACATCTGGGTCGGCAAGCTGGCCACGGCGCTCCTCGGTGATCCCGTCCTCGCCCTCCATTGCGTCTCCGCCCTCGCCTCCGCCCTCGTGGCCTGGCCCCTGGCGGTCGTGGGCCGCGCCTGGGCGCGATCCCTGGGCGCGCCGGCGCCCCGGTCCGAATGGGCGGGATGGGCCGCGGCTGCCCTCTGGCTCGCGACCCCCGCGGCATGGGTGACCGGGAGCCAGATCGTGGGCGATCCGCTCGGCCTGCTCTGCGGCGTCGCCCTTCTCGCGCTGGCCGTGAGCGCCGAGGAAGGACGGCCCGGGCGGTGGCTCTGGGCGGCCGCGCTCGGGGGCGTGATGCTCGGCGTGCGGCTCGTCAACGTGAGCATGCTCGGTCCGCTCGTGTGGAGGGCCTGGCGGGCGCGGCGCGAGCGCTGGCACTCTCTCCCCATCCCCGCGGCCCTAGTGCTCGCATTCGCCACCGGTGTCCTGCCCTGGGCCGGCTGGCTCGCCATCCGGGAGTCTCGGACATTCGTGAGCCTGGGCCGTCAGCACGTGACCGGTCACTTCGGCCGATGGGGAGAGTCGCTGCTCACCGATCGCGAGCCGCTGGACCGACCGTGGAAGGCGGCCACTACACTGGTGGTCTACGGCCTCGGGGGCGGGACGCCTCGGCAGGGACGACTGCGTGCCCTGGCGTCAGTGGCCTGGCTGGCGGCCCTGGTGCTGGGGTGCGCGCAGCGGCCGTGGCGAGGGACGGTGGCCGTCCTGGTCGCGCTGTGGGGAGGGCCGCACCTCCTCCATCTCTTCGTGGCCCACGACGTCGCCTATCCCAAGTACGCGATGCCGGCGGTCGCGCTGGCCAGCCTGATCGCGGGGCTGGCCGCGCTCTCGCCGCGTCGATGGGGACCCGCGGCGGTGATGGCGGCGGTGGCGGGAGCCTGCGCGGTGAGCGCCCCTGTGGCGTGGCACCAGCGACAGGAGCCGCCGGTGGAGGACCGCGCGGCCCGGTTCCTGGCCGCCCAGGATCGCGCGGCGGTGGCCGTGGTGGACGTCCCCGGCCTGCCGACGTTCCTGCGCGAGCGGGCGGACGGCGTGCCGTGGATCTTCGTTGCCCCGGACGCCGTGGCCCGGTTCCGCCGGCGATGGGAGGCGGAAGGGCGCCGCGTGTTCGCGACCGCGGTGCCGCCGGACGAGGCTTCCGGGTGGACGCCCGTCGCCCACTTCTGCCGGGACCCCTTCATCGATCCGAGGCTCGGCCCGGAGGTCTGGCTGTTCGCTCCCGCTCGCGGCCTGGCCGCGCCTCCCGTCGTCGAGTGCGCGGCCGCGGAGTGACCCTGCCCCCGCGAACCTAGGTGTTCACGGTGAGGTAGGTGTAGCCCTCGAGCGCTTCCTCGTACCGCCTCATCAGGCGGCCCGATTCCGTGGGGGTGAGCTTGCGGTCGCGCAGGGCCGCCTCCGCCGCCCGTCGCACCCGCGACATGAGGTCGTCCTTCGAGTACTGCACGTAGGAGAGCACCTCCGCCACCGAGTCGCCCTCCACCACGTGCTCGACCCCGTAGTCGTCGTCCTGGAGGCGGACGTGCACGGCGTCGGTGTCCCCGAACAGGTTGTGCAGGTCGCCCAGGATCTCCTGGTAGGCGCCGGTGAGGAAGGAGGCGACGTAGTAGGGCTCGCCGTTGAGCGGGTGCACGTCGAGGTAGTGCTTGACGTCGCGCAGGTCGATGAACTCGTCCATCTTGCCGTCGCTGTCGCAGGTGAGGTCGGCCAGGATCGCGCGGCGCGTCGGCATCTTGTTCAGCCGGTCGATGGGCATGGTGGGGAAGAGCTGGCGGACGGCCCAGTGGTCGGGCAGGGACTGGAAGAGCGAGAAGTTGCAGTAGTAGGTGTCGGCCAGGTGCTTCTCCAGCCCCTCCAGCTCGTCCGGCACGTAGGGCAGGTCGCGCACGATCTTGAGGATCTTCTCGATGCAGGCGTAGAAGAGCTGCTCGACGCGCGCGCGCGCCTTGAGGTCGAGGATCCCGAGGTTGAAGGCGGTGATGCCTTCCTCCTTGAGGGTCAGGGCGTCGTGGTAGGCCTCCTGGAAGTTCTTCCGCGACACGCCCTGGTAGGTCTCGTAGAGCTGCTGGATCACGCGGTGCTCGTCCTTGGCCAGCGTCTCCGGGACCTGGCCCAGCAGCATCAGGTTGCTGTCGAGGACGTTGAACACCAGGACGGAATGGTGGGCGGTCAGCGCGCGCCCGGACTCGGTCACGATGTCGGGGTGGGGCACCCCCTTGGCGTTGCAGGCCTCCGCCACCTGGCTCACGATGTCCGCCGCGTACTCCTGCAGCGTGTAGTTCACCGACGAGTGGAAGTTGGTCTGGCTGCCGTCGTAGTCCACGCCCAGCCCGCCCCCGCAGTCCAGGTAGCGCATGGGCGCGCCCAGGCCGTGCAGCTCGACGAAGATGCGGCTGGCCTCGCGCAGGGCGTCCTTGATGGCGCGGATGGCCGTGATCTGCGAGCCGATGTGGAAGTGCAGGAGCTGCAGGCAGTCGAGCATCCCCACCCCGCGCAGCTTCTCGACGGTGTCGACGAGCTCGCTGGTGGTGAGGCCGAACTTCGACCGGTCGCCGGTGGACTCCACCCACTTGCCCGCCCCCCGGGTCGACAGGCGGGCGCGCACTCCGATGATCGGGCTGATCCCGAGGTCGCGGCTGGCGTGGACGATGGTCTCGACCTCCGCCACCCGGTCCACCACGATGATGACCTTGCGCCCCAGCTTCTGGGCGAGCAGGGCCGTCTCGATGTAGGCGCGGTCCTTGTAGCCGTTGCAGATGATCAGCGCTTCCGGGTTCTCCTGCAGCGCGAGGGCCACGAGCAGCTCCGGCTTGCTGCCCGCCTCCAGGCCGAGGTTGAAGGGCCGGCCGTACTCGATCAGCTCCTCGACGACGTGGCGCTGCTGGTTGACCTTGATCGGATAGACGCCGCGATAGGTGCCCTTGTAGTCGTTCTCGGCGATGGCCTGCTGGAAGGAGCCGCAGAGCTGCTCGACGCGGGTGCGGAGGATGTCGGAGAAGCGGATGAGGATGGGGAGGTTCAGGCCGCGCTCACGGAGGTCGTCGACGAGCTCCTTGAGGTCGATCGGGTGCGACCCGGGTCCGGCGGGGGTGACCTGGACGTGGCCGGCGTCGTTGATGGAGAAGAAGTCCCGACCCCAGCCTTCGACGTTGTACAGCTCGAGGGAGTCCTTGACTGTCCAGGCCCGGAGCTCGGTTTGCAACTCTTCCTGCCACCTCCTTCGCGCGATGGCGCGAGAAGACCATTGTGGGACCCGCAGTTGCGAGCGTCAAGCGGAAATCGCGCTAGCTGCCGGGCTTGATCTCGGAGTCGATGATCTCCTGGAGCTGGTCGACGGTGCGGACGCCTCTCACGCGGCGGCCGTTCACGAAGAACGTCGGGGTGGAGTGGACGCCGAGGCGCGTGCCCTCCTCCGAGGAGTCGAGGATCGCGCGGTCGTGCCTGTCCGAGGAGAGGCAGGCCTGGAAGGAGCCGCGGTCCAGGCCGAGGGGTGCCGCGCGCCGGAGGAGGTCCTGGTCGCTCCAGTCGCCCGGGCCCACGAGGAGGCCGTGGCGGTAGTCCCAGAACTTGCCCTGGTCGGCCGCGCACTGCGCCGCCCGCGCCACCGCCATCGAGCGGGGCCGGCCGAGCAGGAAGTCGCGGTGGACGAAGCGCACCTTGCCCGAGTTCCTGGCCAGCACCTCGTCCACGATGCCCTGGGCCTTCTGGCAGTAGGGGCAGAGGTAGTCCGAGAACTCCACGATCGTGACCGGGGCCGTCGCCGGCCCCAGGCTGCGCGCGTCCGCCGGGATCGGGACCTCCGAGCGCGGCTGGACCAGCGCGATCTGGACCTGGGCCTTCTTGCGCAGCCCGTCCACGTAGGACTCCGCCCGCTCCGCCGACCGTTGCTGGACCACGGACTTCTCGATGTCCGGCGTCATCTCGGCCAGGCTCCGTCCGCCCACGCGGTCCCTGTTGCGCGCGTAGAGGTCGGCGATCTCGGCCGGGCTCGGACGCGCCACCTTGGCCTCGACCTCGCGGCGCACGAGCTCGTCGCGCGAGATCTTCTGGGCCGCGGCCTCGCCGTCGAGGACCCGCTCCGTGATCAGCTCCTCCAGGGCGTTGCGGCGCGCCTCGTACTCCTCGTCCCGGAGCCGCTCGAGGGTGCTCGCCGCGCGCACGTCCATCTCCTTCTTCGTGATGCCCTGGCCGTTCACGCGCGCGACCACGGCCTGGTCGCCCCCCTCCGCGGCGGCCGGAGCCGGCGCCGAGCGCACACGGGAGCAGGCGGCCAGCAGGGCGAGGGGGAGCACGAGGGCGACGGGAAGGACGATCATGCGGCGAGCGGTCATCCCGCCAGGGTAGCCAGGAGGCCACCCCGGGTCAAACGCCGCCGCCCGCGTTGTGTGCGGTCGCACGCTGAGCCAGACTCCGGCTCCTATGTGGGCCGACCGCCGGCCACGGCTGGCGGCGGCGGGGATCGTGGCTCTCCTCCTCGCCGCCCGCCTGCCCCTGCACCTGGTGACGTGGTCCCTGCCCGTCTCCAACGACGACGCCATCCCCCTCCTGATGGCGCGACACGTCCTCGGCGGCGAGCTCTCCACGATCCTCTGGAACCAGCCCTACAACGGCACCCTCGACACGTACCTCCTGGCCCCGGGTCTGATCGTGGCCGGTGCCCATGCCGTCTTCCGCGTGTACGAGGCCGTCGGCGGCGTCCTCCTCGTGGCCGCGATCGCCGTGCTCGCGGGCCGGCGCGGCGGGGGCACGGCGGCGGTGGCGGCGGGCGCGCTGGCCGCGGTCGGCACGCCGTACATGGCCCTCATGGCCGCGACGGGGCCGACGCCGAACTTCCTGATCCCGCTGATGGTGGCGATCCCGGTGCGGGCGGGGTTGAAGGACCTCGACGACGACGCACCTCCGCGGGCGTGGCCGGAGGCGGCGGCCCTCGGCCTCGTCTGCGGGCTCGCGATCTGGGACTCCATGCTCGCCGTCCCCGCGCTGGCGGGCGCGGTCCTGGGGCTTTGCATCGCTGGCTGGCGGCCGACCCCTCGCGGCTTCGCGGCGTTCGTGGCCGGCCTCCTTCTCGGCGCGTCGCCGCTGGCGATAGCGCGCGCGGTCGGGGCCGCCGCCTCCAGCCCGGTGACGGACCTGCGACCGCGCTGGTTGTGGGCGGTGGGACTGGGCGACCTCGTTCACGCCGCCGCCGGCCTCTTCGGCCTCCAGGTGCCGCTGGTCGTCGACGGTCCCGAGCGGGCGGCGCTGCCGGCGGCGGCCACCCTCCTCCTCGGGCTCGCGCTGGTCGCGGCGACGGTGGTGGGCGTGATGGCGCCCGCATGGCGGCGCGCATTGCCGCTGATCGGATGGGGCGCGGCGCTGGCGGCGGGGTTCGCGCTGAGCCGCCGCACGGGCGCCGACGAGGTGCGGTACCTCTACGGCCTGACCGTGCCCGTCCTCGCCCTGGCCGGCACCGGCATCGCACGGGCGGGAGCGCGCCGGCCGTGGCTGGCGGTGGCGGCGGCGCTCGGGGTGTCCGGCCCGTGGCTCCTCGGCGAGCACGTCCTCGTCACGCGATGGCGCGACCCCGCGCACGCCCGGGACGTCTGGCAGGTCCCGTCGCTCGAGCCCGTGCTGGCCAGCCTCCGCCGGGCGGGAGTGTCGAGCGTCTACGCGAGCCTCCAGTTCGCGGCGCGGTTGCCCGTCGAGTCCGGCGAAGGCGTGCTGGCCAGCCAGGCCTGGAACGAGCGGATCCCCGGCGATCCCCTGCGCTTCCGCGACGAGGTGGACCTCGATCCGCGCGCGGCCTGGGTGCTCTCCGCGCGCCTCTCGCGGGGCATGCCGCGGGCCGGCGGCTTCCGGGACCTGATGGGCCGTCTCGGCGGCCAATGGCACGAGGACGTGGCCGCGGAGATGAGCGTGTTCCGCGCCTTCCGGCCTCCCTACGACGAGGCCCGGCCGGTCCCCGCGGCCGAGATCGAGGTCCGCGCGCTCGACGGGACCCTCCTCCCCGCGGCCGTGCGCGACCGCGACCCCCGTACCGCCTGGACCTCGCCGCAGGGGATCGCCCGCGGATCGGGGCTCGTGGTGCGCGTGCCGCCGCGGCGGCTGTCCGCGCTCGTCCTCCAGGTCCCCCTCGATCCGACGCCGCTCGGGGCGCAATGGGTGTGCGAGGCGGACGGGGCGATGGTCAAAAGCGGTCCGATGAGCCACACGCTGCAGTGGGTGAACGGGGCGCCGCGCGCCGGACGGCAGGCGCTCCTGGCCGTCGTGCTGCCGGGCACGCGCGCGAGCGAAGTGCGCCTGATCTTCCAGGACGCCGGCCCGCCGCTCGGCGTCGTCGAGGTCTTCCTCTACGGTCCGGACGAGGCGGTGCGCCCCTTGGCGGGCCTGACCGCCGCGGACGCGGCCTACGCCGCCGTTCGGCGCGGCGACTGGGACGAGGCCGTCCGACGCTACGGAGAGGCCGTCCGCGCCGAGCCCGACCGCGCCGCCTACCACGCCGGCCTGGCCCGGGCCGAATGGCGCGCCGCCCGCCGCCGTCGCCTCGACGTCGAGGGCCTGGACGACGGAGGGCCGCCGCTCGTGGCGCGGCGCTGAGGGTGGGAATGGATTGACAGCCTCGCTCGAGGGGTGTCATCCTCCCGCGCAACTCCGCTCTTTCGATCCACGCGCTCAGCCCGCCGCGGGACCTCTCACCCGCGGAGGGGGCGTCCCCGTCGCCGCCGGAGTGATCGGATGAACTCTCAGCTTTCCAGAACCCTCTTTCGAACGTCCGCCGTCGCCTGCCTGATCGTGGTCGTCGCCGCGCCCCCGGGCGCCGCTCAGGAGAAGCGCTCGACCCTCGCCGTCGACGGCGTGAGCCTTCGCTACCCGGCCGGCTGGTCGCACGCACGCTATTCGGGCTTCGACCGGCTCCTCAGCCTCTCCGCCGCCCGGCTGGCTGGCCTCGGTCCGGCCGCGCGAGGGAACCTCACGCAGGTCTCGGTCTACGTCGAAGGGCGCGCCGACCACGCGGAGGCCGTGCGGCGGCTCAGGGAGATCGCGCTGGAGCAGCCCGCGGAGGCCACGTACCTCGAGATCGGGGGCTGGCCGGCCCTGGAGAGGCAATACGTCCAGGCGCGACCCGCCCCCGGCGACGTGAGGGCGGGGGAGGAGGAAGGCGCGCTCCGCGAAGGCGAGCCGATCCTGGTGATGACGACCGCGGTCGCGGTGGAGCAGCGGCTCGTCCGCATCGAGAGCTGGCTCCCGCGCGACGCGGCGCCGACGCTGGTGGCGCGGGTGAAGGCGGTGGGCCGAAGCCTGGTCGCGCCACGGCCGCAGGATCCGGCGCAAAGGGAGCAGGAGCTGGAGGGCCTGCGTCGCGGCGTGGTGCCGGGGCGCCCGGTCTCGCTCCTCCAGGTTCGGCGCCCCCCTGACGACGAGGAGGCGATCGCGGGTGCCCGCACCGGCACGGCCGCGGGCCAGACGGTGCCCGTCACGAGCGGAGGCGGCCGCGACAGCGAGATCGAGGTCGCGGTCTCCGGCAACGGGCGCAACCTGGTGATCGGCACCAACGGCGCCTACAGCTTCTCGAGCAATGGCGGAGCCACCTGGGCCAATTCCGCCATCGCCGTGAGCAACGACCCCTCCCTGGCCTGGGGCCAGAGCGGGGGAGCGAACGGGACGTTCTACGCCGCCAACATCAACGGCAACTCCACCGACGTACGGGTTTCCACCAACGGCGGCTCCTCTTTCACGTTCCGGGGCAACGCCTATACCTGCAACACGGCCGGAGATCCGGGCTGTGGCGCGACCTTCCCCGACCAGGAGCACATCGCGGCCGATCGCGTCAACACGACCGGGACCGGCGACCAGGTGTATTCGGCCTGGCGGCACCTGGACGGGAACTGGGGCATCGTCTGCTCGGTCGACGGCGGGACGACCTGGAGCACGAACGGGTTCTTCACGGGGGGCGACTTTCCGCGCGTGACCGCCGGCCAGGACGGCAACGTCTACGTCGTCTACCGCAGCGGCGGCAACATCATGCTGCGCCGGTTCAACTCCTGCGCCGCGAACCAGAACCCGATGGTGGCGGCGGCCCAGGTCACCGTCGTCGGCGGCATCACCGACGTCGCCTGTCCGACGCCCGGCCTCGACCGCTGCAACCTCCGCAACACCCTCTCCAGCCCGATCGCGGCCGTGGACGACACGAACGCGAACCACGTCTACGTGGCCTACGCGATCAACACCAACCCCGGCGGCGGCGGGTTTCCGAGCTGCGCGAACCAGCAGACCTGCAACGAGAACGTCATCGTCCAGGACTCGCCCGACCTGGGCGTGACCTGGAACGCGGGAGACCCCACCCGGACGGTGAGGATCAACGCGAACGTGACGGGGCGGCGGTTCATGCCCTGGGTCTGCGCCCTCGGCGGCACCGCCCACGTCGCCTGGTACGACCGGCGCAACGCCAGCGCGGGGGGGACCACCGTCTCCAACAACAGCCTGACCGACCTCTTCCGGGCCAGCGCCTTCCTGGACGGCGGAGGGAACCTGGTCGCGGGGCCCGAGCTCCAGGTCAACGACTCGAACACCGCCGACGCGCAATGCGAGGCGGGCGCGGCCACCGGCAGCACCCAGAGCTGGCCCTCCGCGGTGGACCAGCCGAGCGACTCGGAGTCGTGCTCGGTGCAGCCCCAGATCGGCGGCATCTGCTGCGAGCCTGGCGAGATCGACGGCAACAGCCGCTGCCTGAGCCCTTCCGCGGCCTCCTCCCGCCAGCCTTGCGACTTCAACCAGACCGCCTGTCCGGGCAGCGAGCAGTGCGCGGCCCAGCGCGGCTCACCCAAGTACGGCGACTACAACGGCGTGGCCTGCGGAACGGGCCGGTTCGACATCGCCTGGGCCTCCGCGACCGCCCCCACCACCGGCATCGGCTCCCCGACCGACATCGACACCTTCTTCCGCTCGGAGCTGGTCTGCTGCGTGCCCCGGATCGAGAGCCCGGCCAGCCTGGGCTTCCCGGCCACCTGCGCCGGCGCCACCGGCCACGCCAGCCTTCACGTGTGCAACACGGGCTTCACGGACCTCGTGGTCAGCGGGATCGCCTCGTCCAGCTCACAGTTCTCGGTGCCGGCGGCCTACCCGGTGACCATCACCGCCGGGACCTGCCACGATTTCGACGGCCGGTTCAACCCCACGAGCCGCGGCCCGAAGGTGGCCACCCTGACCATCTCCAGCAACGACCCGCTGCGGCCGACGGTGACGGTCTCCGCCTCCGGCCTCGGGAAGGGCCTCGTGAGCATCACCTGTCCGGCGGGGATCGTCGCCCCGAACGATCCGGGGCTGTGCTCGGCGGTGGTGAACCCGGGCACGCCGGTGGTGGACGCAGAGGGCTGCTCGACGACGGTGGTCGGGGTACGGGACGACGGCCTGCTCCTGACCGATCCCTATCCCGTCGGCTCGACGCACATCACGTGGACGGCGACGGACGGCGGTGGCAACTCCCAGGCCTGCGCGCAGGCCATCACCGTGAACGACGTCGAGCCGCCCAAGATCACCGGCGCCGCCGCCGTACCCGACGAGCTCTGGCCGCCGAACCACAAGATGCGTGACGTCGCCATCGACTACACGGTGACGGACAACTGCGACCCCCTGCCCGCGATCACCTGCGGCCTCGACGTGATCAGCAACGAGCCGGTCAACGGCCTGGGGGACGGCAACACCGCTCCGGATTGGCTCGTGGTGAGCACCCACCAGGTCCAGCTCCGCTCCGAGCGCGCGGGCGGCGGCACCGGCCGCATCTACACCACGACCATCACCTGCCAGGACACGAAGGCCAACTCGTCGCACACTTCGGTGAACGTGACGGTCTCGCACGACCAGAGGCACTGAGAAGGGCGCCGGACGGGGCGCGACCGGTCGCAGGCTAGAGCCGATCGCGCCGCAGGGTGAGCCCGCCGTCGACCGTGATCACCTGGCCGGTGAGGTAGGAGTCGGGCTCGAGGAGCAGGCGCACCACCTTCGCCACGTCCTCCGGGCGGCCGAAGCGCGGGATCACGCCGCGCTCCACGTAGGGGTCGTACTTGCCGGCGTCGACCGACGCGCGGGCCATGCCCGCGATGGTGACCCCGGGGGCCACGACGTTGACGCGGATGTCCGCCGGCCCGCCGTATTCCTTGGCCAGGATGCGGGCGGCGTGCACGAGGGCGGCCTTGGGGCCCGCGTAGGCCAGGCTCCCCTCGAACGGGTGCACGCCCTGCATGCTCGAGATGAGCACGATGGCGCCCTTGGTGCCCTGGCGGACCATCCGCTCCGCCGCCGCGCGCGCGAGGAGGACGGGCGCCTCGTAGTTCGCCGCGAACGAGGCGCGCAGGGCCTCCGCCCCGAGGTCCTCCGGCTTCACCCGCGCGGGGTCGCCGGGCAGCGCCACCAGACCGTAGAGCTCGCCCTTGATGTCGAGCGCGGCCTGGAGGTAGCGAGCGCGGACGGCAGGGTCGCCGATGTCGCCCTCCACGAGGGCGATCGGCCCCCCGTAGGCATCCTGCAGCTTCTGCTGGAAGGCCAGCGCCCGCCCGCGGTGCGAGCGATATCCCACGACGGGCAGCGCGCCCTCCTGCAGGAGCAGCGCCGTGATCGCGGCGCCCAGGCCACCCGCGCCCCCGGGCACGAGGACGACCCGCCCGCCGAGCGGCTTGGCCCGGAACTCGTAGCGGTGCTCGGCCATCCGCTTCGCCGGCTCGGGCTCCAGGAATTTCGAGGGCATCAGGGCATTACAATGACGATCCCGCCCGCATGTGGATCAAGGCCCTCGCCGTCCTGGCCCTCCTCGCCCTCCTGTGGTCGCTCTTCCGCCTGTCCATGGGCCTGCGCTGGGCCAAGGTCTCGCGCGAGGACGCGCGCCGGGAGGAGGAGGCCCGAGGGCGCCGCATCGTGGCCGAGCTGCCGTCGTCCGACGGCACGCTCGGCTTCTTCGCCGAGGACCACGCCGGATTCTACTGGCCGGGCGGGGACGCCGCCAAGTCCGTCCTCCAGGGAGCGCGCCTCGTGCTCAACCTCGGGGTGATCGCGGTGGCCGCCCGCCCGGGGAGCGCCTTGCCCGAGCCTCCCCTGGCCGAGCCCTTCGAGGGCCGCGAGCGGTGGGACGTCGTGCTGTACCTGGCCGGCGGCCCCTCGCGGACGGTGGCCTGCGGCGCGGTGCGCGAAGGGGTGAGCCGCGACATCGCGGCCCGCGTGTTCGAGGCCGTGCGAGGGGTACTGGAGGGAGGCGTACAGACATGAAGTCCCACACGACATCAAGGTGATCGGGGAATAGGCGAGTAGGCGACCGCGTAGAGCCGGGGGTGGGCGGCCAGAACGCCCGTCACGTCCAGCGCGACCATGTTGTCGCCGCGGAAGAGCGCGTCCGCGGGCACCTCGAAGCGCAGGCGGGTGCGCGCCGTGGACACGAGCCCTTCGCCGATCGGACGCCCGTTGACGGAGAGCCTCAGCGGCGTTTCCGTGGCCGCGCTCAGGGCCAGCGTGATCTCGATCGGGGCGGGCGTGAGGCACGGCAGCACGAGGGTGGCGCGGTCGGACTGCATGAGCGCCTCCTCCGTCCCGTACCAGGGCGCCGGCCCCCAGCCGTCGCGCAGGAACCAGCGCATCCGCTCGAACTCCTCGGCCTCGAAGCCCTGGGGGGTGAAGCGGCGCTCGTCCATCTTCAGGAGCACGGCCGCTCCGTCCCGCAGCTTCCGCGCCGTGTTGAGCGTGCCGCGGCAGAACCCGAGGATGTAGAGCCCGTCCCGCCGGCCCTGGAGGTCGAGGCGCCGGTAGCGGTCCAGGACGGCGAGGGGGAAGACGAGGGCGACCACGGTGGCGGCGGCGGCGAGGCGGCCGAGGAGGCGCGGAGCGGCAGTCGCGGGCGGGGGCGCGTCGAAGACCGGCACCACGCGGTCGAGCGCGATCAGGGCCAGCGGCACCAGCGCGGGAACGGCGTAGAGCAGGTACCGGTTCATCTCGCCGACCACCTGGTGGATCGCGTATTGGGCGAGCAGGGGCTGGGCAAAGGTGCCGGCCACGATCCACGCGTAACGACCGAGGTAGGGCCGCGCGCGGAGCCGGAGTGCGCCGGCGATCGCGGCCGGTCCCAGCCCGCCCAGCGCGAGCACCCCCAGCCAGCGCCCGGGCTCGGCGGCCATGCTGGCCCCGATCAGGTGCCAGCGTTCGGGACCGAGGTCCGGAAGCGGCGTATGCATGCCCGGCGTCCAGGCCACGTGCAGGAGCGCGGCCGCGACTACCGCGGATGCGAACACGACCGCCCCGTCGCGCCACGCGCGCGGGCGGCGTTGCCGGCGCGCGAAGCACACCACGGGCAGGAACACGACCACGGCTTCCTTGGCCCAGATGCCCAGGACAGCGAGGAGAACGAGCACGGCCACGTCCAGGTCCATCTCCAGCGCGAGGAGGAGCGCGATCAGGAGCGCGCAGGCGAGGGGCTCGACCAGGAAGGGGGCGGCGATCAGCTCGCCTGTGGGCGGCGAGAGCGCGAAGGCGGCCGTGCCCAGGGCGGCGGCCCACGGCCGGGCGCCGAGGCGCCGCAGGAACGCATACAACAGAAGACCGGCCAGCGCGAAGGCGCCCAGGGTCACGACCGGGAAGGCGATGGAGGGACCGCCGGGGATCGCGTGCGCGATCCACGGAGTCAGGATCCGATGTCCCCAGGGCATGACCGTGAAGATCGTGGGGTGCTCCGCCATCGCGACGTATGCGAACGCGTCGAACGCGGGCAGCGGGGGCGCGTGGTAGGACCGGATGTCGTCGAGATGGCGTGCGGCCTGGAGGCCGAGGGTGGCGGCGGTGACGGTGGCGGCGAGGGCGGCCTCGCGGGCCGTCGTCACCTATTCGTCCCAGAGCGCGAGAGGCAGGCCGAGCAGGGGGAAGCGGTCGCGGAGAGCGGCCACGTGGGCGGCATACTCCCGGCGCGGGATCTCGCCCCGCACCTGGCGGTCGCGCAGCTCGCGCACTTCGGAGAGATAGACGTCGTTGAGGCGCTCGCGGAGGACGGCGGCCGTCTCGTCGCGCCCGATGGCCACCCCGTGGCGGCGCAGCTCCTCGCGCACGGAGGCGCGCAGGGGGACGGCGCTCACCAGCGCTCCTCGGCCTCTCCCGCGCGGAGGTTGGCCTCGCGGGCGAGGACGAAGAGCAGGTCGGAGAGACGGTTGAGGTACGAGAGCACCAGCGGGTCCACCTTCTCCCGGGCCGCCAGCGACACCGCCGAGCGCTCGGCCCGGCGGCACACCGTGCGCGCGAGATGGAGGAACGCGCCGGCGGGAGCGCCCCCCGGGAGGAGGAAGGCCTTCAGGGCCGGCATCGTGGCCTCGCGCACGTCGATGGCGCGCTCGAGGGCCTCGACCTGGGCCTCGCTCACCGCCGCCTTGAGCTTGCGCGTCCCGATGAGCGCCTGGGGGTCCGCGAGCTGCGCCCCCAGCGCGAAGAGGTCCTTCTGGACGTCGTGGAGCAGGCCGCGGACGGCGGGGTCGGCGGCGTGGGCGCGGGCCACGCCGAGCGTCGCGCTCAGCTCGTCGACCTCTCCGTAGGCGGCGACGCGGAGGTCGTCCTTGGCCACGCGCGAGCCGTCGATGAGCCCGGTCTGGCCGGTGTCGCCGGCCTTGGTGTAGATCTTCACGTCCTGAGATTCTTTCACGACAACGGTCGAAAACGGACCCGGCCAGCCCCGCCCGAGGTTACGATCTGCGCCTACTTCGGAGCCACATGTTCCGGGTGCCCCAACCCGAGGGCCCAGCAGCGGCAGCCCCTTCCATGGCGTCGTCCTCCGGGGATCTGCGGCTGGCGCGGTATCGGATCGGCCTGGAGGCGATCGAAGCCCTCGACCTGCCGAGCTATCTCGGATCCACCTTGCGCGGGGCCTTCGGGCACGTGTTCCGGAGGATCGCCTGCCTCGCGCCCCAGGGCGGCCAGTGCCCGGCGCCGGAGGCGTGCCCCTACCACCAGGTCTTCGAGCCCGCGCCGCCGCCGGACGCGGCCGCCCTCAGCAACCTCGACGACATCCCACGGCCGTTCGTCATCGGTCCGGCACCGGCCGCACGCCGCGCGTATCGCGCCGGGGACGAGGTGGCGTTCGATCTCACACTGATCGGCCGCGCGCGAGAATTCTTTCCCCACTTCGTCGTGACGCTCCGCGAGCTGCGCGCTCTCGGACGCGGCCGGCATCCCGTCGCTCTGCGGCGGATCGAGGCCGTGGATCCCTTCGGGGGGCCGCCGACTCCCGTCTACAGAGACGAGGACAACGTCGTGCGGTCGCACGATGTGTCGGTCAGCCTGGGCACGTGTGAGGACCTTGCCCCCCCAAGTGGCCCGGTCACTCTACGCTTCCTGACCTACACCAGACTCAAGCACGAGGGAGACTGGGTCCGTCATCCCGAGTTCCACGTCGTCTTCCGCCGCCTGCTGGGCCGCCTGTCTTCTCTCGCTCTCTTCCACTGCGGCGTCCGCCTGGACCTCGATTTCGTCGATCTCATCGAGCGGGCGAAGGCGGTCCGACTCGTCGAGGACCGGACACGTTGGGAGGACTGGACGCGATACTCGTCGCGGCAGGACCGGCGGATGACGCTGGGCGGGCTCGTGGGCGAGGCCGTCTACGAAGGTCCGCTGGACGGGCTCTGGCCGTTCCTCGTGTTCGGACAGTGGACCCACGTCGGCAAGAACGCGACGTTCGGCCTCGGCCGGTACGAGATTGTCGATTCC
>JBGPBV010000159.1:0-15313 GCA_041481445.1 Vicinamibacteria bacterium
AGCACGACCGGCTCCGCGGTCAGCGCCTTGATCCTCCGCACGAGGGGCTCCGCGTCGGAGGAGATCGCGTCCCGCTCCCCGGTCACGCCCGTGCGGCTGACCGCGTACACGAACCCGCGCGAGGCCTCCGCCACCCGCCGCAGCCGCTCGTCGGGGCTGGTGGGGGCGGCCAGGAACACCGTGTCGAGGCCGGCGCCGCGGGCGACGCCGATCCAGGCCTCCGCCTCCTCCGGCGGCAGGTCGGTCACGAGCACGCCGTCCGCGCCCATGTCCTTGGCGTCGCGGGTGAGGACCTCGGGGCCGTAGCGCAGGATCGGATTGAAGTAGCTGAAGAGCAGCAGCGGCATGTCGCTCCGCGCCCGGATCCTGCGCACGACATCGAGCACGTCGGCCAGCCGCGTCCCTTTGCGCAGGGCGCGGTCGGAGGCGCGCTGGATCACGGGCCCGTCCGCGAGCGGATCCGAGAACGGCACGCCGAGCTCCATGACGTCGACGCCCGCTCCGTCGAGCGCGATCGCGGCGTCGACGGTTCGGTCGAGCGACGGATCCCCGGCCGTCAGGAAGGCGACGAATGCCTTTCGGCCCGCCCGGCGCACCGCCGCCAGACGGTCGGAGATTCGGCTCATGCTCTACCCTGATCGCGCGGATGCGGCGCAGCATCCGCGCGGCTGTCGAGTATCCCCAGGTCCTTATCCCCTCGCCCGCTCAGATTCACGAGGACCCGCTTGCCTTTCAGGGAGGTGGCTTCCCTCATGACCCAGGCCACCGCGTGTGACGACTCGAGGGCCGGAATGATCCCTTCCGTCTCCGACAGCCGATGGAACGCGCGGAGGGCCTCCTCGTCGGTGGCGGCATCGTAGCGGACACGGCCCTCGTCGCGCAGCCATGCATGCTCGGGTCCGACCGCGGGGTAGTCCAGTCCGGCGGAGACGGAATGCGTCGGAAGGACGTTCCCGGCTTCGTCCTGCAGCAGGTACGTGCGCGTGCCGTGGAGCACCCCCACCGCCGCGCCCTCCCCCAGGAACCGCGCGGCGTGGTCGCCGGGCCGGGACGAGCGTCCTCCCGCCTCCACGCCCACCATCTCCACCGGGTCGGCCAGGAACGCGTAGAAGAGGCCGATCGCGTTCGATCCCCCGCCCACGCAGGCCACGAGCAAGTCGGGCGGTCCCCCGTGCTGGCCGACCATCTGCGCGCGCGCCTCCTCGCCGATCACGGCGTGGAAGTCGCGCACCATCATCGGGTAGGGGTGCGCGCCCAGCACCGAGCCCAGCAGGTAGTGCGTGCTGCGCACGTTCGTGGACCAGTCGCGCATGGCCTCGTTGATCGCGTCCTTGAGGGTGCAGGCGCCGCTGGCCACGCCGCGGACCTCGGCGCCGAGGAGGCGCATCCGCTGGACATTGGGCGCCTGGCGCGCCATGTCCTCCGTGCCCATGTAGACGACGCACTCGAGGCCGAGGAGGGCGCACACGGTGGCGGTGGCCACGCCGTGCTGGCCGGCCCCCGTCTCCGCCACCACGCGCGTCTTGCCCATCCTCTTCACGAGCAGCCCCTGACCGAGCGCGTTGTTGATCTTGTGGGCGCCGGTATGGCACAGGTCCTCGCGCTTGAGGAAGACGCGGCAGCCCAGCCCGGCCGAGAGCCTCTCCGCGGCCGTGATGGGCGTGGGCCGGCCGACGTAGTCGCGCAGGCGCGCGGCCAGATCGGCCTTGAACGCGGGGTCGCGCCGGGCCTCCTCGTAGGCCGCCTCCAGCTCGCGCAGGGGCTCCATCAGGATCTCGGGGACGAAGCGCCCGCCGTAGGGCCCGAAGCGGCCGGAGGCGTCCGGCCTCACCGCCGCCCCCGCACCGCGTCCACGAACGCCCGCACCTTGGCCGGGTCCTTGCGGCCCGGGGCGGACTCCACGCCGCTGGAGACGTCGACGCCGTCCGGCCGCACGGCGGCGATGGCCTGCTCGACGTTGTCGGGAGTCAGCCCGCCGGCGAGGAGGAGGAACGACGTGCCCTCGCGCACGCGGCGCACCAGCGACCAGTCGAACGTGCGGCCGGTCCCGCCGGGGGAGCCGCCGTCGTCCACGCGGGTGTCGAGGAGAAGCGCGGCCGCCGCCCCGTCGTAGCGCAGCGCCTCCTCGGGGCGGAAGCCGGGACCCACCCGCACCGCCTTCACCGCCCGGCGCGGGGCCCGGGCCACCGCCTCCGGCGTCTCGTCGCCGTGGAGCTGCACGAGGTCGAGGCCGACCTCGTCCGCGATGGCCCGCATCTGGTCCGGAGGAGCGTCCACGAACACGCCCACGCGCGCGACGAAGGGAGGCAGGGTGGCCGCGATGGCGCGGGCCGCGGCCGGATCCACCGCCCGCGGGCTACCAGGCCAGAACACGAACCCGATGGCGTCCGCCCCCGCCACCGCCGCCGCCCGCGCGTCCTCCACGGAGGTGATGCCGCAGATCTTGACCGTCACCCGGCCGGAGCCGCGGGGGGCCGAGGAGCGCGGGATCGCGCAGCCCTCGAGGAGCTGCTCGAGGGCGGCCCCCGGATCGTCCGCGAGCATGAGGTGCTCCCCGATGAGGAAGGCGTCGAAGCCGGCGTCGCGCAGCCGCCGGATCTCCCCCGATCCGCGCAGGCCGCTTTCCGCCACCGCGATCACGTCGTCGGGCACGCGCTCGACGAGGTCGAGGGAGGTCTGGATGTCCACCGCCAGCGTCCGGAGGTCGCGGTTGTTGATGCCCACCACGGCCGGCTCCAGGGCCAGCGCGCGCTGGAGGTCGTCGGCGTCGTGGACCTCGAAGATGGCCTCCAGGCGCGCCTCCTTCACCGCCGCCCAGAGGTGGCGCAGGGTGCCGTCGTCGACCGCGGCCACGATGAGCAGGACGGCGTCCGCGCCGATCTCCAGCGACTCCCACACCTGGTAGGGATCGACGAGGAAGTCCTTGCGCAGGGTGGGCAGCAGCGTCGCCTGCCGCGCCTCCTTGAGGTCCTCCACGCTGCCACCGAAGAACTGCTCCTCGGTGAGCACGGACAGCGCGGCCGCTCCCCCCACCTCGTAGGCCTGCGCGACCCGGGCCGGCCCCAGGTCCTCGCGGAGGATCCCGCGCGAGGGCGAGCGGCGCTTGAACTCGCCGATCACGTTCACCTGGCCGGGCACGCCCAGCGCGGCCGCGAAGGGCCGGTGGCCGCCGGCCTGGGCCAGCACGGTGGCGGGATCGAGCGGATGGGCCTTGCGCCGCTCGGCCACGCGCTCGCGCGTGCGGGTCAGGATCCGCGCCAGCACGCCCCCGGTCTTCATGCGCGCGAGGCCTTCACCACGCGGGCGAGCAGGGCGCGCGCGCGCCCGTCATCGAGGGCGCGGGCGGCCGCGGCCACTCCCGCCCGCAGGTCCTCGGCCCGGCGCGCCACCACGAGGGCGGCGGCGGCATTGAGCAGGACCACGTCCCGCGCCGGCCCGCGGCGGCCGTCCAGGATGCCGCGCGCGATGTCGGCGTTGGCCTTGGCGTCGCCGCCGCGGAGGGCCTCCGCCGGGCAGGCCTCCAGGCCGGCGTCCTCCGGCCGGACGGTGAAGGTCCGCTCCTCGCCGTCCGCGAACGCGGTCACCCGCGTGGGTCCGCACAGCGAGATCTCGTCGAGGCCGGAGCCATGGACGACCCACGCCCGGGCCACCCCCAGGCGACGGAGGCAGCGGGCCAGGAACTCCGTCAGCTCGGGCCGCGGCACCCCGACCACCTGCGCCTCCGGCACCGCCGGGTTGGTGAGCGGCCCCAGGAGGTTGAACGCGGTGCGGATGCCCAGCTCGCGCCGCGGCCCCACCGCGTGGCGCGTGGAGGCGTGGAAGCCCGGCGCGAAGAGGAAGGCCCACCCGACCTCGTCCAGGCAGCGCTGCACGGTCTCGACGGGCGCGTCGATCTTCACCTCGAGGGCCTCGAGCACGTCGGCGCTGCCACAGCCGCCGCTGGACCCCCGGTTGCCGTGCTTGGCCACCGGCACCCCGCAGGCCGCCACCACCAGGGAGGCCAGGGTCGAGATGTTGAAGGTGCCCGCGCCGTCTCCTCCCGTCCCGCAGGTGTCCACGGCGCCGCTGGCCTTGAGCGGCACCGCGCGCGACCGCATCGTGCGCGCGAAGCCGACGATCTCGTCCTCGGTCTCGCCGCGCACGGCCAGCGTGGCCAGGAGGGCCCCGATCTGCGCGGGCGTGGCCTCGCCGTCCATGATGGTCCCCATGGCCTGCCCGGCTTCCTCCTCGGTCAGGCGTTCCCCGCGCGCGAGCTTGGAGAGGAAGGATTTCATCGCGTCACCGGGGGCCGTCCAGGAAGTTTCGAAGGAGGTCCTTCCCGACGGTGGTGAGGATGCTCTCGGGATGGAACTGCACTCCCTCCAGCGGGTGCTCGCGGTGGCGGAGCCCCATCACGACCCCGTCCTCCGTCCAGGCCGACACCTCCAGGCACTCGGGCACCGAGTCGCGCGCCACCACCAGCGAGTGGTAGCGCGTGGCCGTGAAGGGCACCGGGAGACGCTCGAACACCGTGCGCGCGTCGTGGTGGATCTCGGAGGTCTTGCCGTGCATGAGCCGGGGCGCGCGCACCACGCGCCCACCGAAGGCCTGGCCCAGGGCCTGGTGGCCCAGGCAGACCCCGAGCACGGGGACGCGGCCGGCGGCGCGGCGGATGAGGTCGAGGGTGATGCCGGCCTGGTCGGGAGTGCCGGGGCCCGGCGAGATCACGATACGGTCCGGCCCCAGCGCCATCGCCGCCTCCGCGGTGAGCTCGTCGTTGCGCACGACGCGCAGCTCCGCCCCCAGCTCGCCGAGGTACTGGTACAGGTTGTAGGTGAACGAGTCGTAGTTGTCGACGAGCAGCACCTGCCGGCCCGACGTCCCCCGCCCGCTCACAGGGACCTCGCCACCTCGAGCGCCTCCATCATCGCGCCCGCCTTGGCCTTCGTCTCCAAGAGCTCCGCCTCCGGGTCCGAGTCGGCCACGATCCCCGCCCCCGCCTGCACGGTAGCGCGTCCGTCCTCGATGAGCAGGGTGCGGATGGCGATGCAGAAGTCGGCGTTGCCGCGCAGGTCGAAGTAGCCGAGGGTCCCGCCGTAGACGCCGCGACGCACCGGCTCCAGCTCGTCGATGATCCCCATGGCCCGGATCTTGGGCGCGCCGCTGAGCGTGCCCGCGGGGAAGGTCGCCACCAGCGCATCGAGGGCGTCCTTGCCCGGGGCCAGCTCTCCCACCACCGAGCTCATGATGTGCGCGACGTGGCTGTAGCGCTCGATCCGCATCAGCTCGGGCACGGTGACGCTCCCGAAGCGACACACCCGGCCGAGGTCGTTGCGGCCCAGGTCCACCAGCATGAGGTGCTCCGCCCGCTCCTTCTCGTCCGCGAGCAGCTCCTTCTCGCGGCGCTCGTCCTCCTCGGCGGTGGCCCCGCGCGGCCGCGTGCCCGCCAGCGGCCGCGTCTCCACGCGGCGCCCCTCCACGCGCACGAGCATCTCCGGCGAGGCGCCCACCACCGTGGTCGCCCCTTCCTTCAGGAAGTACATGTACGGCGACGGGTTCACCATCCTCAGCGCGCGGTAGACCGTGAACGGGTCGGCCGCGCAGGGGACGCTGCGCTGGCGCGAGAGCACGACCTGGAAGATGTCACCGGCCGCGATGTACTCCTTGGCCCGGAGGACGGCGTCCTTGAAGGCGGGCCCGTCGGCGTTCCCGTCGTCATCGGCCACGGCCACGGACGGGGCCGGACGCGCCGCCCCCGGCCGGAACGAGCGCAGGTCCTCCTCCAGGGCGTCCAGCACCTCCTGCGCGCGCTCGAACGCCGCGCGCCGCCCCGGCTCCGCGTCCGCGATCAGCACCAGCCGCTGGCGCACGTGGTCGAACGCGACCAGCGAGTGGTAGATCGAGAAGGAGGCCAGCGGCCGCCCGTCCTGCGCATGGCGGTCGGGCAGCCGCTCGAAGAGCCGGGCCGCGTCGTAGGTGAGATAGCCGACGGCGCCGCCGGTGAAGCGGGGCAGGCCGGGCACCTCCGCCGCCGTGCGCCCCAGGGCCTCCCGCAGCGTGGCCAGGAGGTCGCCGGCCACGCGCCGCGTCCCTTCCGCGCCGCGGACGCGCACGCCGGTCCCGTGCGCCTCGACCGTCGCCACCGGGTCGCGCCCGAGGAACGAGTAACGCGCGATGCGCTCGCCCCCGACCACGCTCTCGAGCAGGAAGGCCCGCTCCGCGCGCGCGGAGACGGCCAGGAAGGCCGACACCGGGGTGAGGAAGTCGGCCGGGATCTCGCGGAACACGGGCACCACGCCGCCCGCGTGCGACAGCCGGTCGTACTCGTCGTAGCCGAGGCCCTTCATGGCCGGCCTCCCCTCCGCTCCCGCAGCACGTCGAGCACGGCCGCCGGACGGACGCCCCGCTGCTCGAGGACGACCAGGACGTGATAGAGGAGGTCGGCGCACTCCTCGGCCAGGCGCCGGTCCGACTCGCCCTTGGCCGCCAGCACCACCTCCGTGGCCTCCTCCCCGACCTTCTTGAGGCTGTGGTCCAGGCCCTTCGCCATCAGGCGCGCGGTGTAGGAGCCGTCCGGCCGCTCCCGCCCGCGCTGGGCGATCACCCGCGCCAGATCCTCCACGATGCCGGCCGCGGTGGGAGTGTCCTCGCCGAAGCACGTCCGCGCGTCGGTGTGGCAGGTCGGCCCCTCGGGATCGGCGGTCATGAGGAGGGTGTCGCCGTCGCAGTCACGGCGGATCTCCCGCACGTGCAGCCGGTGACCGGAGGTCTCGCCCTTCTTCCACAGCGCGCCGCGCTTGCGGCTCCAGAAATGCGCGAGGCCGGTGCGCGCGGTGAGGTCGAGGGCCTCCGCGTTGGCCCAGGCCACCATGAGCACGTCTCCGCTCGCGTGGTCCTGCACGACCACGGGCAGGAGCCCGCCCGCGTCGAACTGCAGCCCCTCGGGCACGGTCAGGCTCATCCCCGGACCTCGACCCCGGCCGCGCGGAGCCGGGCGCGCGCGTCGGCCAGGCGGATCTCGCCGAAGTGGAAGACGGAAGCGGCCAGGGCCGCGCTGGCCTTGCCCTCGGTCAGGACCTCCGCCATGTGCTCGACCGACCCGCATCCACCGGAGGCCACCACGGGCACGCTCACCGCCTCCGACACCGCGCGGTTGAGCGGCACGTCGAAGCCGTCCTTGGTCCCGTCGCGGTCCATGCTCGTGAGCAGGATCTCGCCCGCGCCCCGCTCCGCCCCTTCGCGCGCCCAGGCCACCGCATCGCGGCCGGTCGGCGTCCGCCCGCCACGCACGTAGACCTCCCAGCGCGGCGGCCCGCCGCCTCCGCCGCGGACCGCGCGGGCGTCCACCGCCAGCACGACCGCCTGCGATCCGAACCGCCGGGCCAGGCGCTCCAGGAGAAGGGGCTCGTTCACGGCCGCGGTATTGACCGCCACCTTGTCCGCCCCCGCGCGCAGCAGCACGTCCGCGTCCTCGACCGAGCGCACGCCCCCGCCGACGGTGAAGGGCAGGAACACGGTGTCGGCCACCCGCCGGACCATCTCGATCACGATCGGCCGCGCGTCCGAGGAGGCGGTGATGTCGAGGAAGACCAGCTCGTCCGCCCCCTCCGCGTCGTAGCGGGCGGCGCACTCCACGGGATCGCCGGCGTCGCGGAGGGACACGAACCTCACGCCCTTGACCACGCGCCCGCGGTCCACGTCCAGGCAGGGCACGAGCCGCTTGGCCAGCGTCATATCGTCTCCGGCCCCGCCGCCGCGACCTCGAGCGCGTGGCGCGCCTGGGCCAGCGTGAAGCGCTGCTCGTAGAGGGCCTTGCCCACGATGACCTCGTCCACTCCCAGCGGCTCGAGGTCGGCCAGGCGGGTGAGGTCGTCCAGCACGGACACCCCCCCGCCGGCGGTGATGGCCAGGCGGACCTTCCGCGCCACCTCCTCCGTCCCCGGCAGGTTCGGCCCCGTGAGCATGCCGTCGCGCGTGACGTCCGTGTACTGGATCCGCTGGATGCCCCACGACTTGACGCGCAGGGCCAGCTCGATCGTGTCCACGCGCGTGATCTCCTTCCAGCCGCCGACCGCCACCTTGCCGTTGCGCGCGTCGAGGGCCACCGCCACCGCCCCCGGCCAGAGCCGGGCCGCCTCCTGGACCACGCCGGGGTCGGCCACGGCGGCGGTGCCGAAGATGACGCGGTCCGCCCCGCGGTCGCGGTAGCGCATCGCCGTCTCCAGCACCCGCAGCCCTCCCCCGACCTCGACCGGGATGCGGACCGCCCCGATCACCTTCTCGACCACGTCGAACTGCGGCCGGCCGGACACGGCGGCGTCGAGGTCCACGACGTGCAGGCGGGCCGCGCCCTCGGATTCCCAGCGGCGCGCCACCGCCACCGGGTCGCTGCCGTAGACCTTCTCCTCCTGGAGCTGGCCCTGCTTGAGCCGCACGACCTTGCCGTCGCGCAGGTCGATGGCGGGCACCACGATCATGCGCGCCTCCCGGCGGCGGCGTCCGCGCGGTCGCGCGCGAAGGCGCGGACGAAGTTCGCCATCAGCCGCAGCCCGACGGCCTGGCTCTTCTCGGGATGGAACTGGACGCCGAGCACGTTCCCCCGCCCCACGATGGCGGCGAAACGGCGGCCATAGTCGGTCTCGGCCAGGACGACTTCGGCCGGCGCGTCGCACCAGTAGGAGTGGACGAAGTAGACGTGCTCGCCGTCCGCGACGCCCTCGAGCAGGGGGTGCGGGCGCGTCGGGTGGAGCTGGTTCCAGCCCATGTGCGGGACGGGCAGGGAGCCCTCCAGGCGGCGCACCCGGCCGGGCAGGAAGCCGAGGCCGCGGTGACGTCCGTGCTCCTCGCTCTCCTCGAACAGGAGCTGCATGCCGATGCAGATGCCGAGGAGCGTCCGGCCCTCCTCGACCGCCTCGCGCAGGACGGGCACGAGCTGGCGCCGCTCGATCTCCTCCATCGTGGAGGCGAAGGCCCCGTCGCCGGGCAGGACGAGCACGTCCGCGCGGCGCAGCTCGGCCACGTCACCGCTGAGGACGGCGGGCGCCTCCAGGTGGCGGAAGGCCTTCATGACGCTGCCGAGGTTCCCGATGCCGTAGTCGACGACGGCGATGGTCACAACGACCCCTTAGTGCTGGGCACGTCCTTCACGCGCGGGTCGAGGGCCACCGCCATCGACAGGGCGCGCGCCGTGGACTTGAAGAGCGTCTCCGCGATGTGGTGCGCGTTGCGGCCGCGCAGGGTGTCGAGGTGGAGGTTGAGGCGCCCGTGATCGGCCAGGGCCCAGAAGAAGTCCTCGAACAGCTCGGTCGGCATGTCGCCGATCTGCCGGGCCTTGAACTCGACCCCGAAGTGCAGCCAGGGCCGGCCGCTCAGGTCGACCACGCAGCGCGAGAGCGCCTCGTCCAGCGGCACGTAGGCGTGGCCGAAGCGCACGACGCCCTTCTTGTCGCCCAGGGCCTGCTTGAGGGCCTGGCCGAGCGCGATGCCGACGTCCTCCACGGAGTGATGGGCGTCCACGTGCAGGTCGCCCCGGCAGCGCACCTCGAGGTCGAAGCGGCCGTGGGTGGCCAGGGCGGTCAGCATGTGGTCGAGGAAGCCGATGCCGGTGGCGATCGTCGAGCGGCCACCGCCGTCGAGGGCGAGGGCGAGCCGGATGTCGGTCTCGCGCGTCTTGCGCTCCACGCGGCCCTGGCGGGCACCAACCGGCGCCGCCCGCGCGGCGCGCCGGACCCGGCGCACGCTCATGGCACCTCCTTCCCCGCGACCGCCGCCGGCGCCGCCGCGGACAGCGCCCGTCGCAGGCCGTCCAGGAGCGCGGCGTTCTCCGCTTCCGTGCCCACGGTGAGGCGCAAGCAACGGCTCAACCGTGGATAGGAGCTGACGTCGCGGACGAGCACGCCCTCCGCGTAGAGCGACTCGAACACGGCCCGGGGCTCGCGCGCTTCCAGCTCCACCAGGATGAAGTTCGCCCGCGACGGATACGCGCGCAGGCCGCGCAGGCGCTGGAGGTCGGCGAAGAGCGCGTCGCGCAGGCGGACGAGGCGGGCCACGTTCGCCTGGAGCTCGTCCGGCTCCTCCAGCGCGCCCAGGGCCGCGATCTGCGAGAAGAAGTTGACGTTGTAGGGCAGGCGCGCCTTGTCGACCTCGCGCACCAGCTCGGGCGAGGCCAGCAGGTAGCCCACGCGGAGGCCGGCCAGCGACATCGCCTTGGAGAAGGTGCGCAGGACGACCAGGTTCGCGTGCTCGGCCAGGAGCGGGACCACCGACTGGCCCGAGAACTCGTGGTAGGCCTCGTCGATGACCACGAGGCCGTCGCCCTCCGAGCACAGGCGGACGACGTCCTCGCGCGCGAGCAGGCCTCCGGTCGGGTTGTTGGGCGAGCACACGACGGTGACGCCCGCCTCGCGCTGCCGCCGTGCCTGCGAGAGGGCCTCGACGTCGTACTCCAGGTCCGGGCCGAGCGACACCCGCACCGGGTCGCCCCCGAGGATCGAGGTGAGCAGGGCGTAGAGCGTGAACGTGGGCTCCGGGATGACCACCCTGGTGCCCGCGCCGACGGTCACGAGCAGGAGCGCCTCGATCAGCTCGTTGGAGCCGTTGCCGGCGAGCACGCCGTCCGGCCGCCACCGCGCGGACCGCGCCAGCGCGGTCGTGAGCTCGCGCGGGTCGAACTCGGGGTACCGGCCCCAGGGCCGGGCCAGCACGCGTGCGAGCACGCGCCGCTTCATCGCCTCCGGCAGCTCGAACGGGTTCTCGTTCTGGTTGATCTTGATGGGGGCCTGGCGCGCGGCCAGCGTGTAGGCCTTGAGGGCGCGGACGGCGGGCTTGACGTGGCGCAGCGGATCGCTCATGTCAGCCCTCGAACCTCGTGAGGACGCTCTGCGCGTGCCCGCGGAAGCCCTCCGCCTGGGCCACGCGCACGACGTCCTCGGTGACGGCGGCCAGGCCGGCGCGGCTGAGGCGCACGCGGCTGTGGCGGCGCTGGAAGTCGCGGACGGAGAGGGGCGAGGCGTAGCGCGCGGCGCCCCCGGTGGGCAGCACGTGGTTCGGCCCGATTCCGTAGTCGCCCACCGCGACCGGCGACCACGGGCCTACGAACACCGCGCCGGCGACGATCCCCCGTGCGACCTTGTCCGCGCCGCGGGTCATCACCTCCGCGTGCTCCGGGGCCAAGGCGTTCACGGCGGCCACGCCGTCCTCCAGGCTCTCCACCCTCACGATCGCCCCCTGGAGCGCCAGGGCGCGCCGGGCGGCGCCGGAGTTGGCCACACCGGTCAGCCCGAGCGCGACCAGACGGGCCGCCTCCTCCGCCAGCGGAGCCGACGTCGTCACCAGCACGACCGTCTCCTCGCCGCTGCCGTGCTCGGCCTGGGCGAGCAGGTCCGCCGCCACCCAGCCCGCGTCCGCGCTGTCGTCGGCCAGGATCGCGACCTCGCTGGGGCCCGCCTCGCGGTCGATGTCCACGCGGCCGCGCACCTGGCGCTTGGCCTCCGCCACGTAGGCGTTGCCCGGACCCGCGATCTTGTCCACTGCCGGCACCGTCCGCGTCCCGAAGGCGAGGGCGGCCACCGCCTGCGCCCCCCCCACCCGGATCACCCGGTCGGCCAGGCCGACCTCGACGATCGCCGCCGCCACCGCCGGGCTCTTCTCCAGCGCGCGCGGCGGGGTGGCGATCCAGAGGTCGCGCACGCCCGCGGCCAGGGCGGGGATCGCGTTCATCAGCACCGACGACGGGTAGGCGCCCGCGCCGCCAGGCACGTAGAGGCCGGCGGAAGCGAGCGGCGTGACGACCTCCTCGACCACCGATCCCGGGCCCAGCCGCACCCGGAAGCCGGGATCGAGCTGACGCCGGTGGAACGACTCGATGCGCGCGGCCATGGCGGCCAGCGCGCGCCGCAGCGGGCGGTCGGCGGCGGCGGCCAGCCGGCGGACCTCGGACGGGGCCATGCGGATCGCCGCCCGCCGCAGGCGCACGCCGTCGAGGCGGGCCGTCCAGCGCACGAGGGCGGCGTCGCCCTCGCGCTCGACGTCGGCGAGGATCCGCGCGACCGCGCGCGCGACCGCCGGCCGCGGCCGGTCCGCGCGCGGCACCGCGGCCAGGTACCGCGTCCACGCCGCCGTGCCGAACCGGATCTCCTTCACGGCCGTGCTCCGGCCAGGGTGCCGACCGCCGCCGCCAGCGTCTCGATCAGGCGCCCGACCTCGTCCCGCCGCGCGTGGTAGCTGGCGCGGTTGACGATCAGGCGGGCGGACGACGCCGCGACCTCCTCCACCGGCTCCAGGCCGTTCTCCTCGAGCGTCCGTCCCGTCTCCACGACGTCCACGATGCAGTCGGACAGGCCGAGGCCGGGCGCCAGCTCGACCGAGCCGGCCAGGCGCACCACCTCCACGGAGACGCCGCGCTCGAGGAAGTGCGCGCCGGCCACCCGCGGGTACTTGGTGGCCACGCGCAACGTGGACGAGCGCGCGTCGCGCTCCTGCCCACGAGGCCGCGCCACCACCAGGCGGCAGCGCCCGAAGCCGAGGTCGAGCGGCTCGTACACGTCGCTGCCCGTCTCGAGGAGGACGTCGCGGCCGGCGATGCCGCAGTCCGCCACGCCGTACTCGACGTAGGTCGGCACGTCCATGTCCTTGACGAAGAGGAACCGCAGGGAGTCGAGCGCGACCACCAGCCGCCGGCCGGGGTCGTCCGGGAAGGGCAGGCCGGCGCGGCGGAAAAGGGCCTCGGAGCCCGCCAGCAGCTTGCCCTTCGAGAGGGCGACGGTGAGGCTCACCGTGCCTCCGCGCCGCCGGCGGTGAAGCGGACGCGCGCGCCCGCGGCACGGCGCGCCCGGGCCTGGGCCAGGGCGGAGCCGAGAGAGGCGCCGTCGATGCGCTCGGGCGCCACGCCGTCGTCCGCGGCCGTGGACTGCTGCCGGTCGAGCAGGAGGGCGACGCGGTCGAGGCCGAGCATGAATCCGACCGCGGGCATCGGCCGTCCGAAGCGGGCGAGCAGGGTGTCGTAGCGGCCGCCCCCGCCCACCTCGAACCCGAGGCCGCGCGCGTAGACGCGGAACACGAGGCCCGTGTAGTAGTCGAGGCCGCGCACCTCCCCGAGGTCGATGGCCAGGCGGTCGCCGAGACCGGCGGCGGCCAGCGCTTCCGCGACCTCGCGCAGCTCGCCCACCGCGCGCGCCGCCTCCGGACAGCACTCGAGCACGCGCGCCGCCTCCTCGAGCGACGCGCGGTCGCCGGCCAGGGTTCCGAGGCGCACGAGGGCGTCGGCGGCGGGACCGGAGGCGCGCGCGGCGGCGAGGAGGGCGCGCACACCGTCCGCGTCCTTGGCCTCCACCCGCTGTCCGAGCAGGTCGATGGCCGCCTCGTCGAGGCCCAGCGCGCGCACGAGCCCGTGGAACGCCCCCACGTGGCCGAGGGCCAGCACCCAGCCCTTGATACCGAGACGCTCCAGGCATTCGGCGGCCATGGCCAGGATCTCGGCGTCGGCGGCCCGGCCCCCGCCCAGGTGCTCGAGGCCCATCTGGTAGAGCTCGCTCTGGCGGCCGGCCTTGGGCGGCTCGTAGCGCAGGACCTCGCCCGAGTAATAGAGGCGGATGGGGGCGGGGCGATCGGCCAGCCGGCCGGCGGCGATCTTGGCCAGCAGGCTCGTGAAGTCCGGCCGCAGCGCGAGCAGGCTGCCGTCGCGCCCCACGAACGAGTACGTGCGCGCGGCCAGCCCCGGGGTGGCGAAGACGTCCGCGTAGTCGAACAGGGGCGGGATGATCTCCTCGTAGTCCCAGCCCTCGAACACGGAGACCACCGTCTCCTCGATCCGCCGGCGGCGGCGCGCCTCCGCCCCCACGAAGCACTGCACGCCGGGCGGGACCTGCACCAGCCGGTGGGAGGCGCCGTTCATGGAAGGCGTCCTCGCTCCGGCCCTGGCGTCATCGAGGCGCCTCGCGCCGGATGAACCGGCGCTTCGGCGAGAAAAAGGAGAGCCTCCGCTGCGGAAAACGCGCGTCCTCGCTCCGCTGCGGAAAACGCCATCACGCCCCCACGTACTTCGCGTAGAGCGACCGCGCCTGCGCGGTGTCGCGCACGTTCTTGACGATGGCGCGCCCGTCGCGGAAGACGACCAGCTCGCCCTCCGGGACCACGAAGCGCACCAGGTGCTCGTTGGCGGCGCGCACCTCCGCCGCCGCCCCCAGCCGTCCGGCCAGGGCGGCCAGGTCCACCTCGGCCACGCGTCCCGGCCGCACCTGGACGGCGTCGCGCCCGCAGAGGACGGCGGAGGCGCCCGACGGTCCCGCCGCCGCGTAGTCGAACCGCCCGGCCGTGCAGGCGGGGCACCAGGGGGCGCGTTCGCGCAGGTCGAGTACGTCGAACTGCCCCTGCCACAGGTCGACGGTGACCAGGCCGGGCAGCAGGGCCTCCGTCCGGCCGGCCAGGAGCTTCAGGGCCTCGCCGGCCTGGATGCCCGCGATCACGTGCACGATGGGCGCGATGACGCCCGCGGTGTCGCAGGTCGGCCCGGAGCCGGGCGCCGGCCGCTCCTCGAGCAGGCAGCGCAGGCAGGGCGAGACCCCGGGCCGGATGAGCAGGGCCAGACCGTAGGAGCCCACGCAAGCGCCGTACACCCAGGGACGGCCCGCGCGCACGCACAGGTCGTTGAGGAGGAAGCGCGTCTCGAAGTTGTCGGTGCCGTCGAGCACGACGTCGGCCCCGGAGAGCAGGGGCTCCGCGTTGTCGGGGACGAGGTCGGTGACCACCCCCCGCACCTCGACCTCGGAGTTGAGGGCGCGCAGGTGCGTCTCCGCCGCCGCCGCCTTGGGCAGGCCGAGGGCCACGTCCGCCTCGTCGAACAGCGACTGCCGCTGCAGGTTCGACTCCTCGACGAAGTCGCGGTCGATCACGGTGAGGGCGCCGACTCCCGCCCGCACCATCATCTCGGAGAGGACGGAGCCGAGGGCGCCACAGCCGACCACGGCCACGCGCGCGCGCCGCAGCCGGGCCTGCCCGGCGCGGCCCAGGCCCGCGAACAGCTCCTGGCGCGAGTAGCGCGAGACGGTCACGACTCCTGCTCCTGGGCCAGGAACAGCGCCGCCGACTTCATCGTGTCCACCGGCGCCTCCAGGCCCGTCCAGGTCTCGAACTGCGCGACGGCCTGCGCCAGCAGCATCTGGAGCCCGTCGATGGTCCGGCAGCCCGCGGCCGCGGCCTCGCGCAGGAAGCGCGTCTCCAGCGGGTCGTAGACCATGTCCAGCACGACGCTGCCCGGCCGGTGCAGCTCGGCGGGCAGCGGCGTCTCCTCCGCCGACTTGCCCGAGCCCACCGGGGTCGCGTTGATGAGGATGTCCCA
>JBGPBV010000160.1:0-15135 GCA_041481445.1 Vicinamibacteria bacterium
CATGACTCTCGACGAAGGGGGCCGCTTCGACGTCGCGGGGCGCTTCGTGCGGGAGCACGGCGGGCCGATACAGAGAGACGAGACGGAGGACGCCGTGTCCGCCCGCTACCGGGGCTCCGTCAAGGACAACACGATGACCCTCGAGATCGTCCTCGAGGGCGCCGGCGGCGAGACCGTGGGGCCTTTCGATCTGACCCTCGGTGGCAAGGCCCGCCTGATGAAGTGCCGGTAGCGACCGGCGGCTGACATGTCGTACGGCCCGGCGAGGCGCACGCCCCGCCGGGCTCACGTCTCGCGTCGCTACTGGACGGCGAAGATCAGGTCGTCATGGTCCGTGTACGAGCCCGCCACGCAAACACCCGCGCTGCTGTTGTAGCGGAAGTTAGCGCGCACGGCCTGCAGGCCGCCCGTCGGCAGGGTGTAGGTCGCGGAGAGCGTCTGCGTGCCGCCGGCCGCGGGGTTGATCGTCCCGATGAACACCCAGGCCGGGCTGCTCGCGTTGGCCGCGTAGTAGAGATCCAGGTGATCCGACGTGCCCGACGACCAGGCGAACACCGTGGCGTCGATGCGCACGGTCTTGCCGGCGGCGAAAGCGCTGCCGTCGGTGGTCGAGACCTTGATCCGGTCGTTGGACTCGTCGGAGTGGTAGGTCCCGCTGGTGCCGTCCGCGCAGGAGCTGTTGATCGTGTTGGGCTGGTTGGGCTCGGGACCCAGGCTGGCGCGGCCGTTGAGCAGGCTGACGGAATCGCAGGAGATGCCGACCGTCGCGCACTTGGGGGCCCTCAGGGTGGAGTCGTACGCCGCGTTCTGGGCGGTGGCGCTGTTGTTGACGGTCACCGTGATCGTGCCGCTCGTCCCCACGTTACCGGCCGCGTCGTAGGCCTTGGAGAAGATCGTGTGGCTGCTGCCGTTGACGAGGCCCGTCGTGTTCCACGAGAAGCTGTAGGGTGACGTGGTGTCGGTCCCGGCCAGGACGCTGTCGATGTAGAACTCGACGCTCGTCACCCCCACGTTGTCGCTGGCCGAGGCCGTGACGTTCACCGTCCCGCTGACCGTAGCGCCGTTGGCCGGAGCCGTGATGGACGTCGTCGGCGGCGTCGTGTCCGGAGCGCCTGCACCTACCGCGAAGACGAGGTCGTCACGATCGTCGTAGGCACCCGTGCTGCACGAGGACGCGCTGCCGTTGTAGCGGAAGGCCGCGCGCACCGCCTGGAGGCTTCCGCCGCTGGGCAGGGTGTAGTTGGCGGAGAGGACCTGGGAGCCCGCGGCCGTCGGGGTGATGGTGCCGATCAGCGTCCAGGTCGGGGCGGTGGCGTTGGCCGCGTAGTAGAGGTCGAGGTGGTCCGAGGTGAAGCTCGAGTAGGCCCAGACCGTGGCCTGGACGGTCACCGTCTTCCCCGGGGCGAAGCTGCTGCCGTCCGTCGTGAAGACCCGCAACCTGTCGTTGGACTCGTCGGAGTGGAAGGTCCCGGATGTGCCGTCCGCGCACGAGTTGTTGATCGTGTTGGGCTGGTTGGGCTCGGGGCCGAGGCTGGCGCGGCCGAGGAGCAACGAGGTGCCGGAGTCGCAGGAGATGCCCACCGCGCCGCACTTCGGGGCCCGGAGCGTCGAGTCGTAGGCGGCGGTGACGACGCCGGCGGCTGTAACCGTCAGGTTGATGCCCGCGCTGTGGGTCGTGGAGCCGGAGTTCCCGGTCACGGTGACCGTGAACGTGCCCGTCGTCGCGCTGGAAGACGCGGTGAGGGTCAGCGTGGAGTTGGCGCTGCCGTTGGCCGGCGGCGTCACGGAGGAGGGCGAGAAGGACGCGGTCACGCCGCTGGGCAGGCCGGAGGCGGAGAGGGAGACCGCGGAGTTGAAGCCACCGAGGCTGCCGACCGTGATCGTGCTGGTCCCGCCCGAGCCCTGGACGACGCTCACGGCGGTGGGCGCGGCCGAGACCGAGAAGTCCGGCGTGGCCGTGCCGCCGCAGCTCGCGAACTTGAAGGACGCGATGCGAGTGCTCCAGTTGAAGGTGCCGTTCGCCTTCAGGTACTCCGTCGTGTACCAGAACGTGCAGTCGTCGGTCGGGTCCACGGTCATGGCGCTGTAGTCGCCCCAGCGGTTGAGCGTCGTCGTCTGCGAGCCGTGGGTCACGCCGCCGAGCAGGTCGTTCTCGGTCTGCATCGTGTTGAGGGCGTCCCCGGCCAGCCGGCCGGTGATGCGCGCAGTCGGGCTGATCGTGCTGCTCGACGCGCTGTAGCCCAGGAGCATGTCGCCGCTCTGGTCCATGGCGATCGAGCCCATCCAGCGGTAGGTGGTGTCGGGTTGGAACGTGGACTGCTGGAAGACGGTCGGCGTCCCCCCGGGGCTGCGGACCTCGTACCAGCGGACGCCGGAGACGCCTCCCGAGGTGACCGAGTGGTTCGTGACCAGCGCCTCGTGGTCGCCGAAGTTGCGATAGGCCAGGCGGTACATCATCCGGTCGGCCAGGGAGTCGAGCTTCTGCGTCGTGCCCGACTGCGGCACACAGGTGCCGCCGCTGCAGGCCGGGGTGAAGGCCGTGACCGGGAGGCTGGTCGGACCGGTGAAGGTCGAGTTGGCCGGGGTGGCCCAGTCGACGTGGTACTTCCACAAGAGAAGGGCGTTGTTGCTCGCGTCGTCGAAGCCCACGACGTAGTTGGGCGCGCCCGCCGGTGGGGCGGTGGCGCCGTCGAGGTAGGCGGGGAGCAGACCGCCGTAGGCCGTGGAGAGCTGGACGCACTGCTGGCTCGCCGCCGCCCCGCTCAACATGGCGGCGCGGTCCATGGCGCAGACCTGGGCGCCACTGAAGGTCGACCCGTTGGCGAACATGTTGTAGGTGACGTAGTAGGCGTCGGGCCAGACGCCGCCCTTCGGGTAGTCGTTGAAGCCGGTGCCGAATGAATAGGAGTAACGGTTCCACGCGCCGGTGGCGTCGGAGGTCTGGGAGACGGCGACACACTGCATGTACGGCGTCGTCGAGACGGCGAACTGCATCATGATCCAGCGGTTCGCCATCCGGTCGTACATGACGATCGGGTCACCGCTGTTGTCCGTGGAGCAGCGCCCGGCGAAACCGGACCAGAGGGTGTTCCCGGCGGCCGGCCCGTAGACCATGGCCCCCGTGGACTTGTTGAACACGGCGAACGAGGTGTTGACCCACTGGACGTACTGGGTCGCACCCACGGCGCCGTTGGTGTCCGGTGGGGCGCCCGTCGGAGAGTAGCTCGGGACTCCGACGCCGTCGAAGTTGAGACCCGCGGTGGCGCTCAAGTTCATCGAGGGAAGAGCCGCCGCCGGGGAGACCGCCTGACGCGCCACGTCGTTCACGAGCTTCAGCTCCTTGCGCGTCAGCGGCGTGCGGTGCGGAGGCCAACGCTTGACCTCGTGGGTGTCCCTTTCCTGCAGGTTCTCGTACCAGGGCGGCGGAATCGGCGTGACCTTCCGAAGCGACGGCAGGACGTCCTGGTTGTCCGGGTAGAGGATCTCCGGCCTCAGCCGCTGCGCGGGCCCTTGCGTCCCCTCGCTCGCGGCCCTGACTGCACCGTTCGATAACCCGAGAGCACCCAGAGCCAGGACGCCGAGCGCACCACCCAACAGCACCTTCCTTCTCTGACTCATCCACTTGCCCCTGAACCTTGAGCCGCGCAAACACGGACCCATCGCGACGGCGGCGCCTGAGAGAGGAAGCGCCATCGCCGCGGGCGGACCGGCGGCCAGCCCGCCCTTCTTGCTCGAATGAGGCTTGGATTCAGCCGCTCCACCGACAACAGGGTCTGCGTCGATCGTTTGTCGGGTCTTACGGGGCCGCATTATGCCCCGTCGCATCTTGGACGGGCTACAGGATTTTGAATAGAGGGACGGCGCCGCCGCCGACCTACTCGCCCCTCAGCGCCTCCAGCGGGCTGACGCGGGCGGCGCGCCGAGCGGGCACCCATGCGGCGATGAGGGCGGTCCCGCACAGGACCACCGCGACCATCGCGAACGTTGCGGGATCGCTCGGGCTGACCTGGTAGAGAGTGCTCGCGAGTAGTCGAGCCAGCGCCCAGGCGCCGAGCACGCCCAGCCCGAGCCCAGCCGCGATCAGGACCGCGCCTTCGCCGACGACGAGGAGCAAGACGTCGCGGGGTCGCGCCCCGAGGGCCATGCGCAGGCCGATCTCGCCCTGCCTCTGCCCCACGGAATAGGCCATCACGCCGTAGAGCCCGAGGGCGGCCAGCCCCAGCCCGAGCGCGGCCAGCGCGCCCATCAGCGCGGCGCCGAAGCGCTCTCCGACCAGCACGTCGGCGAGATACTCCCTCATCGGCATGACGCTCGCGACCGGCTGGTCGGGATCGACTTCGTGCACGGCGTCGCGGACGGCCGCGGCGACCGCGGCGGGATCGCCGCTCGTGCGCACGACCAGGTTGAGGGGCAGGCTCAACGGGAGGGGGAAGGTCTGCTGCGCGTACGGCAGGTACCAGACCGGCCGGTCGATGCGGAACCCGAAGCGGTCCTCTTTCACGTCCCGGACGACGCCGACCACCGTCATCCACGGCCCGGTCATGCCCGCGCGCAGGCGACTCCGTTGGCGTCGGCTCGTCCGGCTGCGCCGAGCGGCCCCGCGGGCGAGTCACGCCGCGTGGCCTCCGCCAGCCACGCCACCCGCACACCCTGACGCCCGCGGCCGGGACCACCTGAATGGTATGCTTCGAGCCTCGCGGCGGCGCACGATGATTCGACTCAGCCTCGCAGTTCTGCTGATCGTCGGCACGCGCATTCCCGCCTCTGCCGACGAGACGAAGTACAGGTACTTCGAAGACGGCTCGATAGCCGAGATGGTCGTGCCGGCCGGCCCAACGTACACGTTCGCCCAAGGTACGGTGCCGGGGAATCTGGCGAGCGCGTCTCCAAACTTCCTTCCGATGATGGCGGCGTCCGCTTCAGATCCGCTCGACCAGAGTAACAACCGGGTCGTGTTCACCGGCTTCTTGTACGAGCGCGAACTGAGCCTCTATCTCAGTCCTTCTGGACGCCTCTACGATCCGGCCCTCGGCAGGTTCATCCAACAGGACTCGGTAATCGGCGAGGTCAATGACCCGCCGTCGCTCCACCGGTATCTCTACGCAAACGCGAATCCTCGTAGGTACGTCGATCCGACAGGTCATGAGAGCGCGAACGCAGGCTGCTACTACGGACCGTCGAGTTGCCCCGGCCAGAGCGCCACCTTGAGCGCGCCAGAGATGGCGCTCAGCGACACCGCGGCATGGTCCCTTGGCTCCGCGTTGCGGACTGGATTCGAGACCGCCAGGGGGATCGTCAATCTCATTCGGCTGAACGTCGACCCGCGCAAGCAAGTGGCGCTAGCGGCGAAGCTCAGCGAAAGGGCGCCGACTGCTGCGCGCGCCGCGATGGGCGACTACCTGGCGCAGACGGAATTGCTTGAGCCGGTCATAACGAGCCGCGTCCAAGCGTACGAAGAAGGCGTCGACTCCTACGCTGACGCGAAGACGCCGGTCGAGCGTGGCTGGACGGCGACGGGGACCGTCTTTCCTGAAGCGTCGATCCTTGCGGGTGGCGTCGCTGGTCTCGTGCGCGGAAGTGGGAGGGCGCTCGGGGCGGTCATGGAGGAGCCCGGAGCCGCAGTCGCTCCCGGGATCGCATCCGCGGGCGGTCTGCCGCCGGCGGGGGCGGGGTACGCCAACCTTCCATTCGAAGCCGTGATGAATTCTCGAGGGCCGGTTGTAATCGTCGAGGGTCCGAGCACCGCCCTCGGACAGGTGCGGCTGCCGCAGCCAATCCCGACGGTCACACGCGGCGCCTCGAGCGCGGCAAGCGAGGCCGTGTCCCCGCAGGTAGAGCGGCTTGCTGGGCCCAAGCTGGAACATCTGAACGCCGCGATTGGAGAAGTTCATGGGTACGAGGAGGCACTCGCACAGGGCCACCTCCCTATTCGAGCTCCAGTCAAGACTACGGCGCGCGGTGCTGACTATCTGACCTTTGACCCAGTCCAGCAGGAGGTCGTGTTCTGGGACGCGAAGTATCGAGGGCCTCAGGGTGGCTCGGTACCCAAGACGCTCTCGGCCGTCAAGATTCAACAGTGGAGCGCTGAAGCGAGGCGGGCGATCGGGGCACTGCCGGACAGTCCGGTGAAGGCTGCCATGCTGAGGGCGCTTGACGCCGGTCAAGTGCGAGGGGAGATCTACAAGTGGCCCAAGTAGCAGCAAGCTGGGCCGATCTCAAGAACATCCCTGCGTGGACTCCATTGACTTCGCTTGAACATTCGACTCGGCATCTGGGCGGCATCCTCTTTGGGCTCTCTACGACGCAATACCTGATCTGTCCGCCATCGAACGAAAGGTTCGAGCAGCAGGCAGGGATTCCTGGTTTCGTCGCAGCGTTGCTCTGGGCGGAGTACGAGGGAGCAGCACGACGAGCCATCTTGATGGACCTCGAGGCGGATAAGCCCGAATCTCGGCCGCTGCCGGAGCTTCCACCGGTCGAGCTGCTTCTGGCCGGCGCGGGCGACACATATGGAAGGATCGTTGACGAGCTTCGGACAGGGCGTCACGGGAGATTCCTGGAGAGCGCCACATTTCGTGTCGCAAGCGACGGCGCATTCATCCACCGCAACATAGCGGCAGCGCCCTTTACGTTCTTCTTTCGAGGGCGAAAAGACGATGACCACGATCGCTGTTACGCGATCGAGTATCGCCTTCCAGGTTTCAAGAAGGCCGCGGAGTACGCTCAGTCCCTGCCTCAGCAGGGCGCGCCGCCTTTCCAACGCTGATCGCCGGCCCATCCGCTCTAGCCGATTTGACTCCCGCCCTCCGGGGCGCTGTCATATGAGGTCGTCGGCCGCCGGGTGCGACTCTCCGGCGGCCTCCGACGTCTCACTACGATGGCGGAGCCGCCTGGCGATCCGCACGCCACCCCAGGAGGTTGCAAGGCGAGATGGCACAAGCACCCGTGGACGTGACCCGGCTCAACGAGACCGTCAGGGAGGAATCCCTCCAGGTCCAGGCCGCGGTCGCCGAGATCAAGAAGGTCATCGTGGGCCAGCGGGGCCTCATCGACCGGATGATGGTCGCCCTCCTCTGCCGCGGCCACCTGCTCGTCGAGGGCGTGCCCGGCCTGGCCAAGACCCTCGCCGTCAAGACGCTTGGACAAGTGCTCGGGCTGCAGTTCTCGCGCATACAGTTCACGCCCGACCTGCTCCCGGCCGACCTCGTGGGCACGCTGATCTTCCATCAGAAGACCGGGGAGTTCGTGGCGCGCAAGGGGCCGGTGTTCACGAACCTGCTGCTCGCCGACGAGATCAACCGCGCGCCGGCCAAGGTGCAGTCGGCGCTCCTGGAGGCGATGCAGGAGCGGCAGGTCACGCTCGGAGACGCCACGCATCCGCTGCCGGATCCGTTCCTCGTCTTCGCCACCCAGAACCCGATCGAGCAGGAGGGCACGTACCCGCTGCCCGAGGCGCAGGTCGACCGGTTCCTGCTCAAGGCCCGCGTGGAGTACCCCAAGCGCGAGGAGGAGCGGCAGATCCTCGACCGGATGATGTCCGGCGACGTTCCGCCGGTTACGACCGTGCTCGAGGGCGACGCGGTGCGGCGGCTGGCCAGCCGCGTGCGCGAGGTCTACCTCGACGAGCGCATCCGCGACTACATCGTGGCCCTCGTCACCGCCACGCGGACCCCGAAGGAGTCCGGCCTCGCCGACCTCGCGCCCACGATCGCCTTCGGGGCCTCGCCGCGCGCCACCCTCGCCCTCTCCGAGGCCTCGCGCGCCCTCGCCTTCCTGCGCGGCCGCGGCTACGTGGTGCCGGAAGACGTCAAGGAGATCGCGCACGACGTGCTCCGCCACCGGATCCTGCTCACCTACGAGGCGGAGGCGGAGAACGTGACCACCGAGAACGTGGTGGATCGCGTGCTCGAGCGCGTCGAGGTTCCCTAGGCGCCGGCGCGATGCTCGACCGCGAGACGCTCCAGAAGGTCCGCCGGATCCGGATCCGGACGCGCTCGATCCTCGAGTCCGGGATCGTCGGCTCCTACCACGCCGTGTTCAAGGGGCGCGGCATGGAGTTCGCCGCCGTCCGCGAGTACACGCCCGGAGACGACGTGCGCACCATCGACTGGAACGTCACCGCGCGCATGGACGCGCCCTACGTCAAGATGTACGTCGAGGAGCGCGACCTCACGCTCCTGCTCCTGGTCGACGTCTCCGGCTCGCAGGCCTTCGGCTCGCGGTTCCTGCTCAAGCGCGACTACGCGGCCGAGCTCTCGGCGGTGCTGGCCTTCTCGGCGGTGGCCAACCAGGATCGCGTGGGCGCGGTGCTGTTCACCGACCGCGTGGAGGCCTACATCCCCCCCGGGCGCGGACGCGACCACGCGCTGCGCATCGTGCGCGATCTCCTCGCCCTCGATCCCGCGGGCCGCGGCACCGACCTGCGCGCCGCCCTCCGCTTCGCCCGCCGCGTGCTGCGCCGTCGCGGCATCGTGGCCGTGGTGTCGGACTTCCAGGACGAAGGCTACGAGCGCGCGCTGGGCATCCTGCGCGCCCGCCACGACGTGATCGCGCTCCATCTCTGGGACCCGCGCGAGGCCGAGATCCCCGCCGCCGGCCTCGTGGCCCTGACCGATCCGGAGACCGGCCTGCGCCGCGTCGTGGACACCTCCGATCCGGCCGTGCGGCGGGCGCTGAGGGCGGCCACGCTGACGGAGGCGCGTGAGGTCTTCCGGCGCACGCGCGTCGACGCCCTGACCCTGTCCACCGCGGAGTCGTACGAGCGACCGCTGGCCGCCTTCTTCCAGGCGCGGGAGAAGCGGAGGTGAGGCGGCGCTGGCTCGGCCTGGCTCTCGTCCTCGCCGCGGGCGCCGGTCAGGCCGCGGAGACGCCGAGCGCCGTCGCCACGCCCTCGAAGACCGAGGTCGGCGTGGGCGAGGTGTTCTCCGTCGACGTGAAGGTCTCGGGGCCGCCCGGCACGAGCTGGACGTTTCCCGTCGACGCCGGAAACGACACCGTCGAGCTGAGGACGGCGCCCCCCGAGACCAGGCCCGGGGCCGCGCCGAGCCCTCTCGCTGCCGACAGGCATCGGTATCAGGCGGCGGCGTTCGCCCTCGGCGACGTGGAGCTGCCGGCGATACCCGCGACCTACCGCCTGGCCGACGGCACGGCGGGCGAGACCTCCACGGCCGCGCTCAAGCTGCGCGTGGTGCCGGCCCTGCCGAAGGACCCGTCGCAGCAGCAGCTCGTCGACATCCGCGAGCCGCAGCCGCTGGCCGCGGGCCTGGCGTTCTGGATCGCGGTCGCGCTGCTCGTGCTCGTGATCGCCTCGCTGTCGGTGTGGCTCTGGCGGCGCCAAAGGCGGCCCCTCGCCGCGACCGCGGCCGCCGCTCCGGAGCGACCCCCCGACGCCGAGGCCCGCGAGGCGCTCGACCGGCTGGCCGGCTCGGGACTGCTCGCCCGCGGCGAGCTCCGCGCCTACTACATCGGCCTCGCCGAGATCGCCAAGCGCTACCTCGAGCGCCGGCTGGGCGCGCCGGTGCTGGAGATGACGTCCACCGAGACCGTGGCGTTCCTCCGGGATCACGCCCACGGCCAGGGGCTGGCCGCGCCGATGCGCGACCTCGCCGCCGCCGCCGACCAGGTGAAGTTCGCGCGCGGCTCGGCCCAGGTCGCGGAGGCGGAGCGGCACCTGGCGGTGGCGCGGCAGATGATCGACGCGCTGGAGGCGCGGATGCGCCCACCGGAGCCGGCGGCGCCGGGAGCGAAGGTCGCGTGAGCCCGATCGAGGGATTCCGCTTCGCCGACCCCGCGTGGCTGTGGGCGGCCCTGCTCGGGCCCCTGGTCCTGGCCGCCGCGCTCCTGCGCGAGCGGCGCGGCCGCGCCATCGTGTTCCCCGGCCTGGCCCGCCTGGCCCGGGCGAAGGCGGGCTGGCGCACGCGCGTGCGCCATGCGCCCATCGCGCTGGCCGCGGCGGGGCTGGTGCTGGCCTCGGTCGCGCTGGCCCGGCCCCAGTGGGGCTCGGTCAAGCGCGACGTGACCACCAGCGGCGTCGACATCGTGGTGGCCCTCGACGTGTCGGGCTCGATGGCGGCCGAGGACTTCCAGCCGCGGAACCGCCTGGCCGTGGCCAAGCAGGTGGTGGCCGACTTCATCCAGCGCCGCACCAGCGACCGCGTGGGCCTCGTGATCTTCGCCGGCCAGAGCCTCACCAAGGCGCCGCCCACGACCGACAGCGCGCTCCTGCTGCGCCAGCTCGACGACGTGCGCCTGGAGACGCTGCCCGACGGCACCGCCATCGGGTCGGGGCTGGCCACCTCCTTGACTCGGCTGCGCCGGTCCAAGGCCAGGAGCCGGGTGGTGGTGCTCGTCACCGACGGCGCCAACAACGCGGGCGAGATCGACCCCGCCACCGCCGCCGACGTGGCCAAGGCCATGGAGGTCCGCGTCTACACGATCTGCGTCGGCCGCGGCGGCCGCGTTCCGATGCCGGTGCCGGTGCAGGATCCCTTGACCGGCCGCATCGTCAAGCAGACGGCGATGGTGGAGGTGCAGATCGACGAGGCCCTGCTGCAGCGCATGGCCGACCGCACCGGCGGCGAGTTCTTCCGCGCCACCGACGCCGGCTCGCTCAAGGCCATCTTCGATCGGATCGACCGGCTCGAGAAGTCCGAGATCAAGCTCACGGCGTACCAGCGCTACCGCGAGTTCTTCCCGCAGGTATTGTCGGCCGCCCTCGGCGCGCTGGCCTCGGCGGGCCTGCTCTTCCTCGGCGGCCTTCGGGTCGCTCCGGTCTAGGCACGATGATCTTCGCGGAGACCGTCTGGCTGTGGGCGCTCCTGGCCCTGCCGCTCGTCGCCCTGGGCGAAGTGTGGGCCACGCGTCGTGACCGCGCGCGCACCGCCCGCCTGGTCGCCCGGCCGCTCTGGGGCAAGGTCGTGCGCACGCCAAGGGAGAGCTGGCGCTTCCTGCGCCTCGGCCTGGTGCTGGTGGGCGGGGCCGCCCTCGTCCTCGCCCTGGCGCGGCCGCAATGGGGCATCGTCCGCGAGAAGGTCGAGCGCGAGGGCATCGACGTCGTGCTCGTGCTCGACACGTCCGGATCGATGGCGACCGAGGACGTCCCTCCGAACCGCCTGCAGCTGGCCAAGACCGCGCTCGCCAACCTCATCCAGCGCCTCGACGGCAGCCGCTTCGCCCTCGTGGCCTTCGAGGGCGACGCCTATACGCTGGTGCCGCTCACCCTCGACGCGGACGCGATCGGCCTGTTCCTCGAGACGATCGAGCCCGGCGCGGTCCCCTCGGCGGGAACCTCGCTCGGCGCCGGCCTGGCCAAGGGCCTGGCCGCCTTCGCGGACCAGGGCCGGCAGAACAAGGTCATGATCCTCGTCTCGGACGGCGAGGACCTCGAGGGCGAGGTGGACGAGGCCGTCCGGCGCGCGAAGGAGGCGGGCGTGGTCGTGCACACGGTCGGCGTCGGATCGGCCAGCGGCCAGCCGGTTCCCGACTTCGACCGCAACGGCGACCGGAAGGGGTACAAGAAGAACGAGGACGGCTCGGTCGTGGTCTCGCGGCTGCATCCGGAGACGCTGGAGGCGATCGCGCGCGGCACCGGCGGGCGCTCGTTCCTCCTGACGCCGGCGGACTTGAGCCTGTCGTCGCTCGCCTCCACGCTCGAGGGCATGGAGCAGAAGACCCTCGCCCGCGAGTACTCCTATCGCAAGAAGGAGCGCTTCCAGATCCCGCTGGCCGTGGCCGTGGCCAGCCTGGGGCTGGCCCTGCTGCCGCCGCCGCCGGCCGGCCGGCGGCGAGCGGGCGCTCTCGGGCGGGCGGCCGCCCTCCTGGCCCTGGCCCTCGTGCTGCCGGCCACGGCGCGCGCGGAGTCGGCGCGCGTGACGGACGAGGTGCTCCTGCGGCCGACGCGGCTGACCGCCGAAGGACGAAAGCAGTACCGCGAGGGCGACGCCCCGAAGGCGCTGGACGCCTTCACCAGGGCCGCCGCGTCGCGGCCCGCCGATCCCCGCGCCCAGTTCAACCTGGCGGACGCCTTCTACAAGACCGGGAAGTTCGACGAGGCGCAGTCGCGCTACGAGGCCCTCGCCTCGGATGCCCGCTCGCCGCTGGCCCCCGCTGCGCGCTTCAACCTCGGCAACACGCTCTTCCAGAAGAAGGACTACGGCGGCGCCGTCCGCGCCTACCGCGACGCGCTGCGTCTGGCTCCTGGAGAGGCCGACACCCGCCACAACCTGGAGATGGCGCTCCGAGCGCAGCAGCAACAACAACAACAGCAGCAGCAGCAACAGAAGCAGAACGACAAGGACCAGAAGAAGCCGCCACAACAGGACCAGAAACAGGACTCGCCGCCGGATCCGAGGAAGCAGGGGTCCAAGCCGCAAGGCGGCGAGCCGCAACGGCCGAAGACCGAGGAGGAGAAGGAGAAGGAACGCTTCCAGAAGGAGACGGGGATGCCGAAGGAGCGGGCCATGCAGCTCCTCGACGCGCTCCAGCAGAACGAGAAGGCCCAGCAGAGGAAACAGCAGGCCGCGCGCCAGAAGCCGGCCCCCCACGGGAAGGACTGGTGAGCGGCCGCCAGAGCCGGACCTGGCTGGGCGTCGCCGCCCTCGTGGCCGCGGCCGCTCTCGCCCGCGCCGACGACGCGGCGGTGCGCGCGGAGGTGGACGTCACCCGGGTCGGCGTCGAGGACCAGGTGCAGCTCACGATCACGGTCGAGGGCCGCTCGGCGGAGCTGGCCGAGGACATCGCCCTTCCGCCCTTCAAGAACCTGCGCCTCGCCGGCGGTCCCTCGGTCTCGCAGCAGGTCTCGTTCGTCAACGGCGCGATGTCGCAATCGCGGTCGTACACGTACGTCCTGCAGCCGACCACCCCCGGCAAGACCGAGATCGGGCCCGTGCAGGTGAAGCTGACGAGCGGGGTCAAGACGACGGCGCCGATCGCCATCGAGGTCGTGCCGGGCAGCCTCGGATCGCGGGCGCGGGCGCGCAGCCCCATCGACGACCCGTTCGAGTCGTTGTTCGGGCGCCGGCGGCCGCGCGTCGAGCCCAAGCTCAAGCTCGTGGCCACCGCCAGCCGGCCGCGCCTGCACGTCGGCGAGCCCGTGCTCGTCACCTTCTTCCTGTACACGCAGACCTCCGTGAGCGGCATCCAGCTCGCGGAGGCGCCGCAGTTCGCGGGCTTCTGGGCCGAGGACGTGGACCCGCCCGGGAGCAACCCCACCGGCGAGCGCGTCCCCTTCGAGGGCGAGAGCTACGTGCGCTTCCCCATCCTGCGCAAGGTGCTCTTCCCGGCCAAGGCGGGCCGGCTGACCATCCCGCCCGTGCGGTTCCGGATCGGCCTCGCCCAGACGTTCTTCGACGCCGGCCCGCAGACGGCGGAGCGCGCAACCGAGCCCCTGACCATAGACGCCGAAGCGCTGCCCGAGGCGCCGGGCTTCGCGGGCGCGGTCGGAGAGTTCGACGTCAAGGCCAGCCTCGACCGCGACACCGTGGCCCTGGGCGAGGCGGCCACCCTGCGCTTCACCGTGAAGGGCAGCGGGAACCTCAAGTGGGTGGACCGCGCGCCGGAGCTGAGCCTGTCCGGGGCCAAGGTCTATCCGCCGCAGACCAAGAGCGATCTCAAGATCGGGCCCGAAGGCGTGACGGGCTCCAAGTCGTGGGAGTTCGTGGTGGTGCCCGAGACGAGCGGCGCGCTCTCGATCCCTCCGCTCGCGTTCGAGTACTTCGCTCCCTCCACGGGCGCGATCAAGCGCACGCAGACGGCGCCGCTGACGCTCAAGGTCCAGGGCGGCGTGGCCACGGCGGCGGGGGCGGCGCCGGCCCCGGCGGTGACGACTTCCCGTCCGTCCGGACTCGCCCTCCGCAGCGACGTCGACCCGCCCGCCCGCCTGCTGCCGGCGGTGGGGGCGCGGCCCGTGCTCGTGACGCTCGGCCTGCTCGTGGCGCTCCACGGCGTGATCGGCGGGGCCTCTTGGCTGGCGGACCGCCGGCGTCTGGCCGCGGGGCGGCCCGCGGCGCGGAAAGACGTCCGGGGAGCGCTCGGCGACCTGGAGCGCGTGCGGCGCGGCCAGCTTCGCAAGGAAGAGGCGGCCGCGCTCATCGAGCGCACGCTCCACGGCGTCTTCGGCGCGGTCGAGGACGCCTCGGCGCCGGCCAGCGATCGTGAGAAGGCCATCCGCGACGTGCTCCAGCAGGTGCAGTTCATCCGCTACGCGCCGCAGCTCGGGGACTACTCGGAAGCGATCCGCGACGTCGCGCAGCGGGCGGCGGACGTGGTGCGGAAGTGGTCATGACGCGCGCCGTCCGCGCGGTGGCCGGAGCCGTCCTGGTGGCGGCGCTGGGCGCACCCGCAGGGGCCCAGACGCCGGCCGAGCGTTTCCGCGCCGCCGGCGAGCTGCTGCGCGCGGGCGACGCGCCGAAGGCCATCGCGATCTACCGCGAGCTGTCCGGTGCCGGTGTCGAGAGCGCCTCCCTCTACTGGAACTGGGGACAGGCGGCGTCCGCGCGGGGTGAGACGGGCGAGGCGCTGTGGGCCGTGCTGCGCGCGCGAGAGATCGACCCGGGGGACCGGGCCCTGCCGCGCGAGATCCAGCGGCTGCGCGAGGCGGCCAACCTCGACCCGGCGGAGATCGCGCCGGAGCCGCTCTCCGCGCTCGCGCGGGCGAGCCGTCGCTTCCAGCTCGGCTGGCTGGTGATCGCGCTGGGGCTCGTGTCCCTGGCCGCGCACGCGGCGGCGCGGCATCTCCCCGCGCACCGCTGGCCGGCGCCGACGGCCTGGGCCGCCCTGGCCCTCGCGTTCCTCCTGGGCCTGGTTCCGCTGTCCGGATCCCTCGCCCGCCCGAGCGCGGTCGTCGTGCGCAGGGGCGCGCCGCTGCTCGATTCCGCCTCCGCGACTGCCCATGCGATCGGCTCCCTTCGCCAGGCGGAGGTGGTGCCGCTGCTGGAGACCAGCGCCGACTACCTGCGCGTCGAGGACTCGTCCGGCGCGCGCGGCTGGGCGCATCGTGACGACGTCTGGCCGCTGGAGCCAGGATCGACCGGTACCCCATGACGGCGGGGCCCGCACGTCCAATCGGCTGACCGCGGTCAGCGCATCGGGGCGGGGCCGCCCGCCACCGCGTCCAGCCGGTGCTGCAGCGCGCGCAGC
>JBGPBV010000161.1:0-15023 GCA_041481445.1 Vicinamibacteria bacterium
ACGGCGTCTCGTGGCTGGCCTTGACGTCCGTGAACCCGCCGCCGGGACGCGGCTGGATGAGGATGTGCTTGTAACCCGGGGCCGCTTCGTCCGTCTCGATGCCGGCCATCACGCGATACATCCAGTCCCCGATGGCGCCGTAGGCGTAATGGTTGAACGAGTTCATCCCCACGTCCTGGAAGGTCCCGTCCGGCTTCTGGCCGTCCCAGCGCTCCCAGATCGTGGTGGCGCCCTGCTTCACGGGATAGAGCCAGGACGGATAGTCCTCGCGGTTGAGCAGGAGATAGGCCTCGTCGAGGTATCCGTAGCGGGCGAGCACGTGGCACAGGTACGGAGTGCCGAGGAATCCCGTGGTGAGGTGCTTCCGCTGTTGGACGTCCTGGGCCAGCCGCTTGGCCGCGGCCGCCCGCAACTCCTCGGGCAGCAAGTCGAACTGAAGGGCAACCGCGTACGCGGTCTGGGTGTTCTCCCCCACCCGACCCGTCGTCGTGACGTACTCGCGGACGAAAGCCTCCTTGATCCGTGAGAACAGCTGCGCGTAGCGCTCGGCGTCGTCCGTCTTCCCGAGAATCCTCGCCGTGCGCCCGAGCAGGTCGGCGGAATGCGCGAAGAAGGCCGTGGCCAGGAGGTCCGTGCTCGTGGACGCGCCCGGATAGAAGCGGACCTCCCCAGGCGGCGCCGCGTAGGCAAGCCAGTCGCCGAAATGGAAGTCGCCGTCCCAGATGAGGTCGTTCCCAGCGCGGCTGCTCTCGTACCCCACCCACTTGGCCATGCTGTCGTACTGCTGCTCGAGGATCCGCCTGTCGCCGTAGCTCAGGTACATCGTCCAGGGGATGATCACGGCGGCATCCGCCCAGCCGGTCGCTCCCGCGGGACGGCGCCCGTTGGACACCGGCAGCACGTTCGGAACCACGAAAGGCACGCTGCCGTCCTCGTACTGGTCGGCGGCCACGTCCCCGAGCCACTTGGTGAAGAACCCCGCCACGTCCATGTTCAAGGCGGCGGTGCGGGAGAAGACCTGGGCATCGCCCGTCCAGCCGAGCCGCTCGTCGCGCTGCGGACAGTCCGTGGGCACGTCGAGGAAGTTTCCCTTCTGGCCCCAGACGATGTTGTGCTGGAGCTGGTTGACGAGCGGCTTCGAGGTCTCTAGCGCGCCCGCGGGCGCCATCGCCGAGTGCACCACCACGCCGGTGAGGCTTTCCGGCGTGAGCGTCCCCGGGTACCCGTCCACGGCGACATAGCGGAAACCGAAGAACGTGAAGTGCGGCTCGAAGGTCTCGCGGGCGCCGCCCCTCAACGTGTACTGCGTGGTCGCGCGCGCCTTGCGCAGGTTCGCGGTGTAGAAGTTGCCGTCCTTGTCGAGGACCTCGGCGTGCCGGAGAGTCACCGTCGTCCCCGCCGGCCCCTCCACGGCCAGCCTCACCCAGCCGACCATGTTCTGGCCCATGTCGGCGACGGTGTCGCCCGCCGGCGTCTTGAAGATCTTCACCGGCCGGAGCTCCTGGATCCTTCGCACGGGCGGTCCCGCGGGAGCGATGAGGTCGTCCTTGCGCTGATCGGCGACCTTCACTCCCGACCAGGCACGATCGTCGAAGCCGGCGGCGGCCCATCCCGACTTCTCCAGGCGCGCGTCGTAGGTCTCTCCGTGGTAGATCTCCGACATCAGGATGGGGCCGGTCGACGCTTTCCAGCTCGAATCGCTGCCGATGGTCTCGCTTCGTCCGTCCTTGTAGGTGACCTGGATCTGGGCCAGGAGGGCCAGGCGATCGCCGTAGATGTTGCGCCGCCCCTCCCGGGCGAGGTTGCCGCGATACCAGCCGTTCCCCACCAGCGCTCCCACCGCGTTTTCCCCTGTCTTCAGCCAGGGCGTCACGTCGAAGGTCTGGTACTGCAGCCGCTTGTTGTAGCTGGTCCATCCGGGCGTGAAGAGCTGGTCGCCCACGCGATGGCCGTTGATGTAGAGCTCGTAGAGGCCATGGGCGGTGACGTAGGCACGCGCCCGCTCGACGGGGCCGCTGAGCTTGAACTCGCGGCGCAGCATCGGGACGGGTCCCGACTTCGAGACGTCGTCCGGCAAGTCGGGCTCGATCCAGCTCGCCTTCCAGTCCGCGGATTCGAGCAGCCCCGTCTCCCACCAGGCGGGCGCGCTCCACGCGGACGGCCGGCCCCCGCCGTCCCAGACGCGCACCTGCCAGAAGTACCGCCGTGCCGACTGCAGGGGCGGTCCGTCGTACGCGCGGAGGATGGACTGGTCCGACGCCACGCGCCCCGAGTCCCAGACCAGGTCCTGGCCGGCGCCGAGGCCGCGTTCGCTCCGGGAGACGCGCACCTGGTAGGCGGACTGGGTGACGCCGCGCGCCCCGGACTGGAGCTGCCAGCTCAACCGGGGCTTCCTGGCGTCGATGCCCAGCGGGTCTTCCTTGTATTCGGCGCGAAGGGCGATCACCGTGACCGCCGCGTCCTTCGGCGCCTCTTGCGCCCGCAGCGGCGCCGGAGCCGCCCAGAGACAAGGCGCGAGGCAAGCGGCGAGGAGTCGTCGTGTTCTCAACATTCGTCCGCGCTCCATCCGCCGCGAGCCGCGAGAAAAGGCAAGTGCTAGGCGGGCCCGACCGACGCGACGTGTCCGAGCAGCACGTCGTTGGGGTAGAGGTGGTCCACGTTCTCGGCGGTGATGAGCTGGTGGCGGATGAAGAGGGCGGGCGGCGTCTGCCGATGCGCGAGGAGGTCGAACGCGAGCTTGAGGAGGCCGTCGCCGTATCGCTCGGGAAAGTAGCCGACCGAGGCGATGAGCGGCGTGCGCGGCGTGCGCAGCTCCGCGCGCGCGTCCGGTTCGCCGTTCTGGCCGACGATGGCGCACGTCGCCGCCCGCCCTGCCTCCTGGAAGGCCCGGGCGGCTCCGAGCGCGCTGTTGTCGTTGGCGGCCCCGACCAGGACGTAGCCGGCCTTCGACCTCCGGAGGTGGCTGCGAACGGCATCGAGGGAGGCCTTGAACTGTCCGTCGCCGTCGAGGGAGGTCACGCTGCAGGCGTCGACGGCCTCGTGCAGGACCTCCTTGATGCCGGCCAGGACGCCGCTCACGCGTGAGTGCACGAGGGCGCCCGCCCGCGCGATCTCCAGGAGCAACACCTCGTCGACCTGCCCCTTCGGGGTGCGCCGGGCCCACTGCCCGAGGCAACGTCCCGCCAGCAGCCCCGCCTGGTAGTTGTTGGCGCCGAAATACGTTGCGCCCGGATGCGGGATGTCGATGGCGATGAGCGGGACGTTCGCGTCGAGGTATTTGGCGGCAATGGCCGGCGCCACCGCCTCGTTGATCTGGAACTCTATGGCCAGGTCGACGCGCTCGCGGATGAGGTGCTCGGCGTTGCGCAGCGCCACCTTGGGCTGGTACCGGTTGTTGACGACGATGAGCTCGACATCCTCCCGTTCGGCGGCCCGCTTGAGGCCGCCCAGAACCTCCCTCACGAACGAGCCGTCCTCGTCCTGGGCCGCGTAGCCGATCCGGTACCGCCGGCGACGCCGCATCTCGGAGGTCAGGCGATAGCGGTTCGCGTCGACCTTCTCCACCAGGCCGCAGTAGTGAAGCGTGTGCAGGAGCCGGAAGCACATCCCCTTGGTGAAGCCTGTGCGTTGGACGATGTCGCACAGACGCAGGGCTTCGATCGACGATTGGAAGGCACCCAGGATCTCGGACGCATGCACCACCGAGCGCACGAGGTAGGGTTCGCGCACCGTCCGCGCCAATGTCATGCTTCGCCCGTAACGGCGAAAATCGTCCCTCGCCGGGATGAGTTTCGCGGAGCATAACACGGGTGGACCAACCCGAGGCAGGATCGTGGTTGACATCGCATCGCCGGTCAGCCGTAAGGTGAGTTGAAGCATGAGCTTGAAGTATGTATGGTCTGGTCGGCCGTGAGTTCTGGGATGGAGAACACGGGGGCGCGCAGAAAAGACGCTTCCCCACCTGCGGCGACTCCGGCCTACACTCTCGCGCGCCGGGACGCCGTCGCGCGCTCGCGTTCGCCATCCATGAGGACAGGTATCCCTGCATGGCCAGACGATTCGAACCTCTGAGTACGGTCAGGTCCCTCTGGGACGACGCCCAGGCGGCCGGGCTCTCCGGTCTCGATCGCCTCGTGTATCGATCCAACACGCTCGGGGCCGACCTCACCCTCACCAACACCGGCGGCGGCAACACCTCGTCCAAGCTCACCGAAACGGACCCGCTCACGGGCGAAAAGGTCGAGGTGCTCTGGGTCAAGGGCTCGGGTGGCGACCTGCGCACGGCCAAGCGCGACGGCTTCGCCTCGCTCTACCTCGACAAGGTGCGGGCCATGAAGGCCCGGTACCTGGGCCACGGCACGCGCGGCCCCAAGACGCCGATCGAGGACGCGATGTACCCGATGTACTCGCACTGCGTCTTCAACCTCAACCCGCGCGCCTGCTCCATCGACACGCCCCTCCACACGTTCGTGCCCTTCCGCCACGTGGACCATCTCCATCCGAGCGCGGTCATCGCCATCGCCGCCTCCGTGGACCAGGAGCGGCTGAGCAGGGAGGTCTACGGCGACGACGTCATCTACGTGCCGTGGCAGCGCCCGGGCTTCGACATCGGCCTCCTGATCGAGCGGCTCATCCAGGAGCGGCCGCGCGCCCGCGGCGTGCTCCTGGGCCACCACGGCATGAGCTCCTGGAACGACGACGACCGGGCCTGCTACGAGACCGCCCTCGAGATCGTGGACCGCGCCGCCCGCTACATCGAGGCGCATGATCGCGGGGAGAAGACCTTCGGCGGACAGAAGCACCCGCGCCTCCCCGACGGCCAGCGTCGGAAGCTCCAGGCGGAGATCCTGCCCTGGCTGCGCGGGCGGCTCTCCTCGTCCCGGCGCGTGGTCGGCACCGTTCAGGACGACGAGAGCATGCTGCGCTTCGTGGGCAGCCACGACGGGCCGCGCCTGGCCGCGCTCGGCACCTCATGCCCGGACCACTTCCTGCGGACCAAGATCCGCCCGCTCTTCGCGGACTGGGACCCCGCCACCGGCGACGTGGCCCTCCTCGAGGCCGCGCTCGCGCAGGGGCTCGAACAGTATCGGAAGGACTACCAGGCCTACTACGACCGCTGCCGGCGGCCGGATTCGCCGGCCATGCGCGACCCGAGCCCGACGGTCGTGCTCGTCCCCGGCCTCGGGATGCTCGCGTTCGGCAAGAACAAGAGCGAGTCGCGGGTGACCGCCGAGTTCTACAACTGCGCGATCGAGGTCATGCGCGGGGCGGAGGCCATCGACCGCTACGAGGCCATGGACGAGCAGGAGGCCTTCGACATCGAGTACTGGCCGCTCGAGGAGGCGAAGCTCCAGCGCCTGCCTCCGGAGAAGGAGCTGGACGGCCAGGTCGTGGTGGTCGTGGGGGCGGGCGCGGGCATCGGCAAGGCCACCGCCCATCGCCTGGTGAAGGACGGCGCCCACGTGGTCTGCGTCGACCGCGACGAGGCGGCGGCCCGGGCCACCGCCGAGGAGATCGTGAAGGCCTGGGGTCCCGGCATCGGCGTGGCCGGCTCCGGGATCAGCGGCTGCGGGCCCGCCGTGGGCCTGGCCTGCGACGTCACCAGCCGGGAGAGCGTGGCCCGGCTCTTCGAGGACGTGACGCTGGCCTACGGCGGCCTCGACGCCGCCGTGGTCACCGCCGGCGTCTTCGTGGCCCCCGATGCCAGCGGCCGCATCGACGACGGCCAGTGGGCGCTGACCTTCGGCGTCAACGTCACCGGCGCCTACATCGTGGCCGACGAGGCCCACCGGGTCCTCAAGCGCCAGGGGCTGCCCGCCAGCCTCGTCCTCACGACCAGCGCGAACGCGGTGGTGGCCAAGAAGGGCAGCCTGGCCTACGACACGAGCAAGGCCGCCGCCAACCACCTGGTGCGGGAGCTGGCCGTCGAGATGGCGCCCCTGGTCCGGGTCAACGCGGTGGCCCCCGCCACCGTGGTCAAGGGCAGCACGATGTTCCCTCGCGATCGCGTCATCGCCTCCCTCACGAAGTACGCGATCCCCTTCCGCGACGACGAGACGACGGACTCGTTGCGCGGAAAGCTCGCGGACTTCTACGCGAAGCGCTCCCTCACCCAGACGCCGATCGAGCCCGAGGACCAGGCGGAGGCCATCTTCCTGCTCCTCTCCCGGCGTCTGTCCAAGACCACGGGCCACGTGATCCCGGTCGACGGTGGCCTGCAGGACGGGTTCCTGCGTTAGACGGGGGAGGCATCGCCATGGCAGGGCATTTCGAGATCAGCGACTCCTTCATCGCCGAGCAGAACCGGCAGGGGCAGGCCTGGCTGGACGAGGACTTCGAGCACCTCGGGCGGGTGCTGGCCCGCCGCGGCGTGGACATCGAGGACCTCGTGTCGCGCGCCCAGTCCTTCCGGGTGGCCGTGCCCTCCTGGGGCATCGGCACCGGGGGCACGCGCTTCGCGCGCTTCCCCGGGCCGGGCGAGCCGCGCGACATCTTCGAGAAGCTCGAGGACTGCGGGACGCTCTTCCACCTCGTGCGCTCGACGGACGCGGTGTCGCTCCACATCCCCTGGGACAAGCCGGAGAGCCCGGCCGAGCTGCGGCGGTTCGCGGCCGAGCGCGGCCTGCACTTCGACGCCATGAACTCGAACACCTTCCAGGACCAGCCGGGCCAGGAGCACTCCTACAAGTTCGGCAGCCTCACCCACCCCGACCCCGCGGTGCGCGCGCAGGCCATCGAGCACAACCGCGAATGCATCGAGATCGGCACCACGCTCGGCAGCAAGGCGCACACCGTCTGGATCGGCGACGGCGGCAACTTCCCCGGCCAGATGCACACCCGCCGCGCCCTCGATCGCTACCTCGACAGCATGCGCGAGATCTACGCCGCCCTGCCCGCGGACTGGCGGGTGTTCATGGAGCACAAGCTCTACGAGCCCGCCTTCTACTCGACGGTCATCAACGACTGGGGAACGAACTACCACTGCGCGCGCGAGCTGGGCCCCAAGGCCTTCTGCCTCGTCGACCTCGGCCACCACGCCCCCAACGTGAACATCGAGATGATCGTGGCCCGCCTCATCCAGTTCGGGAAGCTGGCCGGCTTCCACTTCAACGACAGCAAGTACGGGGACGACGACCTCGACGCGGGGTCGATCAAGCCCTTCCAGCTCTTCCTGGTCTTCAACGAGCTGGTGGACGCCGAACGCGGGCGGGTGCCCGGCTTCGCTCCCGCCTACATGCTCGACCAGTCCCACAACGTGACCGACCCCGTGGAGTCGCTGATGATGAGCGCGGGCGAGCTGCTGCGTGCCTACGTGCAGGCCCACCTGGTGGACCGGGCGGCCCTGGGGGACGCGCAGGAGCGCTGCGATCCGCTCATGGCCCTGGGCGCACTCAAGCAGGCCTTCACCACCGACGTGGCCCCCATCCTGGCCGTGGCCCGCCAGCGCCAGGGCGGCGCCCTCGACCCCATCGCGACCTATCGCGCCAGCGGCTATCGCCAGAAGAAGGCGGAGGAGAGGCCGGCGAAGACGGGAGTGACGGCCGGGATAGTGTAGGCGGCGTGCCCGAGCCCCTGTACGTCGCGGTCGACCTGGGCGCGGGGAGCGGGCGCGTGTTCCTGGCCGGCGTCGCTCCGGACGAGCTGCTCCTCGAGGAGGTCCGGCGGTTCCGGTACCCGCCGCGGGTCGAGGACGGGCATCTCCGGTGGGATGCCGCCCTCATCGTCGACGAGATCGAGGCCGGGGTCTACGCGGCCGGCCAGCAGGCGCGGCGTCTGGGCCGGCCCATACGCAGCATCGGCGTCGACAGCTGGGGCGTGGACTACGGCCTCGTCGACGCGGACGGCCGGCTGGTCGAGGATCCGGTCTGCTACCGCGACGCCCGCACGGCGGGCGTGCCCGCTCGTGTCTTCGAGCAGGTGCCGCGGGAGGAGATCTTCGCCCGCACCGGCGTCCAGTTCCTCGACTTCAACACGCTGTTCCAGCTCCACGCGCAGGCCGCGGAGGGGATCCCGTCCCGCGCCCGGCGGCTGCTCCTGATGCCGGACCTCGTGAACCTGCGGCTCACCGGCCGCGCCGTCACCGAATACACGAACGCGACCACCACTCAGCTCGTCGGCGCGCGGACGCGCCAATGGGACCGCGACCTCGCCCGCCGCCTCGGGTTGCCGGAGGCCCTCCTGGGCGAGATCGTTCCCCCCGGATCCGACCTCGGCCCCGTGGAGCGCCACCGCGCCTCCGAGCTCGGCCTGGAGGGCGTGCGCGTCGTCGCACCCGCCAGCCACGACACCGGCAGCGCCATCGCCGGCACTCCCTTGTCGCCCGGCTGGGCCTACATCTCCTCGGGGACGTGGTCGCTCGTGGGAACGGAGCGGGACGCGCCCCTGGTGCACCGCGAGGTCGCGCGCGCGAACTTCACGAACGAAGGGGGCGCCTTCGGGACCACGCGCTTCCTCAAGAACGTGATGGGCCTCTGGATCCTGGAGCGCTGCCGGGCGGAGTGGGAGGCGGCCGGCGGGGGCGCCTCCTACGACCGCCTGCTCGCGGAGGCGGCCGCCCTCGACTGCTCACCCGGCCTCGTGTTCCCCGACGATCCGCGCTTCCTGAACCCGCCGAGCATGACCACGGCCATCGCCGTCCAGATGGTGGAGACGGGCCAGCCGGCGGTGAGCGCTCCCGCCGCCGTCACCCGCGTGGTCCTCGACTCGCTCGCCCTGCGTTACGCCTCCGTGCTGCGCACGATCGAGACCCTCACCATGCGCAAGCTGGAGGGCGTCATCGTGGTGGGGGGCGGCGGCCGCAACGACTACCTCAACCAGGCCACTGCGGACGCGAGCGGACGGGTCGTGCTCGTGGGCCCGACCGAGGCCACGGTGATCGGCAACGTGCTGGTCCAGGCCGTGACCGCCGGACGGTTCGAGACGCTGGGCCACGGCCGGCGCCACCTCGTCGAGCGATCCCAGCCGCGACCCTTCGCCGCCCGGCCCTCCGGGGCCTGGACGGAAGCGGCGGCGCGCTACGCCGAGATCGAGGCGCGCTACCTGGACGGAGGCGCCCGCTGATGGGGGGCGTCCTGCTCGAGGCGATCGGGATCACCAAGACCTTCGCGGGCGTCCGCGCCTTGCGCGGCGCCTCCTTCGAGCTGCGGGCGGGCGAGGTGCATGCGCTGGTCGGCGAGAACGGCGCCGGCAAGTCCACCCTCATCAAGGTCGTCACGGGGGCCGTCGTCGCGGACGAAGGGGAGGTCCGGATCGACGGGCGCACGATCTCGGATCCCTCTCCCGCGCGGGCGCGGTCGGTCGGCATCGCCGCGATCTACCAGCAGCCGGCCCTGTTCCCCGAGCTCACGGTCACCGAGAACGTCGTCTTCGGCCTGGAGCCGGGCGGGCCCTGGGGCCGCGTCGACTGGAGCGCCCGCCGGCGGCGGGCGGTGGAGCTGCTGGCCCAGGTCGGAGCCCGCATCGACCCCGACGCGGAGGCGGGCCTTCTCTCGATGCCGCAACAGCAGCTCGTCGAGATCGCGCGCGCCCTCGGCGCCCAGGCGCGCGTCCTCATCATGGACGAGCCCACCGCCTCCCTCTCCGAGGAGGATGCGGGCCACCTGTTCCGCGTCATCGGCGAGCTGCGCGGCCGCGGGGTCGGCATCGTCTACATCTCGCATCGCCTGGAGGAGCTGCGCCTGATCGCGGACCGCGTCACCGTCCTCCGCGACGGCCAGACCATCGGGACGCGGCCGATGTCCGCGGTCGGCCGCGCGGAGCTGATCCAGCTCATGGTCGGGCGCGAGCTGGCCGCGGTGTTCCCCAAGAAGACGGTCACGCCCGGCGAGGTCGTGCTCGAGCTCGCGGACCTCGGCTGCGCGGCCGGGGGCGTGCACGGGGTGAGCCTCACCGTCCGCGCGGGCGAGATCGTGGGCGTGGCCGGCCTGGTCGGAGCCGGACGCACGGAGCTGGCGCGTACGGTCTTCGGGCTCACTCCCGCCGACGCGGGGGAGATCCGGCGGCGCGGCGCGCGCGTGCGCATCGACTCTCCCGCCGCCGCCATCGCGCAGGGGATCGCCTACCTGCCCGAGGACCGCCGCCGGCACGGCGTCATCGCTCCCCTGCCCATCGCCGCCAACCTCACGCTGGCCTCGCTCGACCGCCTGTCCCGGGCCGGCGGCGCCCTCGACCTCCGGCGCGAGAGGGAGATCGCCGTCGAGTACACGCGGCGTCTCGGCATCAAGACCCCGGCCGTGTTCGTGCCCGTGGCCACGCTCTCCGGCGGGAACCAGCAGAAGGTCGCGCTCGGCCGCTGGCTGGTGACACAGCCGTCGGTGCTGATCCTGGACGAGCCCACGCAGGGGATCGACGTGGGCGCGAAGTCGGAGATCCACGCGTTGATGTCGGAGCTGGCCTCCCAGGGCGTCGCCATCCTGATGATCTCGTCCGAGCTGCCGGAGATCCTGGGCATGAGCGACCGCGTGGTGGTCATGCGCGGGGGAAGGGTCGCGGGCGTCGTGGACCGCGCGGAGGCGACGCCGGAAGGCCTGATGGCAATGGCGTTCGGGCATGCTCTCCGGGGAGCACCCGCCATCTCCCCGCTCCCCGGAGAAGGCTCTCGAGGGCGGAGTTGACGGCGCGATACAAGAGGGAGCTCTCCGCCCTGGTGGTCTTCGGGGGAATGCTCGCGGCCGTGGGGATCGTGGCCCCCTCCTTCTTCAGCGCGGCCAACCTCCGTGACCTCGCCGTCAACAACGCGCCCGTGCTCATCGTGGCCACCGGCGCCACCCTGGTCATCCTGGTCGGGCAGATCGACATCTCGGTGGGCTCGCAGTTCGCGGTCTGCGCGGTGGCGGCGGGCTCCCTGGCCAAGCAGGGCCTGCCCGTGCCGCTGCTGGCCCCCTGCATCCTCGCCCTCGGCGCCGCCATGGGCGCGGTCAACGGCGTGCTGGTCGGTCGGCTCGGGCTGCCCTCGATCATCGTGACGCTGGCCATGCTCGTCGCCTGGCGCGACGGCCTGCGCTGGGCCACCGAGGGGGCGTGGGTCCAGGACCTGCCGCCCGACTTCCAGTGGTTCGGCCTCGGCCAGGAGGCCGGCCAGTGGCTGATCGTCGGCGTCGCGCTCGCCGTCCTCCTCGGCCTGGCCTGGATCCTGCGGAACCTCCGGGTCGGGCGGGCGGTCTACGCGGTGGGCTCCGACGCGGAGGCGGCGCGGCTGGCCGGCCTGGAGCCGAGCCGTCTCGTGCTCGGGGTCTTCGTGGCCATGGGCGCGCTCACCGGCCTGGCCGCTCTGCTCAACGCCGTGCGCTTCTCCTCGATCCCGAGCAACATGGGGGTCGGCCTCGAGCTCAAGGCGGTGGCGGCGGTGGTCGTGGGCGGCACCGCGATCACGGGCGGGCGCGGGCGCCTCCTCGGCACCCTCGTCGGGGCCGCCCTCCTCGGCACCCTGGGCACCGCGCTCGTCTTCGCGGGAGTGAACCCGTTCTGGGAAAAGGCGCTCCAGGGCGCGATCATCCTCGCCGCCCTCGTCTCGGACGTGGCCCTCGGCCGCCTCGAACACCATGCCCGACCCACTCCCCTCCACGCCACCGCCCGCCACTGAGGCGCCCTGGCGCCAGCGGTGGTTCCCGAACAACGAGCTCGTCCTGCTCGGCGTGCTCCTCCTGGAGTGCGCGGTCTTCAGCCTGACCGGGAGCCACTTCCTCGGCCGCGCGAACGCGTTCGAGGTCGCGCGCCTCGGGGTCGAGGTGGGGCTGCTCGCGCTCGTGATGACGGCCGTCATCGTCACCGGCGGCATCGACCTCTCCGTCGGCTCGATGATGGGCCTGGCCGCGGTCGTGCTCGGGGCGCTCTGGCGCGACGCGCACTGGCCCATCGCGGCGGCGGCGGGGGCGGCGCTCCTGGTCGGCCTGGCCGGGGGTGCCCTCAACGCGGCCATGATCTCGCGCCTGGGCTTCCCGCCCCTCATCGTCACCCTCGGCACCTTCTCGCTCTTCCGCGGGGTGGCCGAAGGGCTCACGCGCGGCATCGAGAACTACGCGGGCCTGCCCCCGCGGTTCCTGTTCTGGGGGCAGGGATACCTGGCCGGCGTCGTCCCCACGCAGCTCCTGGTGCTCGTCGCCGCCACCCTTGGCTGCGCCTGGTGGCTGCACGTCACGAAGTGGGGACGCGCGCTCTACGCCATCGGGTCCTCACCCGAGGGAGCGCGTTATGCGGGGGTGCCGGTGGCGCGACGGCTCTTCTTCGTGTACGTGCTGTCCGGCCTCGCTTCCAGCCTGGCCGCGGTCATCTACGTCGCCCACCTGGGCCAGGCCAAGTCGGATGCGGGCACCGGCTACGAGCTGATGGCCATCACCGCCGTCGTCCTGGGCGGGGCCTCGATCTTCGGCGGGCGCGGGACCGTGCTCGGCACTATGCTCGGCCTGTCCGCCATCGTCGTCCTCCAGAACGGGCTCCGCCTGAGCGGCCAGCCGGCCGAGCTGGCGGGGATCCTCACCGGCGTCCTGCTCGTGGGCACGATCCTGGTCGATCGCCTGTCGAGCCGCGCCGCCCCCACCCTTCCACGAGCGGCAGAGGAGATGGACGTGAAGAACTCACAGGTCGCGGTCGTGTGCGGGACCATCCTCGTCGCCGCCCTCGTCGTCGTCGCCGGCAACACGATGCTGGTGCGGTCGCTGCGCGAGGAGCGGCGCCGGCCGTCCGAGCCGGCGGGCCGGCCCGCGCGCGAGGGTGGCGCGGCCGCGGGCGCGGACACGCGCAAGCCCGTCGTGGCCATGATGCCCAAGGCCAAGGGGGATCCGTACTTCATCTCCTGCCGCAAGGGGGCGGAGGAGGCGGCGGCCGAGCTGGGCGTCGAGCTCCTCTGGGACGGGCCCACCGACCTCGACCCCGCCAAGCAGAACGAGGTGGTGGAGGCCTGGATCACGCGCGGGGTGGACGTCATCGCGGTGAGCGTCGAGAACGAGGTCGCGATCTCGACCGTGCTGCGCAAGGCGCGCGAGCGCGGGATCAAGGTGATCACGTGGGACGCCGACGCCCAGAAGGACGCGCGGGACTTCTTCATCAACCAGGCGACCCCGCAGGGCATCGGGTACACGCTCACGGACGAGGCGGCGCGGATCCTGGGCGGCAAGGGGGAGTTCGCGATCATCACCGCCAGCCTGAGCGCGGCCAACCAGAACCAGTGGATCGCCAGCATCAAGGAGCGCCTGGCCGCCAAGTACCCGGGCCTGAAGCTGGTGGCCATCCAGCCCAGCGAGGGCGACCGCGACCGGGCCTTCAGCGAGACGCAGACCGTCCTGAAGGTCCACCCGAACGTGAAGGTGATCATGGCCATCGCCGCTCCCGCCGTGCCGGGGGCGGCGGAGGCGGTGAAGCAGTCCGGCCGCACCGACGTGAAGGTGACCGGCCTCTCCCTGCCCAACATGTGCAAGCCCTACGTCCATTCCGGCGTGGCCGAGAGCATCGTCCTCTGGAACACGCTCGACCTCGGCTACCTGACCGTCCATGCCGCGCGGGCGCTCGCCGGCGGGCAGCTCGCGCCGGGCGCGCGCGAGCTCCAGGCCGGGCGGCTGGGCCGCATCGAGGTGCGCGGCGATCAGGTCATGCTGGGGGCGCCGTTCGTCTTCAACAAGACGAACATCGACCGCTTCGACTTCTGATCAGTGCCCTTCCCTGCGCGCCAGGTCGAGGCACTAGGATAATGACGATGGAGCCACGGTGACGAGCCTGCCCGCCCCGGGCGGAGTCCCGGGAAACGATGCCGTCCTCAGCGACCAGGAGGTCGTCCGCCGGGTCAAGTCCGGCGAGCGCGGCCTGTTCGAGCTGCTGATGCGCCGCTACAACCAGCGGCTGTACCGTATCGCGCGCTCCATCGTGCGGGACGACGGGGAGGCGGAGGACGTGATGCAGCAGGCCTACGTGAACGCCTTCGCCCACCTCGATCAGTTCGCCAGTCGCGCCAAGTTCTCGACCTGGCTCACCCGGATCGCCGTGCACGAGGCGCTGGCCCGCGTCCGGCGCCGCGGGCGGCTTCGGGCCATCGACACCGTCGCCGAGCCGGAGGAGCACGGCCTCCTCTTGAAGTCGCCGGATCCCGATCCCGAGCAGCAGGCCCTGGCCGGCGAGCTGCGGGCCGCGCTTGAGGCCTCCCTGGACTCCATCCCCGAGATGTACCGGACGGTGTTCGTCCTCCGCGAGGTGGAGGGCCTCTCCACCGCCGAGGCCGCGGAGTGCCTGGAGACGTCGGAGGAGGTCGTGAGGACGCGTCTCCATCGCGCGCGGGCCCTGCTGCAGCAGGAGATGATGAGCCGGGCCGGGTCCGGCGCGCGTGACGCGTTCACCTTCCACGCGCCGCGGTGCGATCGCGTGGTGGCGGCGGTGATGGCCCGGATCGGCCTGGACGGAGGCGTGGCCGGCTAGGGCTGGTCGTGGTGGTGGCCGGAGGCTCCCGCCTCCCCGTGATGGTGGCGCTCCTGCGGCAGAGCCTCCGCCAACTGCTGCGTCTCGGCGGGGGTGAGTCTCGGCAGGTGCCGGACGAAGGCCGCGATGTCCTGGATGTGGGCATCCTCGTGGTTGACCCCGAAGGCGGGCATGCCACTGGCGCGGATGCCGTTCTTGACGATCCAGAAGAGCTCGCCGTCCGAGAGCGCGCGCGTGTGGGGTCCGTCGAGCAGGGGCGGCACCGGGTTCATCCCCTGCGCCATCTCCATCGGCTTCACGCCGGGGGCGCCGTGGCAGGGCAGGCAGTTCTCGCCGTAGTGCTCCATGCCCCGGGTGGCCGCCGCCGGCTCCGCGGGAAGGCGCATCTGGGGAGCCTGGCGCGCGATCGCCTTGTCGCGCGCGGTGGGCGCCACCCGGTCGAGCATGTCGGGGGGGGTGCTCGCGGCCACGCTCAGGTGCCCGCCGTAGACGACGAAGGCGGCGCCGAGGGACACGAGCAGGATGCCCACGACCAGGCCGCCGAGGAAGCGCATCATGTCACCAGCCTCCTACGAGTCCATTACAACAGAGTCGCCGCGCCCGCAGGCGTGACGGCGGGGAAT
>JBGPBV010000162.1:0-14873 GCA_041481445.1 Vicinamibacteria bacterium
CGCGGCCAAGGGGGACGTCCTGGCCGTGCTCGACGCGACCGACTATCGCCTGGGCGCCGACCGGGCGCGGGCGGCGCTGGCGGTGGCGGAGGCGAACCAGGCGCACGCGCGGGTCGAGAAGGACCGCGCGGACAACCTCCTGAAGACGGGTGGCATCACGGACAAGGACCGCCTGTCCGCCCAGGTCAACCTCCAGCTCGCGGAGGCGGGCCTGGCCCAGGCCCACGCGGAGACGTCGATCGCGGCCCAGCAGCTCGCGCGCACGGAGATCCGCGCCCCCTTCGGGGGCCGGGTGGCCCGGCGGATGGCGGACGCGGGGGCGATGCTGGCGGCGGGGGCGCCCCTGTTCACGTTCGTGGACGACTCCCTCCTCGAGTTCCGCGCCTCCGCGCCGTCGACGCAGTACGGCAAGGTGCGGGTGGGCTCGCCGGTACGGGTCACCGTCGACAGCCAGCCCGGCCTGGCCGTCCTCGGCCGCGTGGCGCGCGTGTCCCCGCTGGTCGACGACCGCAGCCGCTCGTTCGAGACGGTGGTGGAGGTGCCGGGCAACGCCGCGCTGGTGGGAGGCCTTTTCGCGCGCGCGAGCATCCGCACCGGCGTGATGGCGGGCGCGCTGGTGGTGCCTCCGGCGGCCCTGGTCCGCGACGGCAGCGACCAGGCCCAGACGTTCGTCGTCGTGCAGGGCAGGGCCGAGCGGCGCACCGTCACCCTGGGCGTGGAGGCGGCGGACGCGGTGCAGGTCAGCCAGGGGTTGAAGGAGGGCGACGTGCTCGTCCTCGATCCTCCCGCCGCCCTCTCTTCGGGCGCCGCCGTGCAGCTCGCGGCCGCGCCCGCCGCGCCCCGGAAGTAGCGATGTTCCTCAGCAACCTCTCGATCAAGCAGCCGGTCTTCGCCACCATGATGATGCTGGCCCTGGCCGTGCTCGGGATCAGCTCTTACCGGCAGCTCAAGGTCGACATGTTCCCGAACGTCGAGTTCCCCGTCGTGACCGTCACCACCGTCTACCCCGGGGCCACCCCTGAGACGGTCTAGCGCCAGGACACGAAGAGGATCGAGGATTCGATCAACACCGTCCAGGGCATCAAGCACGTCGAGTCCACCTCGCAGGAGGGGCTCTCGAACATCGTGGTCCTCTTCAACCTCGAGGTCTCCACCCAGGTGGCCTCGCAGGACATCCGGGGCAAGGTGGCGGGGATCCGCGGCGACCTGCCCCGGGAGATCGAGGAGCCGATCGTCCAGCGCATCGACCCCGGGGCCCTGCCCATCGTCTCCGTCTCCGTCAACGCCCCCGGCCTGTCGCCCCAGGCCGCCACCGACCTCGCGGACAAGGTGGTCAAGCGCCGCCTGGAGAACGTGCCCGGCGTGGGCGCGGTGAACCTGGTCGGCGAGGCCACGCGCGAGATCCAGGTGAGGGTGGACCGCGCCCGCCTCGAGGCCTACCACCTCTCGCTGTCCGACGTCGTGATGGCGCTCCAGCGCGAGAACGTGGACGCCCCCGCCGGCTCCGCCGACCGCGGGGCCACCGAGGCCCTGGTCCGCGTGACCGCGCGCGGGCGCACGGCGGCGGACATCGCGGCCATCCCGGTCAAGCGCAAGAGCGGGGTCGCCATCTTCGTGCGCGACCTGGCCCAGGTCACGGACGGGGTCGAGGAGCCGCGCAACGCCGCCTTCCTCGACGAGCAGCCCGCCCTCGCCCTCGACGTGCAGAAGCAGTCGGGCGCGAACACGGTGGCGGTGGCGGACGGGGTGCGGGCGGCGGTGGCGAGGATCGGCCGGGACCTCCCGGCGGGCGTGTCGCTCCAGATCGTGCGCGACGACTCCACGTTCATCCGCGACTCCATCCACGACGTCAACACCACGATGCTCATCGGGGGGGTCCTGACCGTCTTCATCGTGTTCCTGTTCCTGAACTCCTGGCGCTCCACCGTCATCACCGGCCTCACCCTGCCCATCTCCGTCGTGGCCGCCTTCATCGCCATGAAGGCCTTCGGGTTCACCCTGAACGTCCTCACCCTGATGGGACTCTCCCTCGCCATCGGGATGCTCATCGACGACGCGATCGTGGTGCGCGAGAACATCGTCCGCCACCTCCAGCGCGGCAAGGACCACTTCGAGGCGGCGCGGGACGGCACGGCGGAGATCGGCCTGGCCGTGATGGCCACCACCTTCACCATCGTGGCCGTGTTCATCCCGGTGGCCTTCATGGGCGGGATGGTCGGGCGCTTCTTCTACGAGTTCGGCATCACGGTGGCGGCGGCGGTGCTGGTGTCGCTCTTCGTCAGCTTCACCCTCGACCCGATGCTCTCCTCGCGCTGGGTCGACCCCGACGTCGAGCAGGAGGGGGCGGCCGGCCACGCGCCCCCCACCCGCGGGATCAAGGGGCTGCTGCACCGCTTCAACCGGCGGTTCGACGACCTCCACGTCCGCTACGAGCGCGTCCTGGCCTGGTCCCTCCGCCACCGCCTGGCCGTGATGGGGATCGCCACCTTCGCCTTCCTGGCCAGCTTCCCCATCCTGGCCGTCCTGGGCGGCGACTTCATGCCCGACTTCAACCGCGGCGAGTACCAGGTGGCGTTCAAGGCCACTCCGGGAGCGACGCTGCGCGAGACGGCCGACCGCGCCCGCGAGGTGGTCCGCAAGCTGAGGTCCCTGCCCGACGTCGAGTACACCTACACCACCATCGGGGAGGCGGGCACGCAGTACCGGCCGGTGACCGAGGGCTCGACCTACGTGAAGCTGAAGGAATCGACGCGAGGCAAGACCTTCAGCCAGGTGCTGCGCGACGCGCGGCGCGTGATCGAAGAAGTGCCGGGCATGACCTACGGCCTGTTCGAGGCGGGCCCCTTCGGCCAGAAGCCGATCCAGATCAGCGTGCGCGGACCGGAGGTGGACGAGCTGGACCGCATCTCGCGCGCGCTCGTGGCCTCGATGCAGGGGATCCGCGGCGTGACCGACGTGGAGTCGAGCCTGGAGAAGAGCAAGCCGGAGCTGAAGGTGCGGGTGGACCGCGGGCGCGCCTCCGACGTCGGCCTCGGCGCGGGCGCGATCGCCACCACCCTGCGGGCGGCGGTGGCGGGCGAGGTGGCCACGCGGGTCGAGGACGCCGCCGGCGACAGCCACGACGTGCGCGTGCGGCTGCGCGCCGACCAGCGCCGCTACGCGGACGACCTGCTCGCCCTCACCGTGCCGAGCGACAGGGACGACCCGACGGGCACCGACGGCGAGAAGGTGCTCGTCCCCCTGCGCGAGGTGGCGACGGCGGAGGCGGGCACCGGACCGTCCACCATCCGGCGCAAGGACCTGCAGCGCGAGGTCCGCATCTCCGCCAATCCGGACGGACGCAGCCTGGGCGAGGTCACCGCCGACATCGAGAAGGCGGCGGCCACCCTGGAGCTGCCGGCCGGGTACGACGTGGTCCACGGGGGTGACGCCGAGGAGCTCAAGGACATGTTCAACAACATGTTCCAGGCCCTGTTCCTCGCCGTCGTGTTCATCTACCTGATCCTGGCCTCGCAGTTCGCGTCCTTCGTGCACCCGCTGGCGATCATGCTGTCGCTCCCCCTCTCCCTGGTGGGAGTGGCCCTCGCCCTCCTGGCCACCCACGACACCCTCAACATCATGAGCATGATCGGCCTCATCATGCTGATGGGCCTCGTGACCAAGAACGCCATCCTGCTCGTGGACTTCACGAACCAGGCCCGCGGGCAGGGGCTCTCGCGCCGCGACGCCCTCATCCGCGCCGGCTCCACGCGCCTGCGGCCGATCGTGATGACCACGCTGGCCATGATCTTCGGCATGCTGCCGCTCGCGTTCGCCATCGGCGCCGGCGCGGAGATGCGCGCCCCCATGGCCCGCGCCGTCATCGGCGGCCTGATCACCTCGACCCTGCTCACCCTGATCGTGGTGCCCGTCGTGTACACGTACCTCGACGACCTCCGGCCGGCGGCCGTCCTCGGCTGGCTGCGGCGGCGGTGGCGCCGGCGGACGGGCGCGCTGGAGGCGGAGCCCGCACGCGGCGGTGTCACCCCCCAGCCGGCGGACTGAGCCGTCCGTCACTTGATCGGCAGGGGCGCACTCCGTATACTCCGCCCTCGCTATCTGGACAAAATCGTGGGCAGTCCCCTTCCCTCCTCCGCTAGAAGTGGCCAGGCGCCCGTATCCCTGAGCCTGGAGGCGACCCTCGTCCGCCGCGGGGAGCGGCGCGCGTCGCTCTCCACGCGGCTCGCCCTCCTCGGCGTCGCGATGATGCTGGCCGCGCCCGCCGGCATGAGCCTGGCCGCGGAGGGAACGGCGGGCGACGCCGGGGACGAGGTCCGCGCCTCCCGCCGCCTGCGCGAGCACGCGGCGAGCCTGCGGCCGGCGACCGCGGCCGCGGGCGCCCCCGCCGCTCCCTCCGCGATCACGCGCGACGTCGGCCAGATCGCGGTCATCGAGCACGACGGGACGCCCTACGACCGCGACGAGCCCGACGGCACGCCCAACTACACGGTCCGGGCCGCCCTGGCCCAGCGCTTCTACCAGACCCACGGCGACAACTACGACTTCATCGTCGTGTTCACGAACTTCGAGTTCGCCACCGGCTCCGCCATCGCGTTCCACAGCCTCGTCCGGAACGAGGTGCAGGGGATCGGCAAGCCCGTGCTCGACAACGGGCCGTTCTTCGGCAGCCCCGGCCGCCTCCGCGGCTTCGTGGACATGGCCGCCATCGACCGCTACCGAGGGCAGCCCCTCTCCGCGCGCGCCGGCGTCCCCCTGAGCATGGAGCCGAACCAGCCGGGATGGCGCGACACCCTGAACGTGCTCGCGCACGAGGTCGGCCATCAATGGCTGGCCCAGCCGCGCTACCGGGACGCCACCGGCGCCTCCAGCGCCGCCCTCCTCTCCCGCGACGGCGTGCACTGGAGCTACCTGCTCGACTCGGACGCCTCCGTGATGTACGGCTCGGACTGGCGGCTGCAGCCCGGCGGAGACTGGCGCGCGGACCGGGTGTTCGAGACCTATTCGCCCCTCGACCTGTACCTGATGGGGATGACGCCGCCGGCGCACGTCCCCCCCTTCACGCTCCTGCGCAACCCGGCCGTCGACGCCACCCTGCCGCGCGAGGGGGACGTCGTCTCCGCCACTCCGGAGACGGTGAGCCTGGGCCAGATCGTGGCCGCGGAAGGCGCGCGCCAGCCGCCGTCCACGCTCTCGCCCAAGACCTTCCGGGCCGCGTTCGTCCTCCTCACCGCGCCGGGCGTCGAGCCCGACCCCGACGACCTCGCCGCCGTGGACCGGGTGCGCGCGGCCTTCGTCGCGCATTTCTTCGCGCTCACCGGCGGGGTGGGCCTGGTCGACACCACGCTCGCGGAGCTTCCTCCCGAAGAGACGGCCGCCGCGCCCGACCTCGACCTGGCGCTGGCCTGGCTCCTCTCCCAGCAGTCGGGCGACGGCTTCTTCGAGGACGTCCAGGGCTCGGCGGTGCGCGACACCGGGACGGTGATCGAGACCCTGCGCGAGATCGGCCTGGCCGCCGACCCTTACGGGCGTGCCCTCTCCTGGCTCTCGGGCACCGGCACCACCAACACCGACTTCCTGCTCCGGCGCGCGCTCGCGCTCGCCCCCGTCCTCTCGAGCGCGGACAAGCAGGCGCTCGTGCGCGCGATCAAGGAAGGGCAGAACCGGGACGGCGGGTTCGGCCTCGGTCCCGGCTACCAGAGCGATCCCCTCGACACCGCCCTCGCCCTGCGGGCGTGGGCCGCCCTCGGCGCGGGCGGCGGAGGCACGACGGGCGCGGCCATCGACCGCGCGCTCGTCCATCTCCGGGCCGCGCGGCACTTGAGCGGCCTCTGGCCGATGGTCCCGCTGGGCGAGCCCTCGACGGTGGTGAGCGCCCACGTGCTGCTCGCGCTCCAGGACCACGCCGCCAACCCGATCGCGCAGGGCCTGCTCGGCCCCACCCTCGACGCCCTGCTCGCGCGCCGCAATCCGGACGGGGGCTTCGGAGAGAGCCCGAGCACCCCCTACGCCACCGCGCTCGTGCTGCAGGCGCTGCTCCGGGGGACGAGCCCCGAGCCCGTCGTCGAAGGGGCCGTCTCCTTCCTGCGGCGGACCCAGGCCCCCAACGGGAGCTGGACGAACAGCGGCTACACCACCTCGCTCGTGCTGCGCGCGCTCAAGGGCGGCCTCACGCCCAACCTGACCGTGCCTCCGGGCTTCCTCACGGTGCAGCCGGCGGCTCCGCACGAGGGCGACGTCGTGCACGTCGAGGCTCGCGTCCGCAACGTCGGACGGCGCCCCGCTCCCGCGACCCTCGTGCGCCTCTACGACACGGATCCCGCCGATCCCTCCCGCCTGATCGGAGAGCAGGCGATCGGCGGCCTCGATCCCGGCCAGGAGGCGCCGGTGGCGTTCGACTGGCCGACGCTGGACCGGGCCGGCTCCCACGTCCTCTACGTCGTGGTCGATCCGGACGGCACCGTCCCCGAGGCCCGGGAGGACGACAACGCCGCCTCGCGCCCGGTGGCCGTGACCGGCAAGCTGCCCGACCTCGTGATCGGCGTCGGCGACCTCGCGGTCACGCCCTACCCGCCGGAGGAGGGCGAGATCGCGGACGTGCAGGTCACCGTGCACAACACCGGCCAGCAGAAGTCGGGGGCCACCCTCGTGCGCGTCTTCCGCGGCGACCCGCGGCTGGGCGGCGCGATCATCGGAGAGGCCGCCCTCGCCTCGCTGCTCGCGGGCCATGACACGATGGTCGTGATCCCCTGGCCGACGCAGGGGCAGGCCGGGTCGGCCGAGCTCTTCGCCCTCGCCGATCCCGATCACCGCGTCGACGAGAGCGACGAGACCAACAACGAAACCTCGCTGCCCGTGCGCGTGAGCGCGAAGATTCCCCCCGGCCCCGACCTCGAGATCGCGCGGGTGTCGGTGGACCCCCCGGTGCTGTCCACCATCCCGCAGACGGTGGTAGTGCATGTCCTCGTGCGCAACGTCAGTTGTGGTCGAACATCACCGGGCGGATCGTGTAGGCCTCCGTCGCGCGACGAGGCCACGGATTCGTCGGTCGAGCTGCGGGATCAGGACACGGACGCCGTCTACGGGGAGCTGGACGTCTCCATCCCGTGGCGCAGCGCCGTCCTGCTGTCCTTCCCGGTCACGGTGGCGCAGTCGGGCAATCGCTCGTTCCTGGCCATCGCCGATCCCGCGGGCGTGCTGCCAGAGGCGGACGAGGACAACAACGTGGGCTTGGGGGTCCTCGTCGATCCCGGCGACACCTTCGACGTGGAGATACGCGCGGGCGAGGTCACGCCGTCGGCGACCACGCTCACCCTGGGCGACGTCCTCACCGTGACCGCCCTCGTCCACAACAAGGGCACCGCGCCCATCTTGCAGCTTCCGGTCGTGCTCCGCCACGCGGCCGGCACCGCTCCCGCCGAGCTGGCCCGGGCCTTCGTGGGCATCCCGCCCGACGGCGCCATCCCGCCCGACGGCGCCACCACCGTGTCCCTCGAGTGGACCACCGCCTTCACCGGCGATCCCGTGCCGCTGGCCGTGGTCGCGGATCCCTTCGACCTGCTCCACGAGACGAGCGAGACCAACAACCGCGTGGACCTGCAAGTGACCATCCACGCCTCCGACCGGCCGAACCTCACCGCCAGCGGTGCCGACGTGGCCTTCGATCCCGACCCGCCGGTCGAAGGCCAGCCCGCCAACGTCTCCCTCGTCGTGCGCAACCCGACGCCGGTGGCGGCGGGGCCGTTCGTGGTGCGCTTCTTCCGCGGCGATCCGGACGAGGACGGCGTCGCGATCGGAGAGGCGCGCGTCGCGGGGGTGGATCCGCTCGGCCAGGCCACCGCCACCGTGACCTGGGATCCCGTCGACGTCCGCGGCGTCCAGGGCCTGTTCGTGCTCGTCGATGCGGACGGCGAGGTGGACGAGTACGACGAGACCGACAACCGCGCCTTCCGGCCCTTCGCCGCCGTGGGCCTCCCCGACCTCGTGGTCACCGCGGGCAACGTCCTCCTCGATCCCGCCTTCCCGCGTGCCGGCCAGCCGGTGACGGTGACGGCGAAGGTCCTCAACCTCGGCGCCCAGACCGCGCCCGCCACGCTGGCGCGCGTGATCGAGGGCGAGGGCCCGGGCGCGGTCGTGGTGGCGGAGCAGACCGTGGGACCGCTGGCGCCGGGCGCGGCGCAGGTGCTGAGCCTCGTCTGGACTCCGTCCGCACCCGCGGGCGAGCGCTCCCTCATCGTGCTGGCCGACGCCGGGGAGACGGTGCGCGAGCAGGACGAGGGCAACAACCGCGCGCGACGCGTGGTCGTGGTCCAGGACGCGAACCTCTACCTCACGCATCCCTTCTTCTCGCCCGACGGCGACGGCGTGCAGGACGAGACGTCCTTCGCCTGGCGCACGGAGGGTGTGACGTCCGTCCAGGTCGCGGTGTCGAACAGCCGCGGGCAGCTCGTGCGCACGCTGGCCACCGGCGGGCCGACCGAAGGCTCGGTGACCTGGGACGGCCGCGACGAGCACGGCCGCCTCCTCTGGGACGGGACCTACACGTTCACCCTCCGCTCCGACCGCGGGACCCTGCTCGGCCGGCGCCAGGCCGTCCTCGACACCAACCACAGCTCGATCCACGACGCGGCGGGCACGGGCCTGGTGGCCGTGCGCAACATGACCTGCGCGCTGCCCGACCTCTGGAACGGGCCGGCCTGGCTGCCCGCGGAAGACGAGGCGCTGTTCATCCTCAACTACCCGGAGCCGGAGACCGACTTCACGCCCGGCCTCCTGCGCGTGGGCCTGGACGGGCAGTTCGTGTACGTCGGCGCGCCGGATCCCTGGTACGCGAACGCCTACTTCCCGTACCGCTCGAACGGAGGCTCGGGGCCGCCCGTTCCCACCGTGGTCTCCCCGGACGGGCGCGAAGCGCTCGTCTTCTGGAACGGCACGCTCTTCGCCGTCGACCTCGCCACCGGCGGCCGGCGGGAGCTCGCGAGCGGCGAGTGGGGCCACGCCACCTGGTCTCCGGACGGGCGCATGATCCTGGTGGGCACGCGCGTGATCACGCGCGACGGGACCGACGTCGGCCAGCTGCCCGACGCCCGCAGCGGATGGGTCTGGTCGCCCGACGGCCAGTTCCTGGCCGGCGACCTCCGCGTCGTGCGTCCCGACGGCTCCTCCGTCCGGGAGTTCGACGACTCCGAGATCGGGCCCGTCTCCACGATCGAGTGGCGCGGCGACGGCAAGATCTTCGTGAGCGACCAATTCGGTGGCGAGGAGGATGTGGCGCCGGACGCTGGGCACGGACGCGCGCCGCCATCCTCGGCGACGGCCGCCCACCGTGGCCCGAGCCCCACGCCGCGGCAGAGCCCCGGACAGGGCGGCGGGGCTTTCGTCCTCGACCCGGAGACGGGTGAGGTGCGGCGCCTGGAGTGGGTGGACACGCTGCCCGACCAGCCGCAAGCCTTCGACTGGTCCCCCGACGGCTCCAAGGTCCTCTACCACGTCATCAACTACATCTGGCAGACGCCGTCCACGCGCGTCTCGCGCGAGGACGGCCAGGGCACACGCCAGCTCGGGGCGTTCCACGCCGTGCCCGGTCCGCGCAAGTCCGTGGCCTCCTGGCTCAACTTCGACCCCGACTTCGTCTGCGCGGGAGGCCAGGACGTCTTCGTGCTCCAGAACCTCCTGAACCTGGCCGCCGACCTGCAAGTCTCGCGGCTGCCCGCCAACGACGGCCTCCAGATCCGCGGCACCGCCTCCGACCTCAACCTCGACCACCACCAGCTCGAGTGGGCGACGGAGGCGGCGCCGGACGTGTGGCACCCCCTGGGCGCGGCGTCGGAGACGGCGGTGATCAGCGACGCCTTCACGGTCTGGGTGCCGGCCGTTCCCGGCCGCTACCTCGTGCGCCTGCGCGTCGTGGATCGCGCCGGCAACGAGAGGGCGCGCACGAAGGTCATCACCTGGGACCGCACGCCCGCCATCGTCAACGTCACGCAGAGCGAGCGGCTGATCTCCCCCAACGGCGACGGGCGGCGCGATGCCGTCCGCTTCGACTACCTCGTCCAGGAGCCGGCCCGCCTCGAGGTGCGCGTGGTCGGGCCCGCGGGGGCGGCGGCCGCCCTGCCCGTGGTGCGCCGGTTCAGCTTCGAATACCCCGACATCGGGCCGGCCGGGTTCGAGTGGGACGGCCGGGACGGCGGCGGGCGCGTCGTCCCCGACGGACGCTACACCGTCTACCTCAACGAGCTGCCGTTCCCGGTCGAGGTCGACGCCACCCCGCCCGACCTCGACTGGTCGGAGTCGGAGCCGACCCTGGTGGGCGTGCAGCTGGGCAACCGGACCCAGGTGCGCGTGGAGGTCGGGCGCGCCTGGCACGTGGTGGACCCGAACCTCACCGGCTGGACCAGCCCCGAGGACGAGGGGACCGAGCAGATCTACGACCCCGAGCGCGACAGCAATGGCGACATCCTGTTCGACGCGCGCGGCGCGCCGCGCATCCACTACGTCGAGGGGCGCGTGGCCGACCGGCGCGACCAGATCGTCCTCGGCCTGGCCGACTTCATCTCCAGCACCCAGTTCGGGGTGAACGGATTCCCGTTGACGGGCAGCACCATCGACAACGCTCCCTACGCGCGCCTGGCCTTCACGGCCGACGACCGCGCCGCGAACACGAGCGTGCTGCCGGTGCCGCCCCGGGCCGAGCGTCTGCTCCTGATGATGGCCGAACAGGAGAACGCGCAGGTGGTGCTGGCCGGGCCGCGCTCGCCGGGCACGATCCATCGGCTCGCCCCCGTCAAGTCGCAGTTCCACCTGCTCTCCACCACCGCCGAGCACGACGCGCCCGTCTTCTTCCGCTACCAGGATCGGGCCGGCGGGCCGCCGCGGGAGGCACCGGTGCCGCCGAAGTGGCTGGCCGACCCCGCCGTGCTGGGCCTCCAGCCCGGGCACGAGTACCAGGCCGAGTTCGTCCAGCGCCTGGCCGACGGGCGCGAGCTGCACACGGACACGTTCCTCTTCAAGCTGTGTGACGCCGCCGCCGCGCTCACCGTCAAGCAGATGCCGGAACCGGTCCCCCAGGCGGCGACGGACACCTGGCAGGCGGCCCTGGAGGCCGCCATCGGCGAGCCGATCGCGGAGGCCCGTCTCGAGATCATGGGCACCGGGGACAACGCGGGCTTCCACCAGACGGTCCGCCTGTCCGAGACCGAGCGCGGCTCCGGGAAGTTCCTCTACGAGGCGACCACCCCCGCCATCGAGGACTGCGACGCTCCGGAGATCGGTGAGGAGAGGGCGGGCCTGCATTTCCAGGCGGTGATCGTGGGTGAGAGCGGACGCTCCTACCGCGGGCCCTCCGATTGCCTCCGCCTGGCCGTGGACGTACCCAACTGCGGCACCGAGCTGTTCCTTTCCCAGGGGTTCGAGGGCTGCGAGGGCACGCCGGACGAGCTCCACCTCACGGTGGCCGCCCGCGGGCCCTCCTCCGCGCGCGTGGCCATCGAGCGCGGCGCGCCCGACGCCCCCGTCCCGGTGGCGGAGCTCACGATGGGCGAGCACACGATCGTGCTCGACGCCACCGGCGTGCCCCAGGGCGGCCTGCCCGTGCGCGCGCGCCTGTTCGAGCCGGGCACGGGCACGACCGTGATGAGGCGCTCGCTGCAGATGGTCGTGGACCGCACGCCTCCGGAGGCGGACGTGATCGAGCCGCCGGAAGGGGGCGCCGTCTGCGTCACCCGCGACCCCGAGCTGGGCGCGGAGCTGGCCCGCCTGACCTTCGTGGCCGACGACGCCTACGATCCGATCTCCATCGGCCCCGGCCGATTCCACGCCGAGGAGGACGTGTCGTGGAGCCCGCTCGCGCTGGCCTGCGCGCCCGGGGACCGGTTCTGCCCCAACGAGGTGGCCGGGGGCGCCGTGCTCCAGCGCGCCTGGCGCGTGGACGGGCTGGCGTCGGGGCGCTACGAGATCGAGCAGACCTTCTGCGACCGCTCCGGCAACCGGGCGGCGGCCTCGCGGCGCTTCACGCTGAGCAAGGTGGCGCCGACCATCACGCTCGAGAGCGTCGCCCGCGCGATCTTCTCGCCCAACGGGGACGGGCGGGCCGACCAGACCGCGGCCAACATCCTGCTCTCGCAGACGATGGTCCTCTCGGCGGAGGTCCATGCCGGAACGCCCGGCGGGCCGCTGGTGGAGGTCCTCTTCCGCGACCGGACGCACCTGGTCGGCTCGCACGCCATCCCCTGGACGGGACGGCCGGGCGGGGCGCCGGCGCCGGACGGCGTCTACGTGATCGTCGTGCGCGGGAGCGACGCCTGCGGCGGCACGGCCCAGGTCGGCGCGCGGGTGCAGGTCGACGACACCCCGCCCGCGGCCGAGATCGACACCCCCGCCCCCGGCTCGCGCATCTCCTCCGCCGTCGACCTCGTGGGCCGGACCTACGACAGCCACTTCACGTCCTACGAGCTCTCCTTCGGCGAGGGGGCGTCGCCTTCGAGCTGGACGCGCTTCAGCGGGGCCCCCTACCCCGTCGGCTCTCCCCCGGGCGGGGCCGGCCTGCTCGGCCCCTGGCTGCCTCCGCCCGTCCCCGGACCCGGCCCCCTCACGTTCACGCTGCGCCTGGTGGCGACGGACGAGGCGGAGAACGAGGGCGAGGCGCGGGTGACGGTGGACGTCGGGCCGCGCGCGCTGCTGGACTACATCGCGGTGAGGCCGACGCTGTTCTCGCCCAACGGCGACGAGCGGCGGGAGACGGTGACGATCGAGTACCGCCTCCTCGCCCCCGCGCGCGTCACCCTGCAGGTCCGCACGCCGGGCGACGCCGTGCTGCGCAGCCTGGAGACGGGCCTGGACCACGGCGCGGAGACGGTGGCCATGGTCTGGGACGGGCTCACCGACGCCGGCACGCCGGCGCCGGAGGGAGACCTCCTGGCCTGGGTGCGCGCCGAGGATCCGGGCAGCGGGTCCTCCCAGCAGCAGGCCGCGCTGTTCACCCTCGATCGCACGCCGCCCGCGCTCGTCCTCCAGCTCCCGGCCGCGGACGCCTACGTGCCGCGCGACACGCTGGTGGTCGGGCGCGCCGACGACGCGCGGCTGGCCGAGTGGCGGGTGAGCGCGGCCACGCCGGCCGGCGCCCCCACCGAGCTGGGCCGGGGGACGGAGGCCGTGCCCACGCCGGCCCCGCTGGCCAGCCTCGACCTCCTCTCCGACGGCCCCTACACGCTCGTCCTGCAGGCGGAGGATGCGGCCGAGAACCGCTCGAACCAGACCGCGCACATCACCGTCGACTCCATTCCGCCCCACGCGGTGATCGAGCTGGCCGCGCAGGCCGTGCTGCGCAAGGGGCCGCCGCCGATCGCCATCCGGGGCTCCGCCTCCGACCTCAACTTCCAGGAGTACGTGCTGTCCTACGGCTCGGGACCCGCCCCCGCCTACTTCGTCGAGATCCGGCGGTCGGCCACCGGTGGGGACGGCATCGTGCTCGGCGAGTGGGCGGTGGCCTCCCTCGTCGACGGTGACTACACGCTGCGCCTGGTGGCCACGGACAAGGCGGGCCACACCGCCGAGGCCGAGGTGACGGTGAGCCTCGACGGCACGCCGCCGGAGGCGGCCCTGGCCGAGCCCGGAGAGGGCACGTTCGTGACGTCGCCGGTTTCCGTGGTGGGGACGGCCAGCGACGCGCACCTCGAGACCTGGCACCTGGAGATGGCGCCGGGCGACGCGGCCGCCGCCTTCCAGTGGAGCCCGGTCCTCGAGGGCACGGACTCGGTCGGACCGCAGCTTGAGCTCGGCCTGTGGGCGCCCCTGCCTCCCGACGGCCACGTGACGCTGCGCCTCACCGCCCGCGACCGCGTGGGGTTCGAGGCCCAGGCCCTGCGCACGGTCATCGTGGACACGACGCCGCCGGCCGCCCCCACCGGCCTCGCGCACGAGCTCGTCCACAAGACGGAGACGACGGCGGACGTGCGGCTCACCTGGAACCCCAACTCCGAGCCCGACCTCGCCGGCTACTTCGTGTATCGCGACGACCAGCAGGTCGCGGGTCCCATCACGCCGACCACCTTCACCGACGCCGGCCGGCCCGACGGCACGTACGTCTACGCCGTGTCCGCCGTCGACCGCGCCGGCAACGAGAGCCCGCTGGCCACCCACCGCGTGCGCGTGGACCTCACGCCACCCGTGGTCGACCTCCTGCGGCCGGCGGCCCTGACGCGCGTCTCCGGGACCGTCGACGTGATCGGCACCGCCTTCAGCCTCGACGACTTCAAGGAGTACCGCCTGTCCGTCGGCGCCGGCGCGAACCCCACGAGCTTCATCCTACTGCGGCGCTCGACGGTGCCCGTCGCCGGCGCCCTCCTCGGGCCCTGGACGGCGGTGGGGTCGGGACCGTTCGTGATCGCGCTGGAGGCCGAGGACACCTCCGGCAACTCCGCGCGCGCCACGGTGTCGGTCATCGTGGACAACGACGCCCCCGGCGCTCCCGTGCTGACCTCGGTCGTGAACACGCCGGCCCCCGACAACACGCCGGTCCCCGACGCGCTGACCTCGACTTGGACGCCGAGCACGGCGACCGACCTCGCCGGCTACGTCGTGTACCGCAACGGGCGCGTGGCCAACGCGCCGGGCGTCGTGATCGGAGACCTGCGGCCGTTCCTCGTCCCGGGTCCCAGCTACGACGATCGCGCGCTGCCCGACGGCGATCACTGCTACCGGGTGGCGGCCATGGACGCCGCCTCCAACCTCTCCGCGCCTTCGAACGAGATCTGCCGCACGCTCGACAACCGGCCGCCGCACGCCCTCCTGGTGGAGCCTCCCGCCGGGACGCGCTTCGACTTCCCCCTGCACCTGCTCGCCTTCACGCCCGACACCGACATCGCCGAGGTCCGGTTCGA
>JBGPBV010000163.1:0-14801 GCA_041481445.1 Vicinamibacteria bacterium
CCCAGGACTTCGCGGCCGCCTTCGGCCTGGGCGCGGACGACCTCCATGTCGCCCCCTCGGATGTGGCCGGAGTGGCCCTCGCCGCCATCCAGGCCCTCGACACCCGCTTGAAGGAACGCGAGGCCGAGATGGCGGCCCTGCAGGCGCAGAACGCGCAGCTCGCCGCGCGGCTGGCCGCCCTGGAGTCGGCCCTGTCGGCGGCGGCGCCCGCGTCTTCCCCGGAGCGCTGAGAGGCCGCGGCGGTGGCACGCGGGGCCTAGGGCACCAGCGCCTCGAGCCACCGCCGGCGTACCTCGCTCGCGCCGACGAAGCCGGGCTCGATGAGCGAGCCCGTCCAGTACCAGCGCTGCTCGGGCGGGGCGGACATGCCGTGGCCGGCGAAATGGCGGTGGAGGTCGACGACGTGCGCCCCGCGCTCGCGGCAGCGGCGGGCCAGGCCCTCGTTGAACTCCGCGAGCCAGCGCATCTCCTGCGGGCGCAGGCGCGTCCCGTCGAGGTCGCCGGCGCCGTCGGTGGGGTCGTACACGTTGCCGACGAGCAGGGCCGCGCCCGGGACGAGATCCCGGACACGGTCGAGGATGGCGGCCAGGTTTCCGAGGGCCGCGCGCACGCCGGCGCGGCCCTCCGCCTCGGAGGCTCCGAGCAGGCCGAGAAGGTCGTTGCCGCCCGCGGTGAGGGTGACGAGGGTTCCGGCCCCGCGGGGCAGGGCGCGGCTCCCGGCGAGCTGCTCGTCCAGGACCGAGCGGGTGGTGGCGCCGTCGGTGGCGAGGAACCGGCAGTCGATCTCGGGGTTGCCTGACCTGAGGTCTCGGCCCGCGAACTCCGGCCACACAAGGTCCTGGTTGCGGGCCAGCAGCGACGCCGCCCCGAGCCCGGCCACGGGCCCCTTCGGGCTTCGACGCTCCGCGAAGTCGAGCTCCGGGTAGCAGTCGATGGACATGCTGTCGCCGAGCGACACGTAGCCGGCAAACGTCTTCATCATGCCGCCGGCATCGTACCGCCGGCCGCGCGCCGGCAGGCGCCAGAGGTGTGCCCCCCGGGGGTCCCGGCTATCATCCGGGCGTGGAGCCGAGCCTCTCTGCGGTCCCGCCGGCGCTCACGGCCGCCGCCGCGCTCCTGCTCGGGATGTGGATCCTCCTCCGCGGGCACCGGTCGCGGCCGGCGGTGCTCTTCTTCGTCGTCACCGCGCTGGTCGCTGCCTGGCTGACCGGCTTCGCCGTCCTGTACGCCACCGCCGAGGAGCGTGCCGCCGTCGGCTGGGCCAGGCTGGCGAGCCTGCCCGTGGCCCTGCTTCCCGCCGCCATCTACCAGTTCGCGGCCGCGGAAACCGGCGTCGAGCGCCGGCGCCGCCTGCCCGTCGCCGCGGCCTGGCTCGTCGCCGCGGTGTTCGCCGCCGTCGCGATCGGCTCGGGGGCCTGGATCGGCGGTGTCCGGCGTTTCCGGTGGGGCTTCTACCCGGCGTACGGATGGATGGGGGTGCCATTCCTCGTCTTCTTCTTCGCCGTTCTCACCCTGGCCCTCCTCGAATTCCGCCGTGATCGCGAGAAAGCCCGCGTCGAGGACGATCGCCAGCGCAGCCGCCGGCTGCTGCTCGCCTTCGCGGTTGGCGCCCTCGGATCGATCGACTTCCTTCCCGCCTACGGCGTCGCCGTCTATCCGTTCGGGTACCTGCCGGTCCTGGCCTTCCTCGCCCTCGGCGCGGCCACCATCCGCCGCTACCGCCTGCCCGACCCACTCTCCATGGCGGAGGAGAAGTTCCGCGCCCTCGCCGAGAGCGCGAGCGACGCCATCGCCTCCGTCAACAGCCGCGGCGACGTCACCTACGCCAACCGCGCTGCCGGACGCCTCTTCGGCCGGGGGAGCGACGACCTCGCCGGCCGCCCGGTCGCGTCGTTCCTGGCCCCGGACGTCCGGCCCCGCTGGGAGGAGTTCCTCCGCAACGTGCTCACCACCGGCGCCGACCCCCTCCTCGGGCAGGCCACGATCGCGGCCGCCCTGCGCGAGGACGGGTCGCACTTCCCGATCGAGCTCTCGCTCGGGACGTGGCACGGCCCCGACGGCACCTTCTTCACCGCCATCGTGCGCGACGTCAGCGAGCGCAGGCAGACGGAGAAGGCGCTGCGCGCGAGCGAGGAGAGGTCGCGGGCGGTGCTGGAGAGCTCGGCCGCCGCCGTGTTCATAGTCGACGAGGGCCGCGTCCGCTACGTGAACGAGGCGGCGCGCGCCCTCACCGGCACCGCCGCCACCGACCTGCTCGACCGTCCGTTCGTCGAGCGCTTCCATTCCGACTCCCACGACATCGTGCGCCACCGCGTGCTGCGGTCGCCGTCGCCCGCCGTGGCCGGGCTGCGTTACGAGGCGCGCCTGGCCGGGGAGGGAGACCGCTGGGTGGAGCTCACCGGGAGGACGGTCGACTACGCCGGCCGCCCCTCCTGCCTGGTCACCGCCTTCGACGTGACGGAGCGCCGCCGCGCGGAGGAGGCCATGCGCGAGTCGGAGCGGCGCATGCGCGACATCCTGGAGAACGTGCAGCTGGTGGCGGTGCTGCTGGACCGCGAGGGCACGATCAACTACTGCAACCCCTATTTCCTGGAGCTGGTCGGCTTCGAGGAGGAGGACGTCATCGGGCGCGACTGGTTCTCCACCTTCCTGCCCGCGGACGACCGGGAGCACGCCCGCGCCACCCTGCGCGACCGGATGCAGCTGGGGGCGGTGGCCGCGCACGAGGAGACGGCCGTCGTCACCCGCCACGGCGACCGCCGGGTCGTGGCCTGGAGCAACACCGTCCTGCGGGACTGGACGGGAGAGGTGACGGGGACGGCCTCCATCGGCGCCGACGTCACCGACCGCCGGCGCGCGGAGGAGCAGCTCCAGCACGACGCCTTCCACGACGCCCTCACCGGCCTGCCCAACCGCGCCCTCTTCATCGACCGCCTCCAGGCCGCGCTGGCCCGCCTGCAGGGCGCGATGGCGCGCGGCCATCACAAGGGCCTGTTCGCGGTGGTGTTCCTGGACGTGGACCGGTTCAAGCTCGTCAACGACAGCCTCGGCCACAGCGTGGGCGACCGCCTCCTCATCGAGCTCAGCTCCGCCCTCAAGACGGCGGTGCGGCCGGGCGACACCGTGGCCCGGCTCGGGGGCGACGAGTTCACGATCCTGCTCGAGGACATCGAGGAGCGCGGGGAGGCCATCGCGGTGGCGGAGCGCGTCCAGGCCGTGCTGCGCGACCCGCTCGTGCTTGCCGGCCACGAGGTCTTCGCCACCGTGAGCATCGGGATCGCCCTCTCCGCGCCCGGCTACAAGCGCGCGGAGGACCTCCTGCGCGACGCCGACACCGCCATGTACCACGCCAAGGCCCTGGGCAAGTCACGCCACCAGGTCTTCGACTCCTCGATGCATGCACGGGCGCGGCGGCTGCTCCAGCTCGAGCACGACCTGCGCCGCGCCATCGACCGCCGCGAGTTCCGCGTGCACTACCAGCCGATCGTGCGCCTGGACGACCGCCGCATCGCCGGTTTCGAGGCCCTGGTGCGCTGGCAGCACCCCGAGCGGGGGCTGGTGGCCCCCTCGGAGTTCATCCATCTCGCGGAGGAGACCGGCCTCGTCATGCCCCTCGGTCGCGTCGTCCTCGAGGAGGCCTGCCGGCAGGCCGCGGAGTGGATGCGCTCCGCCGGCCCGGACCTGACCGTGAGCGTCAACCTGTCGGTGAAGCAGTTCTCGCAGCCCGACCTCCCGGAGCAGGTGGACGCCGTGCTCCGCGCCTGCGGCCTGCCTCCCCGGCTCCTCAAGCTCGAGGTGACGGAGAGCATGGTCATGGAGAACACGGACGGCGCGATCACGCTGCTGCGCCGGCTGAAGGCCCTGGGCGTGCACATCGCCATCGACGACTTCGGGACCGGGTACTCGTCGCTGAGCTACCTGCTCCGCCTGCCCGCGGACACCCTCAAGATCGACCGCTCGTTCGTGTCCGGCAGCGGCGACGTCGGGCGCAACGTCAACATCGTGCGCACGGTGGTCGGCCTCGCCTACAGCCTCGGTCTGGACGTGGTCGCGGAAGGCGTGGAGACGGAGGAGCAGCGCGCGCTGCTGGCCGACCTCGGCTGCCCCCTGGCCCAGGGGTTCCTCTTCTCGCCCGCGGTGGACGGCGAGACCGCCAGCGAGATGCTGGCCCGCGGCACCGCGTTCGCCTGAGGCGAGGGGGCGCCTGAATTCACATCACACCTGAATTGTCCTGACCTCGTCTGACACCGGATGGCGCGATAGTGAACTATGAACGCAATGATTCCGTCGCGGCTATCGGATGGCGAGCTGATCGATGAGGTCGGGCGCCTGGCCCAATGCGAGCGTGATGACACCGTGTCCCTGATCGCGCATCTGGCCGAGCTCTACCGCCGCCGCCTGCACGAGAGGGCGGGGTACTCGTCGCTCTTCACCTATTGCGTCGGCGTCCTCCGGCTCTCCGAGGCCGCCGCCTACGACCGGATGCGGGCGGCCAAGGTCGTCCGCCGATACCCGGAGGTGCTCGGACTGCTCGCGGTGGGGAGCGTCAACCTGACGACGGTGCGCCTTGTCGCCCCCTACTTGACGCGCGAGAACCATCAAGAGCTGGTCGCGGCCGCCGCCGGCAAGGGCAAGCGCGCGGTCCAGGAGTTGCTGGCGCGGCGTTACCCGAAGGCGGACGCGGCGTCGTCCGTTCGGAAGCTGCCGGCGAGACGGGTCGAGAACGCGCCGGCGGCGATCTCGTTCGGGGCCGCGGCGACGCCGGGCGACTCTGGCCCGTCGAGGGCCGGTGGGTCCGTCCCGCTCACGGCAGATGTCCGTCCCGTGATTCCGCCGTCCTCGCCCCCGCTGGTCCAGCCGCTCTCACCGGACCGATATCGGATCGCGTTCACCGCGAGTGCGGCTCTGCGCGAGAAGCTCGAATTCGCGCAAGACCTGCTGCGCCATGCCGTGCCCAGCGGCGAGCCGGCCCAAATCGTCGAGCGCGCCCTGGACGTGCTGCTGGAGGAGCTGGTCGCCAGGAAGTACGCGATGACCAACCATCCGCGCACGAGCGGAAAGGGATCGGAGGATCCCGCCTGCATTCCGGCAGGCGTGAGGCGCGCGGTCTACATCCGCGATCGTGGGCGCTGCCCGTTCGTCGGGACCCAGGGCCATCGGTGCCGCGAGCGCGCCTTCCTCGAGTTCCACCACGTCCTGCCCCGCGCGGCGGGCGGGCGCGCGACGGTCGAGAACATCGCGCTGCGCTGCCGGGCCCACAACGGCTGCGAGGTCGACCTGTTCTGCGGGCCGCACCAGCGGTATGGAGTGGATTCTGTGAATGAACGGGCCGCGCCGTACGGCTGTGTCGGCGATGACACGTTTTCGTTCCGGCACGAAAGACGCCGATATTGCCGCGATGCCGGCTCGCAACCGCGGGTGTGATGGCGATGGGAGGCTCGGGCTGATCGTGGCTGCGCGACGATCAGGCGCTCACGGCGGCACGCCCACGCCTCACGGCCGTACGCCCACGCGCAACGTCATCAAGAACTCGTCGGGGTGCAGGGTGCCCACTCGCGGCACGATCATGTCGTGCCGCGAGTACTCGACGGTCAGGTCCACGTCGCGCACGAGACCGAAGCGGACCCCGAAGTCGTACTTCCTCCAGTCCCAGTCCACGGAGAGGAAGGGATAGGTGACGGGCCCGTCGAACAGGTTGTCGATGATCGACACGCGGATCACCGGCCGGATCCAGTTCCCGAAGGGCGTCTCGCCGACCAGGAACAGTCCGGGCAGCGTGAAGAGGCACGCGACCTCGGCGTCGAACCCGCGCCGCACCAGCGAGGCGACGTCCTGGCGGACGAGCTGGCCGTCCAGGCGCCAGCGGCCCCGGCGCGCGGACACGTTGAGACCGGCTTCCGACTTGTCGTTGCCCTCGAAGGGCATCGGGTACCCCCGGCCGCGCAGGAGGTCGAGGTCGCCGAGGAGCGACGTCCCGCGCAGGGGCACCGCATCGTCGAGCTTGCGGTGGAAGTACCAGCCGAGCGCGTCCACCTCCAGCCCGGACGCGGGCGGCGGCCGCAGGCGCCGGAAGCCGAGCCCGGCCCCCCATTCCAGCCGGCCGTGCGTGTCGAGCTCGCCCATCTTCGCGTCGTAGAAGATGGGGAAGCCGTTCTCGTACGGCACCGGGCCGGAGGCGGGCACCGGGGTCCCGTTGTCTCCGGCCAGGACGTTCGTGTCGCGCAGGAAGAAAGGGTTCCCCTTGCCCACCTGGACGCGCCAGTAGGCGTGACCGCCCAGGGCGCCTCCCGCCTGGATCTGCGGCATCTCGAACCGTCCCACCGCCGTCGCCCACATCCCGTAGCTCTCGAGGGCCCGGACGGCCGGCTTCGAGAAGCGCGGGGCCACGCCGGCCAGGACGTAGAGCCGGCTCTCGGGCACCGCCTGCAGCGCCTCCGCCTTCCCGCCGAAGCGCACCCAGGCCTGGCGCACGAAGAACCGGTCGTCGGTGGAGGTCGGGTTCCGGTTGTACAGGTCGAGGAAATGCAGCTCGAGCCGGGCGGACACGCCGAGGCCGAGGTCGCCCTCTCCGATCAGCGAGGCGTTCTGCAGCTCCAGGGCCGTCCCCGCGTCCACCGTTCGCTGGTGGCCGGTCGGGATGAAACGGAACGGGCCCGGCCCCGTGGGCGTGAAGGTGCTCGTCTGGACGAACCGCGAGTACCGCAGGTTCGTCTTCATCTCGCCCCAGAAGTGGAACGGCTCGGGCGCGGCCGGGGAGGGCGCGGCCGCCGGGGCGGAGACGGGGGCGGGGACGGGGGCGGGCGAAGGCGGCGAGGCGTCCTGCGCCGCGGCGGCCGAGGCGGCCAGTGCGGCGACGGCGGTCAGGCCGGCCTGGCGCAATCGGCCGTGCACGAGTGGGCCGATTGTAGCCGCTTCACGCTCGAACGCGCATGAGCAGCCGGTCGAGGTCGGCCGCGCTGGCCGGCCGGTCCGCCTTGGCCTTGGCCAGGCAGGCCACGATCGCCTCCGCGAGCAGGTCGGGCAGGGTCGGCTGCAGCGTGCGCGGGTTGGGCGCCGGCTCCTCGAGGTGGAGGCGCATGAGCTCGAAGGGGTCGCCGGCGTCGAAGGGGCGGCGGCCGGTGAACATCTCGAACATGACCACGCCCGCGGAGTAGAGGTCGCTGCGCTCGTCCAGCTCCGCGCCCCGCACCTGCTCCGGGCTCATGTAGGGCGGCGTGCCCGAGAACGCGGTACCCGCCTGCCGGCGTCCCCGCGCCACCCCGAAGTCGGTGAGCTTGGCCACGCCCCCCGTCATCACCACGATGTTGGCGGGCTTGAGGTCGCCGTGGACGATGCCGGCCCGGTGCACGGCCCCGAGGCCGCGGCAGAGCTGCTTGGCGATCTGCAGGGCGGGGGTGAGGGCGAGCCGGCCGCCCTCGTCGAGCAGCTCGCGCAGGGTCGCTCCCGCCACGTACTCCATCGTGAAGAAGCGGACCCCGTCCGCCTCGCCGAGGTCGTACGCGCGCACGACGTTCGGATGCGTGATGGTGCGGGCCAGCTTGATCTCCCGGCGGAGCTGCTGCTCGGCGCCGGCGTCGGCCGCCTGCTGGCCCAGCACCTTCAACGCGACCTCTTCGTCCAGCTCGCGGTCGAGGGCGCGATACACGGCTCCCATGCCGCCGCGGCCGACGAGGCCGCGGATCTCGTAGCGCTGGGCGAACAGGTGGCCGATGGCGGGACCGGTGACGGGGATCCCGTCCGGGCCGGTGGGGGGGACGCCCCTGAGCGTCGGGTCCATGCCGCGGCCCCGCAGGTCGGCCACCATCTGCTCGAGCTGCGCCTTCTCCTTCAGCTCGCGCAGCATCACCTCGAACGCGCGAGTGAGGGCGCCCACCTCGCCCCCGCCCGCCGGGGGCAGGGGGACGTCCAGGTTGCCGCGCCCGATCTCCTCCGCCCCCCGCGCGAGCTGCTGGATCGGCCGCGCCAGCGCGCGCGCGAAGACCAGCGACAGCGGCACGGAGAGCAGGAGGATCACCCCCGCCACGCCCAGGAGGCTGCGCCGGATCTCGCGCAGGGCGGCCAGCTCCGCGTCCTTGTTGAGTCCGACGACCAGGCCGCCGACGGGCTCGCCGCTGCCGGAGAGGATCGGAACCAGGGTGGCGAGGTAGTCGCGCCCGCCGGCGCTGAGCTCGAAGGGGCTCGGCAGGTCGCCCTGGGCGAGCTGGGCCTCCGTGGTCCCGCTCCGCGCGGAGACGGCGCGACCGAGGTCGGGGTCGCGGAAGCGCTCGCTCGCGCCCACCACGTCGAGCCGGGGCACGCCCCCGCGGGCGGCCACGTTGACGAGGAAGGCGGCCTCGCCCCCGGCCAGCCGGGCCAGCTCCCGCGCCTTGTCGTCGTCCAGGCGGAAGGCGGCGGCGAGGACGCCGTTGAGGACGCGCTCCGCGCCCGCGCCCTGGAGGACGGGGGCGGACGCCACCAGGGAGAGGGCGGGGCCGCGGCTCGCCTCCGCGATGAAGGCGGAGGCCTCCGTGAGCTGGGACAACGGCAGGGCCACCCAGCGCACGCCCGAGAAGTCGCGGCCCATCTCCTCGCCCGGGCGGTCCGTGCGCTCGATGAGCGCGCCGTGGGTGTCGAACAGGAACACCGCGCCCGCCCCCAGCGCGCGCGCGAACTCGAGCGCGGTGTCGTGCGCGGTCGCGTGGGCGCTCTCCCGCCGCCCGGCGACGTCGCCGCGCCGGGCCGGGCGGCCGCCCTCGGCCAGGAGGGCCTTGGTGCCCGGCTGCTCGGCCACCGCGCGCACCTGTCCGCGCCGCGCGCTCATCTGCGAGTCGCGCCAGCCCGCGAACAAGGCGGGCACGCGCTGCAGCTCGCCGCGGATCCGCTCGCGCGCGATCCCCTCCGCCTTGCCGCTGGCCAGGGCCACGGACAGCCCGACCGTCACCACGATCACCACCGCCGCGCCCAGGAAGAAGCGGGTGGCGAGGCCGGGGCCGTGCCCCCCCTCGGCGACGGTCGACTCCTCAGTAGCGGTCGACACCCTGGGTGGCGGGGGGGTAGTCGCGTCCGAACTTGTTCTTGTGCGGCATCGGCTGGTAGGTGGAGGCGTCGAGCACGACCTCCAGCGGGGCCCCTCCCGGCCCTCCCACGTCGACGGTCAGCTCCTTCTCCCCGCCCCTCTCGCTCCAGGCGTGCACCACCTGCGGTCCGGCGGGGACGTCGGGCAGGCGGAACGCGCCCGCGGCGTCGGCGACCGCGAAGGCGTCCTCGGGGTCGAGGACGAGGACGTAGGCGGCCATCTCCGCGTGGATGTTGCAGTAGACGTGGACGAGGCCGGTGCTGCGAAAGGTGTAGGCGCGCGCCGCGCCGCGACGATAGAGGCCGAGGTCGAACTCGCTGCCGGGAGTCCGGCTGAACGCGTTGTGGAAGATCTGGTCCACGTTGGGGAAGGAGACGGTGCTCCCCCGCGTCACCACCAGCACGTGGGGGTCGAACCGCTTGTCGCGGGAGGCCACCGCGGCCGGCTGCGCGCTCGCGCGCGACGCCGGGCGGAGGGCGCCCGCGACCCACACCACGGCCTCCGCCGCCGGCGCGCGGCCGCCGCCCGCGACGACGAGACGGATGGTGCCGAAGAGGTCGGCACGGCCGGGCTCCGCCGCCGCTCCCAGCCGCGTCACCATCAGGACGACGGTCGCCACCATCGCGGAAGCCCTCACTAGGGATCGATCCGCTCGACAGCGTAGCACGGGGGTGGTGTCGCAGATCACCGGCGAGGGGCACGCCCATTGACGGAGATGCCTGCCCGGCGTAAGGTCCGCGGTTGCGGCCCGCTCCCTCCGCGGATCCCGAGCGGGAGGTGTGTTCCGAGATGGTGACGGCCGAAGCTGTGCACGAGATCGTCGCCGCCATCACTCCTTACATCGGGGAGAACATGGCTCGCTCGGCCACCCGCGTGCACTGCGAGAAGCTCGGCATCGGGGACGGCACCGTCACCCCGGAGCAGGTCGATCTCCTCATCTCGCGGCTGGAGAGCGGGCTCTGCGTCTTCATGGGGCGCGAGAAGGCGTCTTCCCTGATGACGCCGCTGCGCCGGAAGCTGGGGGCGACGTCATGACCCGCGCCCTCGACCGCGTGTTGTGGCCCTATCTCCTCGCGGCCACGCTCCTCTTCGTGGCCTGGGGCGTCGTCCCCAGGGCGGCCCTGTTCACGTCCGTCCTCCCTCCCGCGCGCCTGGTCGCGGTGGCCTCCGTGGTCAAGATGTCCCTGCTGGCGGCGGCCGCGCTCTGGAGCCTGCGCGCGCGCCGCGAGCTGGACGCGTCGAACCCGGTGCGGCCGGCCTGGACGCTCCTCGGCTCGGGCATGCTCTGCAACCTGCTCGGGCAGGCCGTGCTCGCCCGCTACCAGCTCGTGGGAGGAGAGACGCCGTTCCCCTCCCCGGCCGACGTCTTCTACCTGCTCGCGTACCCGTTGATCGGGGCCGCCCTGCTGCGGTTCGTGCGCGTCTACGAGGAGGCCGGATACCCGGTGGGCTCGCCCGCCGAGCGCGCCTCTCTCGTCGCGGGAGCGACCGTCGCCTGCGCCCTGCTCTCGGTGGTCGTGCTGCGCCCGGTGGTCATGGCGGACACCCCCGCCCTGGAAAAGGTCCTGGGCGCGGCCTACCCGCTCCTCGACATGGCGCTGCTCGTCCCCTTGAGCCTGCTCCTGCGCACGACCTGGCGCATGCGCGGCGGCACCGTGGGCACGGCCTGGTTCCTCGTGCTGTCCGGCATCGTCTTCCTGTGCGCGGGCGACGTCCTGTTCGCCTACTTCAGCGCGCTCGGCAAGACCGGCCTCGACCCGTTCGTGCACGCCGCCTTCGTCGTGTCCTACGGCCTGATCGCGGCCGGGGTGCGGCGCCACCTCGCCCTCGTCGCCGCCTGAGCCTCAGCGAGCGCGCACGCCGCCCTCGCCGGCCGCCGGCTCGGGCGGCCTCGCCCTGGCCAGGAGGGCCTCCGGTGTGCGGCCCCTGGCCCCGCCCGTGACGATCTCCTCCATGGACAGGCCGGAGACACGATGCGCGGTCTGGAGCAGGACGAGCTGGCGCACCTGCTCGTCGGTGAGCTCGGGGACGCGCTTCATCCGGTACTCGATCCAGGCCGCCTTGTAGGGCTCGGGGAACTTGCCCTCCACGCCCTCGAACAGCACCTTCGGCTTGAGGCCGGCCTTGGTGAGGACGTCGAGCCAGTAGCGGCTCTCCTTCTTCAGCTCGACGACCTTGGCCAGAGGCTGGCCCGACTCCCGGGCGATGAAGAGCGCGACCGGGAGCTGCTTCTCGATCGGCCGCAGCTTCGAGAGCACGGGCTGGAGGTCCACGCGCGAGACGCCGGAATCGGCGACCACGGCGTGGAGGAAGCGTTGCTGGTCGTTCCTGGCCTCGTTACGGTCGAAGAGGAACGCGTACGGCGCCGTCTCCGACGAGAGCGGCACCATCACGGCCGCGATCGCGAGGCCCAGGAACAGCACGGCCAGGATCCACGGGCCCAGACGGCCGATCATCGGGGGAGACTCCTTGACGGGAAGCCGTGCTGGGCGCGCCCCACCTCCCCCTCGTGGCGGGCGGTCGTCTTGTAGAGCTCGAAGCGGCCGTCGGCCGCAAGCGGCGCGCACTGCCGGCGCAGCCTCTCCATCTCGGGCTCGCCGAGCGGCCGGAAGCCGCGCGCCACCTGGAGGTCCTGGCGCAGCACCGCCATCGAGTCGATCCCCGTGATCGTGGTGGCCACGGGCAGGCTCATGGCGTAGCGGAGGGCGTCGGTGGCCTTGACCGCGCGCTTCTTCGCGGGAAGGCCTTCGCCGCCGATCGCCTTCATGCCGAGGGGGGCGATCCCGCGGGCGGCCAGCTCGGGCAGGACCCTGCGTTCGAAGGAGCGGAACCCCGCGTCGAAGCAGTTCAGGGGGAGCTGGCAGGTGTCGAACGGATAGCCGTGTTCGAGCATCTTCAGGTGGAGCGACGGGTCCTTGTGCCCGGTGAACCCCACGAAGCGGACCTTCCCCTGACGCTTGGCTTCGTCCAGCGCCTCCACGACTCCCCCCTTGGCGAAGTGCCGGTCGGGATCGTTCTCGTACACGACCTCGTGGATCTGCCAGAGGTCGAGGTGGTCGGTGCGCAGCCGCCGCAGCGACTCGTGGAGCTGCCGCAAGGCGACGCGGCGATCGCGGCCGTGGCTGCAGACCTTCGTCATCAGGAAGACCTGCTCCCGCCGGCCGCCCGCGGCCAGGGCGTCCCCCATGACCTTCTCGCTCTCGCCCGCGTGGTACTCCCAGGCGTTGTCCATGAACGTGATGCCCGCGTCGACGGCCGCCTGTACGATTGCAACGGCCTGGCGGCGGCCGATGGTGCCGAGGTGGTAGCCCCCCAGCCCCATGGCCGAGACCTCGACGCCGGTGCGGCCGAGGGCACGGTGCGGGATCGGGTCGTGGGTCCCGGTGGTGGTCATGGGGTTCCTCCTCCTTCGAACCTACACCGGCCCGAGCGTCCTTGCCATGGGCGCGCGGCCCGGGCCAGAATCCCCGGTCCCTTCCACCACGAACCTGCGCGCCCGCGATCAGCTCGTCCTCGCCGCCGTGCTCGGGACCGCGGCCTGGTTCGCCGTCCTGCGCGTGGCCGAGACCAAGAACGAGGCGGCGGTGGGCGGCGGCGCGTACGCGCTGGACGGCCGTCACCCCGCGGATCGCGAGGCCTTCGGCCGCCTGCTCTCCCAGCTGTCGAAGATGGGGGACCCTGACCTCGCCGATCGTCTGGAGGCCCTGCGCGCGCGCGGCGAGCTGTGGGTCGCGCCCCGGCTCGGCCCCGAGCGATGGGCCGTCTTCGTGGAGACGGTCCCGCGCGTGCGCCGGGTCTACATCCGCCGGGAGGCCCTCCTCGACCCCGTCGCGCACCTCTATGGGCGCGCCCGTCCCGACATCCCGCGCGCGTACCAGGACGCGCACGCGTGGCTGGGAGTGGCGGGCGCCCTCCGCCACGAGCTGGCCCACCACGACGGCGTCCGTGCCGAGGCCGGTGCCTACGACGTCGAGCTGGCCTGGTACGAGGCGCGCCGCCACGCGCCGTTCCTCGACCGGCTGAGCGACGAGGAGCGGCGGGCCTGGGAGTGGGGGATCGAGTCGGCCGTGCTGAGCGCGCGCAAGGCGCGCGAGACGGCGACGGGGCTCAGTGCCCCGCCATCCCCTTGAGCATCGGGTTCTCGATCTTCTGGTAACCGGCGGGGACGTCCCAGGCCGAGGCCGGGATCGGGCCCTTCTTGATCTCCACGACCTCGCTCGAGAAGTTCGAGGAATGGCCCATGGCGCTCGTGGTCCGGTTCACGGAAAGGGGGAGGCCCTTCATCTCCTTCATCTTCTCCGCCATGTCGCCGACGCCCTTCCCCATCGGACCCATGGCCGACATCATGGTCCGCATGCTGTCGCCAAAGTCGCGATAAGCCGTCCAGGTCTGGATCGGGATGGGCACCTCGGTGCTGAGGCACTCGAGGGTCTTGGAGAACTGTCCCATGGTGACCGACCATTCCTCGCAGGAGTAGCCGGCGACCTTGCGCGTGTTCCCCGTCTTCTTCACCTCGAGGCTGGAGGCCATCCCCCCCATCGCGCCCTGCATCCTCTTCTGGATGTCCGGGGGAAGGTTCTTCATCTGCTCCTGCGCCTTCTGCATCTCCGGGCTGTTCATCGTCTGCTGGAGCTTGGCCTTCACCTGCTCCATGTCCTGCTTCGTGATGACGTAGTACTCCTTCTTGCGGCCGTCCACGACCGTCATCTGGCCGGACTTGAGGTCCCAGATCATCTCCGAGCCCTCGGGCTGGCTCATCCTTATCTTGTCGCTGGAGAGATAGCTGGTGGAGGTGGCGGGGGCCCCGCCGTCCTTCGAGCCCTTGGACACGATGGTGAGGTCGTCGGCCAGGACCGGACCGGCGGCGGCAAGCACGAACGTGGCGAAGAGAGCGGCTCTACGGAATGTCATCGAGGCCTCCTGGTCGCGCACAGGGCGAGCCGGGGCAGGATACCACGGGCCCTCAGTGGCGACCCGCGGTGGCCGCCCGCGTCCGCGCCACGTCCCCCAGGATCCGCAGCTCCTCGGCGTAGATCCGCCGCAACACGAGGGAGGCCATCCGGCGCTGGACCCAGCCGAGCGGCCCTCCGCCCCCGGCGAGGGCGGTGGCGATGGTGACGCGCGTGGTCGCCTCGTCGAGGGGAGCCACCGTGAACGTCGTGGCGGCGCCGGTGGCGACGTCCGTCTCCTGGAGCACGCGGCCGGGCTCCGGCTCCGAGACCTTCATGCGGAACGCGCGCGTGGCGCCCAGCATGCGCATCTCGAAGCGGATGAGCGTGCCTTCCCCGTGCCCTCCCTCTTCCACCAGCGGCGGCGAGAAGTACTTCCGCGGCAGGACGAGCGGGTGCCCCTGGCGGTAGTCGGCCAGGATCGCGTACACGAGCGGCGCCGCGCCCGGGACCACGGCGGAGACCTCGACCCGGGGCGCGTTCATGCGCGTGCGCGCGCCCCCTCGCCCAGGCGCTTGGCCGCGTACATCGCCTCGTCCGCCCCGCGCAGGGCCGATTCCGGATGCCCGCCGGGGGCGAGCTCGGCTGTCCCCACCGAGAACGAGACGGGCGGCTCACCGGCGCCCGGGTGGCGAAGATGATCGCGCAGCGAGGCGACGCGCTGGGCGGCGGAGGCGGCGTCGAGCCCGCTGGCCACCACCACGAACTCGTCGCCCGCGTAGCGCACCAGCGTGTCCGAGGGCCGGAAGCTCTCGCGCAGGGCGGAGGCGAAGCGGCGAAGGGTCTCGTCTCCCGCC
>JBGPBV010000164.1:0-14648 GCA_041481445.1 Vicinamibacteria bacterium
ACGATGGGGCTGCGCCCGCGCGCCTCGAAGCGATGGCAGGCCCCGGCGCGTGCCATCAGGACCTCCGCGATGCGGAAGAAGCCGTTCTCGAGGCGCGCCTCCAGCGCCCGCATCGGCCCCTCGCCGACGGTGAGGCCGCGCACGACGAACTCGTCGCCCAGGACGGCCTCCTTCAGCACGACCGGCCGATCGCGCACGATGGCCGCCAGCTCGGACAGGAACATCCGCGGGTTGCGGCGGTTGCGCCGCAGGGTGGCCACCGCGTCCGACTTCGCGAGGGCGAGGGCCTGGTCGCGCAGGTACTGGTCGGCCACCGGCCGCGCCAGCTCGCCCAGCCGCGCGCGCAGGCCCTCCGGCGGAGCGGGCAGCGGCGTCCGCGCCGGCCGATACGGGAAGTGCAGGAGCGTGCTCAGGCGCACGGTGTCGCCCGGCCCCGCGGCCAGGCTCAGCGTCTCGACGTCGATGAGGCGCGCGGAGAGGGCGACCTGGCGGAAGAAGCGGTCGATCTCCGCGAAGCGCGCGCTGCCCGTGACCTCCACCGGCGTGTCGCCCTGGGCGCCGCTCTCCAGCGGGGCCCGGGCGTGGACGTCGAGGCTGACCCCGGCCGCCTTCGCCAGCTCGCCCACGAGGGCGACGTCCGCGCCCGGCGTGGGCCCGTCGGGCAGGATCCGCCGCAGGGTCTCCAGGCGCCGGTCCAGCAGCAGGCGCTCGTCGGGGAAGGGGCGAACCGGGGGAGCGGCCAGGAGCAGCAGGCCGAGGAGGGATCCCATCGCGGCCGATGGTAATGCATCCGGCCCCTACGGGAGGCCCAGCTCCGCGGACACGAAGGTCCACACGTCCGCCCACTCCTCGAGCGCCTTCGAGAGCGGCTTGCCCTGCCCGTGCCCGGCCCGCGACTCGACGCGCAGGAGGATGGGACGGCCGGAGGAGGTGGCCGCCTGCAGGGCCGCCGCCATCTTGCGCGCGTGCAGGGGGTCCACCCGGCTGTCCGACTCGCCGGTGGTGATCATCACCGCCGGGTAGGCCGTGCCGTCGCGCACGTGGTGGTACGGCGAGTACGCGTGGAGCCAGCGGAAGGCGTCGGGGTCGTCGGCGGAGCCGTACTCCGGGATCCAGAGGCGCGCGATGCGGAAGAGGTGGTACCGGACCATGTCCAGGAGCGGCACCTGGCACACCACCGCGCGGAAGAGCTCCGGGCGCTGGGTGAGGGCCGCCCCCACCAGCAGGCCGCCGTTGCTGCCGCCCATCACGGCCAGCCGGTCGCGCGCCACGTGGCCCTCGCCCACGAGGTACTCCGCGGCGCCGACGAGATCGTCGAAGACGTTCTGCTTCTTCTCGCGCATGCCCGCGCGGTGCCAGGCCTCGCCGTATTCGCCGCCTCCGCGCAGGTGGGCGACCGCGTAGAGGCCGCCCTTCTCCAGGAACAGGATCACGCCCCGGCCGAACGCGGGGGTATGGCTCACGTTGAAGCCGCCGTATCCGGTGAGGAGCGCCGGCCCGCGGCCGTCCGGGGGGCGGTCGCGCGCGTCGACGAGGAACATCGACACGAGGGTGCCGTCGCGCGACGGGTAGCGCACCAGGCGCACGCGGAAGCGCTCCGCGTCCACGTTTCCCTCCGCGCGCGCCCAGGGCTCGAGGCCGGGGGCGGGCAGGGCCAGGCGGTACACCGTCGGCGGCACCGCGTACGACGTGAACCCCAGGAAGGCCTCACTCCCGTCCCACTCGCCGGTGAGGCCGGCCACGCTGCCGATGACGGGCAGGGGCACGTCGTGGAGCTTGACGCCGTCGAGGGCGTGGAGGCTCACCCGCGACGAGGCGTCACGCAGCCAGACGGCGACGATCCAGTCCCCGATTGCGGCCGTTCCCTCGAGCACGTCGCCCCCGGTCGCCTCGGGCAGGACGTCCCGCCAGGACTCGGGACCGGGCCGCTCCAGCTCCGCCACGACCAGGCGCGAGCGCGGGGCGTCGAAGTTGGTCTGCAGGTAGAGCCGGTCGTTGCGCAGCTCGACCCCGAAGATGGCGTCCACGCCCTCGATCACGGTCCGGAACGAGCCGTCCGTGGCCTGCAGGTCGCGGAGGTAGACGTCCGTGCGCGTCCAGCCGCGCGAGACCGACACCGCGAGCCAGCGCCCGTCGGGGGAGAGGTGGACGCTTGGCCAGTCCTCCGGCGGGCGGTCCGCGGCGAAGACGAGCGGGTCCTCGCGCCAGTCGCGCCCGAGCACGTGCTCGTAGACCCGGCGGTGGTAGTTCTCCTCGCCCTCGGGGACGGTCCGCGGCTCCGGGTAGCGCGTGTAGAAGAAGCCCGAGCCGCCGGGGCGCCATTCCAGCGAGCAGGCGCGCGTGTACGGGATCACGTCGTCGAGAAGGCGGCCGGTCTCGACGTCGAGGACGCGGAGCACGCTCTTCTCGGTGCCGCCTTCGGAGACGCCGTAGGCCAGGAGGCGGCCGTCGTCGCTCGGGTAGTACCAGTCGAGGGCCGACGTCCGGTCCTCGGCCAGGACCGCGGGGTCGAGCAGGACCCGGTCCGGGCCCTCTCGTCCCTCCCGCACGTAGAGCACGGGCTGCTCCTGATCGCCCGTCCGGCGCTGATGGAAGTAGCGCCCGCGGCGCACGGCGGGGGCGGAGACGAGGCCGATCGCGAACAGCGCGCGCAGGCGCTCGCGGATGGCGCCCGCGGAGGGCACGCCGTCCAGGGCGTCGCGGGCGTGGCCGCCCTGGGCCTCCGACCACCGCCTCACTTCATCCGACTCGCCGTCCTCGAGCCAGCGGTACGGATCGCGCACCTCGACGCCGTGGAGGAGGTCCACGACGTCGTGGCGGCGCGTCGGGGGAGGTGGGGACGAGGTCCTAATCGAAGCCGCGCTTGCGCCGGCGGATGTTCCGCCGGCTGCCCTTCGTCTTGAAGGGCCGACCCCGGTCGTAGGAGGGATCGAAGTCGCTGTTCACGGGTGCCGCGAAGGACGGCGGTCCGCCGGCTCCCGCCGGGCGATATCCGCCGGCTCCCGCCGGGCGGTATCCGCCGCCGCCGCCACCCATGCCGGGCGGGCGCGGGGGCCGGTTCTCGGCCTCGTTCACGCGGAGCGGACGACCCTTCAGGTCCTTCCCGTTCATCAGCGTGATGGACTTCTGCGCGGCCTCGTCGTCCTCGAACTCGACGAAGGCGAATCCACGGGGACGTCCGGTTTCCCGGTCCGTGGGGACCTTGGCGTCCACGACCTTTCCGGCGGCGCTGAACGCCTGGATGAGCTCGTCGCGAGTGACGTCGAAGCTCAGGTTTCCGACAAAGACCTTGTTCGAAATGGCCGTCTCTCCTCAGTCAACTTCCCGACCGCCCGTTGTCGCCCGCTGGCGGCGACCGAACACGAGCCCCGGGGCGCGGCAGCCGGGCTCGAAGGACTGTAGCAGAATCCCGAGGCCAATGCAGCGCCGGGGGTGCCTGCCCTCACGTTGGCCGCACGACCCGGAGGGGCCCGACCCTTGGCGCGGCTTGACCGTCGGCGCGGCCGCGTGTGAGGCTCTGCGGCGGATGAGGGGCGCCCCGGCGGTCGTGGCCGTCGCCGTCGTTTCCCTGCTGGCCGCGGCGGCGGCGTGGCTCTTCCGGCCCCCGGACCTGCGGATCGAGATCGGGGCGTTCGACCATCCCTTCACGGCCGGCGAATGGGGTCGCGCCGACCGCATGGACGTCGACGAGCCGGCAGCGGCCGGCGACCGGACCTCGTTCTATTACCGCCCGGCCGCGGGCACCGTCCGCGCCACGCTGCCGTTCTCCGTCCCCCCGGGGCGGCTGCGCGTCTCGATGCGGGCCACGGCGCGGATCCGCAGCACGGTGGACGTGTTCCTCGGCGGCTCTCGTGTCGCCCAGGCCCTCGTGCCCGCGGGCCGGTGGGACCGCTCGCCCGGACCGTGGCGGGGGCAGGCCGTGGAGGGCGAGGTCCGGGCGCCCGCCGGCCTGGACCTGCAATTCGTCGTCCGGGCGGCGCCGCTCGTCCGCCGCACGCAGTCCGAGCTGGACAACCCCGAGCTGCTGGTGGACCGCATCGACGTCGAGGCTCCGGCGGGCCTCGTCCCGTCCCCGGGCCTCGTCCTCGGGATCGCCCTCGTGACGCTGGGTGCCGGCGTGTTCGCCATGGCCATCGGAGCCCCGGCCGGCGGAGCGGTCATGGCCGCGCTGGCAACGGGAGTCGTCCTCAACACGGCCCTGCGTCTCGGGCCCCTGTCCACCGTGACCGCATTGCCACGGCTGATGCCGGCGGCGCTGTTGGCCGGTCTCGCGGTTGCGTCGATCTTGCGGGTGGCGCGAGTCCCCCGGCATGAGCGCGCGCTCCTGGCCGGGCTCGTCGCGGCGGGCGTGGCCGCGCACGGCGCCGTGGCCTTCTTCCCCGACCACAGCCCGCCCGACCTCGACATCCACGTCCGCCGCACCCTGGACCTGGCGGGCGTGCCCTTCGACTACGGCGCGCTCCTCCGCTACGGATCGCAGCTTCCGACGGCGTCCCAGGACCAGGGTGCGGCCACCGCCGCCCTGGGCGAGCGCACGCTCATCCCCTACTCGCCGCTCCCGTACTTCTTCTACTACGCGCTCGACCGCGCGGGGCTCGACCTCTACTGGGCGATGACGGTCGCCGATGCCGTCCTGGCGATGTGCGTCGCGCCCCTGGTCTGGATGGCGGCCCGGCGGGTCTGGGACGCGAGCGCGGCCTGGACGGCCACGCTGCTGTACGCTCTCGACCTCGCGGTCTGGCACCACGTCGGACGCTCGCACGCGCCGGCGGTGTTCGGCGGCGCCCTCGCCACCGCCGCCCTTCTCCACCTGGCCACGCACGCCGACCGCCTGGACACCGCGCGCGCGCGCCTTTCGGCGGCGGGCGTGCTGGCCCTCGCCGTCCTGGGCTATTCCAGCCTGGTCGTGCTGGTCGGCCTCTTCGGCCTGGTCCTGCTCGTGCTCCTCCTCCTCGACGCGCGCGGCGTGCCGGCGGCCTCGCGACGCGGTCTCGCCCTCGCGCTGGTGGCCGGCGGGCTGATCGCGGGAGGCCTCTTCTACTTCCACTACGTACCCGGGCTCTGGCGTGGCGCATCCGGTGTGGAGGCGGAGCCGGACCTGTTCCCGGGCAAGACCTTCCTCGTCTTCCACAACGAGTCGCGCCAGAGCCTGCGCCTCTGGGTCCTCGGGCTGTGGATCCCGCTCGGCGCCGGCCTCGTCGCCGCCCCCGTCGCGCTGCGGCGCGCGCTCCCCTCCGCCCGGCCCGTGCTCGTGGCCTGGCTCGCGGCCTGGGCGCTCCTGATGGCGCTCAAGGAGCCGTGGCTGTTCCCGAAGCTGCTCCGTTGGGCGAAGGAGGACCAGTTCGTCTCGCCCCTGATGGACCTGATGATCGGCGGCGCGATCGCGGCCGTCCCCGACCGCCGCCTGCGCCTGGCGGCGGCGGCGATCGTGATCGCGGTGGCGGCCGGGCTGGAGGCGCGCGACTTCGCCTACCACGCCCGCACGCTGCTTCTGTAGGATCCTGGGACGCGATGGCCCGCCCTCCCCGCGCCCTCCTCGTCAACCTCGGCCTGGCCGCGGCGACGATCGCGGTCACCCTGCTCGCCGTCGAGGCCTTCGCCCGGATCGCCCTTCGCGGCCTCGGCGGAGGCAAGGAGCGCGACGAGGCCTCGAGCTACATGGAGCCCGACCCGCATCGCGGGTGGCGCCATCGGCCGGGAGCGCGCGCCACCTACGACCGCCGCGAGTACACGACCGAGGTCGCGATCAACGCGCACGGACTGCGGGGCGCGGAGCGCGACTATGTGGCGCCGCCCGGCACCTTCCGCGTCCTCGCCCTGGGCGATTCCTTCGTCGAGGGCTATACCGTTCCCGACGGCGAGACCGTCACGGGCGTGCTCGAGACGACGATCGCGGGGCCGGGCTGCCCGGCCGAGGTCCTCAACGCGGGCCACGCCGCCTACAGCACCGACCAGGAGTACCTGCTCCATCGCGACGAGGGCGTGAAGTACCACCCGCAGGTCGTGCTGCTCTTCCTCTATTACAACGACATCCTCTCCAACGTGATCTCGAACTACTTCGGCTCGCCCAAGCCCCTGCTCGAGAAGAGGGACGGCCGGATGGTCCTCACCAACGACCCGGTGCCGCGTCCGCCCGCGCCCGACCCCGTCCCGGACGGGCCTCCGCGTCCCCCGCGCACGCTGATGGGCTCGGTTGCCCTCGAATGGGTCCGCGACCGCCTGGCCCGCGGGGCGCCCCGCGCCTACAACGCCCTGGCCCGGCTGCACCTCTGGGAGCCGCTCGGCGGCGACACCGTGGAGAAGGGCGACCAGCTCCGCGTCTTCAAGCGGCGGCGCCAGCCCGAGATCGAGGAGGCCTGGACGCGCACGGGCGACATCGTCGAGGCCCTGGCCCGGGAGGCGGAGGCCAATGGGTCGCGCTTCGCCCTGGTGTACGTCCCGAGCCGCATGGAGGTCAGCGATCGGGACTGGGAGCTGACCCGGATCAGCTACGGGATGGAGGAGGGGCGGTGGGACCGCGGGCTGGTCGCGCGGCGCGTGGAGGAGATGGGGAGGCTCGGCGGCTTCGCCGTCCTCGACCTCACGCCGGCCCTCCGGGCGGCCACCGGCCGCTTCACCGGCGAGCCGTACCTGCTCTACGACGGGCACTGGAACGCCCGCGGGCATCGGGCGGCGGCGGCGGCGGTGGCGGCGTTCCTGCGCGAGAGGGGCTGGCTTCCCGCCTGCGCCCGCGCGCGGTAGCCCGGGTATAATCGCGGGCTTCGCCAAGGCCGGAGGCCGGACGCCGGGAGGTAGAGGCTGAGAGTCGCCATCACGGGCGTGGCCGGCTTCGTGGGCTCGAACCTCGTCGAGCGGCTGATCGCGCGCGGGGACGAGGTCGCCGGCCTCGACGACCTCTCGCACGGCTCGCTCGAGAACCTGGAGGCGGTCACCGCGCACGCGCGGTTCCGCTTCCATCGCGGCAGCATCCTCGACCCGCGCGACCTGGCGGAGATCGCGCGCGGCGCGGACGCCCTCGTCCATCTCGCCGCCGGCAAGATCCCGCGCTACGGCGACGCCCTCGACACCCTCGTCACCAACGGCGAAGGCGGCCTCCAGGTCCTGCGCGCCTGCCGCGACCACGGCGTGCGGCGGATGGTGCTGGCCTCCACCTCCGACTGCTACGGCCGCAACCCGGACGTGCCGTTCTCGGAGGAGAGCGTCTCCGTCATCGGCGGGCCGCACGTGCGCCGCTGGAGCTACGCCGTCTCGAAGATGTTCGAGGAGCAGGCCCTCTTCGCCTTCCGCGAGCGGCACGAGCTGGAGGCGGTCATCCTCCGCCTCTTCGGCGGGTACGGGCCCCGGCAGAACATGACCTGGTGGGGGGGGCCGCAGTCCGTCTTCATCGGGGCCGCCCTCAAGGGCCAGGAGCTGGAGGTGCACGGCACCGGCGGGCAGACCCGCAGCTTCACCTACGTCTCCGACATGGTCGAGGGGTTCGTGCGCGCCCTCGACGTCCAGGACGCGGACGGGGAGATGCTCAACATCGGGGCCGACCGCGAGATCACCATCGAGGACCTGGCCCGGATGGTGTGGGGGATGGTGCGCGACGACGAGCCCCGCATCAAGAAGGTCCCCCTGGCCACGTTCGGCAAGTACGAGGACGTGGAGCGCCGGATCCCCGACAACTCCCGCGCCGCGCGCGTGCTGGGCTACCGGCCCTCGGTCATGCTCGAGGACGGGCTGCCGCGCACGATCGCCTGGCAGCGGGAGGCCATGGCCCGCGCCGGCCTGCTGTGATCCACGCCGTCGTGCCCGCGTTCGACGAGGCGGGCAACATCCCGAGCCTGCTCGCCTCGATCGCGGAACGGCTGGAGCCGTTCGCGCAGGCGTACCGCATCGTCGTGGTCGACGATGGATCCACCGACGGCACGGCGGAGGCTTGTGCGCGCGCGGCCGCCGGCGGCCTGCCCGTGGAGGTCGTGCGCCACGACCGCAACCGCGGCCCGGGGGCGGCCTTCCGGACCGGCTTCCTGCGCGTGCTGGAGACCGCGGACGCTCTCGACGTGGTGGTGACGCTGGAAGGCGACCAGACCAGCGACGCCTCCGTGCTGCCGCGCCTGCTCCATCGCGTGTGGGAGGAGGGCGACCACATCGCGCTGGCCTCCTGCTATCTCTACGGCGGCGGGATCAAGGGCACGAGCCTCCACCGCGTCGGCCTGAGCCACCTGGCCAATGGGCTCATGAAGAAGGCCCTCGGTCTCTCCGGACTGGCCACCCTCAGCAGCTTCTACCGGGTCTACCAGGTCTCGGCCCTGAAGGCGATGCGCGCGCGCTGGGGGGAGGGCTTCATCACCACCCAGGGCTTCGAGTGCATGGTCGAGGTCCTCTATCGCGCGGCGCAGCTCGGCCTCCGCATCTCGGAGGTCCCGATGGTGCTCGACGGCGGCCGGCGCGTGGGGCGCAGCAAGATGAGAATCGTCCGGACGTCGATGGCGTACCTGCGCCTGGCCGCGCGCGCCCTCAGCGGGCGGCTCTAGCGCATCGCGTCGAGCGCGTCCAGGCTCCAGACCTGCCAGACGGACGACCGTTTGGCGCCACGGTCGAGCAGGCCCTGATGGCCGCACGTGGCCAGGGTCGCGCCGTCCCCGGAAAGGACCAGCTCCAGGATCGCGGGAGCGCCCGGCACCTCGAGAACGGTCGTGGTCTCGCCCGTCTGGAAACCGAGCGCGCGCACCACGCCGTCGAGTCCCGCGAAGAGGACGCGCCCCCGCCCGGCATCGATCGCGAAGTCGTAGGTGTGGCGCATCCATCCCGTCTTTCCCTGGACGAGGGCGGTGCCGCCGGAGAAGAGCGGGGGAGGAAGGGCGGAGCGGGCCTCCCGCAGCGCGTCCCAGGAATACACGCGCACGCCTTCCTGTACCGCCAGCACGACCAGGCGGCCGTCGGGCGTGAAGTCCACCTTGCGGGGGACCTCCTGGGGATGGAAGCCGGATTCGACCTCCTCGCCCGCGGCGTGCGCGGCCATCCAGGCCCCGAGGTCGTGGCGCCGCGTGGAGGGAACGGACACCACGCGGCCGGCCTGGAGGTCGACGACGGCCACTCCGGCCGGCCCGCTGCCCGCGGAGACGTCGGCGACGAGCCATCGGCCGTCCGGATGGGTGCCGGCGCTGGACCCCAGCCCCAGGGAGATTCGCCGCGCGTCGCCCGCGCCGCGCACGGGCACGAGGTGCAACTCGCCTTCCGAGCGGAGGATCAGGGTCCGCTCGTCGGGGGTGAACGAGACGTGGGTGGTCGCCCGCGACAGCGGCACCGTGGTCATCCGCCGCCGCTCCTCCAGGTCGAAGAGGGCGGTGCTCCACTCTCCCGACGCGTGTCCGACGGCCAGGAAGCGGCCGCTGCCGCTCGTCTGGAGCCGATGGACCCGCGACGACACCGCGAGACCCGTCTCCGACGGCGCGCGCCACGGCGGCTGCCACCACTGGAGCGGCTCGTCCTCCGGCCGGCCGAAGACCGCCCAGGCCAGGAGGAACCCCCCGCGCGGGTGCGCGCAGAAGACGGGCGATGGCGGGAGCCCCACGCGCGGCGATGCCGGCTTCTGCACGACGAGGAGCGTCCCTTCGGCCTGCAGGCGGCGGGTGGCGGCGGCGACCTCGGCCCGCGCGCGCCGCTTGGCCGCCTTCTCGTCCGAGAGGTCGGGAACGTGGACGAACTGCTTCCAGCCCTCGATTCCGCGGACCTCGCCCGCCCGCAGGTATTCGTAGCTCGTCTCCGCGTTGACGATCCCGAGCTGCTTCGCCAGCCGCGCGAGCTGCCAGGTGGCGCGGAAGGGACTCCCGTCGCTCCCGTCCCGGTCCAGCGTGCGCTCGATCTCCGCGGGGTCGCACCCGCCGCCCGCGAGCGTGGCCAGCGCCTCCGCACGTCCCGCGGTTTCCTGCCATCGCGTGGCCGGCGCCGTCTCGAAGTAATCGGGGTGGGAGTCGTACTCGTCGATCGGCCCGCCCGCGTCGTAGAGGACGTAGGCGAAGACGTCGTCGTCGTGGACGACCAGGTGGATCAGGGGCGCGTGGATCCGCTCGGCGATGGCGGCCGAGACGGCCGGGTCCTGCCCGTGGTCGGACGGGTAGACGCCGATCCATCCGCCCGAGGGCGGACCCATCAGGAAGCGTGTCCGGCCTGCCGCCGCGATCTCCTCGAGGGCCTGCCGGACCGGGACCACGTCCTCGGAGCGCACGTGCACCGAACCGTAGAATGCGCCCATCGGCCGCCGCGGACTATAGCAAACGCGACGGGCAATTCTCCCAAACCAAACCCGGCACACGGGCGTCTCATGCTTGAAGCACACATGGTCCGAGCGGTGGCAGAGCCCGCATGAACGGCGCCCTCGCCGTGCTCCTTCTCCTCCGGGCGGGCGCCCAGAACGTCCAACCGATTGAATCAGCCGCGCCCGAGGTGCACGCGGTCCGGGCGGCGATGCCGATCGTCCTCGACGGCGTGCTCACCGAAGAGGTCTGGACGGCCGCCCCCGCCCTGACCACCTTCCGCCAGCGCGATCCCGCGGAGGGCGCCGCCCCCTCCGAGAAGACGGAGATCCGACTGGCCTACGACGACGAGGCCCTCTACGTCGGGGCGCGGCTCTTCGATTCGCAGCCGCAGTCGATCGTGGCCCGCCTGGGCCGCCGCGACGCTGACCTGGGGGCGGACGAGCTGACCTTCTACGTCGATCCGTACCACGACGGCCGCAGCGGCTACTTCTTCTCCGTCAACGCCGGGGGCACCCTGCGCGACGGCGTCCTGTACAACGACGACTGGAACGACGACTCCTGGGACGGCATCTGGGAGGGCCGCGCGCGCGTGGACGGCCAGGGCTGGACGGTCGAGATGAGGATCCCGTACTCGCAGCTCCGGTTCCGCCGCGAGGGCTCCAACCAGTGGGGCGTGAACTTCCGGCGTTACGTGGCGCGCTGCAAGGAGGAGGAGTACGTCGTCTACACGCCCAAGAAGGCCAGCGGCTTCGTCTCGCGCTTCCCGCGCCTGAGCGGGCTCGAGGGGATCACGCCGCCGCGGCGGATCGCGGTGACGCCGTACACCATCGCCAAGGCCGAGTTCACCCGGCACGAGGCCGCCGATCCCTTCAACGACGGGTCGGTGGACAGCGCCGCCCTGGGCGCGGACTACAAGATCGGCCTCGGCAGCAACCTCACCATCGACGGCACCATCAACCCCGACTTCGGCCAGGTCGAGGTGGATCCAGCGGTGGTCAACCTCAGCGACGTCGAGACGTTCTTCCCGGAGAAGCGGCCGTTCTTCGTCGAGGGCGCCAACAACTTCCGGTTCGGACAGGGGGGCGCGACCAACTGGTGGGGCTTCAACTGGCCGGGGCCGCAGCTCTTCTACAGCCGCCGCATCGGGCGGGCGCCGGAAGGGACGCTGCCCGACGACGCCGACTTCACCGACTCGCCGGTGGGCACGCGCATCATCACGGCCTCCAAGCTCACCGGCCGCGTCGGCCACGGCTGGAGCCTGGGGGTGCTGCACGCCATGACCGCTCCCGAGACGGCGGACCTGCAGCAGGGCACGATTCGCTCCCGGGCCCAGGTCGAGGCCACCGCGCAGTATTTCGTGGCGCGGGCGCTGCGCGAGTCGCCGGACAACCGCCGCGGCCTGGGGATGATCGCCACCGGCGTGGTGCGCTCGCTCGGCGGCAGCCGGCTGCGTGACCAGATGGACTCGAGCGCGTTCGCGCTGGGCCTCGACGGCTGGGCCTTCCTCGACGCGAGCAAGACCTGGGTGGTGACGGGATGGGCGGCCGCCACCGACGTGAACGGCACCGCCGCCCGCATCACCGACCTCCAGGAGAGCGCCCAGCACTACTTCCAGCGGCCGGACGTCACGCACGTCCACCTGGATCCGACGCGCACGTCACTCCGCGGCTTCGCCGGGCGGGCCACCGTGAACAAGGAGAAGGGGAACGTCCTCTTCAACGCCGCCGTCGGCCTCGTCGATCCCGGGTTCGACGTCAACAACGTCGGCTTCCAGTGGCGCACCGACGTCGTCAACGGCCACGCCTGGACGGGCTACCGCTGGACGAAGCCGGGGCGCTTCACGCGCGAGGCCGACGTCGGCCTGGCCTACTTCCAGAGCTGGGACTTCGGCGGGAACGTCACCTGGCAGGGCCTCTTCGCCCACGGCTCCGCCCGCTTCAAGAACGAGATGCGCCTCTTCTCCTTCGTGGCCTACAACCCGGAGACGCTCAGCGCCACGCGCACGCGCGGCGGTCCCCTGACCCTCAACCCGCGCGGGGCGGAGTGGGACGCGAGCCTCCGCTCGGACGACCGCAAGAAGGTCTCCGCCCGCCTCGGCACGCACGGCTCGGAGTACGCGCTCTCGTCCGAGCACGGCCGGTGGCTCTACGGCGGCCTCACCCTGCGGCCCCGCTCCAACATCCTGGTCAGCTTCGAGCCGGAGGTGAGCTGGGTCCACACCGGCGCCCAGTATCTCGACACCTTCGAGGACCCGCTGGCCACCGACACCTACGGCCATCGCTACGTGTTCGCGCCGCTCGACCAGACGACGTTCTCCGGCGGCCTGCGCCTGAACTGGACCTTCACGCCGCGCCTGAGCCTGGAGCTGTACGCGCAGCCGCTGCTCTCCTCCGCCGACTACGCGCCTCCGGCCGAGCTGGCCCGCCCGCGCAGCTTCGCGTTCCGGACCTACGGCACCGGCGCCTCCACCTACGAACCCGCCACCGGGGACGTGGATCCGGACGGCCCCGGGCCGGCCCCCTCGTTCAACATCGGGACCCCGGACTTCAACCTGAAGTCGCTGCGCGGGAACGTCGTCCTGCGCTGGGAGTTCCGGCCGGGCTCGACCGCCTACGCGGTCTGGACCCAGAGCCGGTCCGACGAGGAGGACGGGGTCGGGGAGTTCGCGTTCCACCGCTCGGTGTCACGCCTGTTCTCGACGAAGGCGGACAACATCTTCCTGGTGAAGGTGACCTACACCTGGACCCGCTGAGGGGCGGCGTCTACTTCTTCGTGAGAGCGAAGACGTCGTCCGCCGCCGCCTCTCCGAACCACGGCCGGAGGTACACCCGGCCACCCAGCACCTGGTCCAGGAACCCGGCGAGGGGATCGACCTGGTCGGCGCGGAACTGGCTCTTGTGGCAGGCCAGGGCCGCGCGCGTGGCCGCGAGGTCGGCAGGCGCGTAGGGCACGCGCACGGTCAGGAACCGCGGATCCGAGGGCGACCACGGCGCCTCGCCGGCGGGAAGCGTCGTGGGGAGCCGGTCCTTGGGGAAGCCGGGGTAGAGAAGGGCCGCGGGCGCTCCCTCCGTGCCTCGCTGCACGAGCTGCGTGACGACGACGCCCACCAGGCGATGGTCGGGGTGGCCGTATCCTCCCTCGGGACCGAACGTGATCACCACGTCCGGACGGAGCTGCGCGAACAGCTCGGCCAGCCTGGCCTCCACCTCGGCCAGCGGGCCCCACGGCGGCCGGGCGATGCGTCCGAGCTCGCCGTCCTTGAAACCCAGCAGGAGCGGTTCCGGGATGCCGAGCGCGCGGCAGGCGCAGCGCGCCTCGTCGGCGCGGACGCGGGCCAGCTCGGGGCCGGCGGCGATCCCGGCGTGGGGCGTGACGCCCTTCTCGCCGTCGGTCACGATCGCGAGCTGGACGCGCGTGCCGCGGCGGGCGTAGGCCGCGAGCAGGGGGCCGACGAGCTCCTCGTCGTCCGGATGAGCGAAGACGGCCAGGATGGTCGGCGGCTTGTCCACCGCCGGCGAGGCCGGCGAGGCGGCCGCCGCCCCCGCCGGGGCCTGCGCGAGCGCGACGGCCAGCACGAAGACGAGAGGCACGAGTCCTCCTGGATTCTCCGGCCGCGCGGGCCGGGCGCGGTAACGCGCCTCACTCATCGAGGCTCTCCCCGAAGGCGATCCAGTCCGTGACCCGGATCGTGAACGTGTCCGACGGGCTCGAAGACCACGTCGCCTCTCCAGCACCCGCTCTCGTCGTACTCGAGCGGGCCGAAGAGGGGATCGTCGAGAGTGCCGGCCATCAGCAGAGGAAGCGGCCGTGCGGGAAGCCCTGGGTGAAGAGGAACGGCGCATCCGCCAGATACGAGACGAGCACGCCCAGGACCCGCCACCCGCGGCCGTGCGCGCTTCCGCCCGTGAGAAACGCGGACGCTCCGCCCGCCCCGGGGATCAGGGCCTGGATGACACCCCACTCCAGCCAGCGCACCAGCACGAGTCCGGTGAAGTAGAACAGGGGCAAGTGCTCGAGCCCCGCCGCCACCAGGACCAGGGGCGCGATGGTGAGGCCGGTGATCCAGCCGAGGACGAGGCGTCCGAGTCCGAGTCCCACCGCGCGCGGAAGCGGCCTCCCCTGGCCGCGGCCGAGCCAGGTCACACCCAGGTAGCAGACCGCAAGGTACCCGCCAAGTTTCAGGGCGAGGTAGGTGACGAGGCCCGACGTTCCTTCGAGCAGCTCCATGTTCTAGGGCCCCTTCAGCCTCGGCCACCAGCGCCCCACCTCGCGGCAGTAGCGTTCGTATTCCGCTCCGAACGTCGACCGGAGGGTGGGCTCTTCGTACAACCGGACGAACGCATGCATCACGAGGAGGAACCCCGCCGCGTAGGCGGCCAGGGCCGCCGATCGGTAGAAGAGCGC
>JBGPBV010000165.1:0-14554 GCA_041481445.1 Vicinamibacteria bacterium
GACCGAGCGGCCGCGCGCCCTGGCCACGCGCGGCACCTGCCATCGCGCCGCCTCCGGGCTCAAGTGCGGGTCGAGGCCGCTGGCGGAGGCGGTGACGAGCTCGGCCGGGATGGGCCCCGGCGCGTCCGGGTTCTCCTTCTGGAGCCGCGCCACGTCGGCGGCGATGCGATCGCGCAGCTTCTGGGAGGTCGGCCCCAGGTTCGAGCCCGAGGAGGCGGTCGCGTCGTAGCCGTTGCCGGCCGCGGACGGGCGTGGCTGGAAGTATTGCGGCTGGGTGAAGGCCTGGGCGATCAGCTCCGACCCGACCACCGTCCCCTTGGCGTCGTGGACGAGGCTGCCGTTGGCGCGGGAGGGTAGGACGACCTGGGCGATGCCGGTGACGACGAGAGGGTAGACGAGGCCGGTGAGGACCAGCGTGGCGACGGTCATGCGCAGGGCAACGAGTATCTCGCGTGTCATGTTCGATGCCTCCTACGTCAAGCCCACGAGGGTCAGCACCACGTCGACGATCTTGATGCCGACGAACGGCGCCACCACGCCGCCCACGCCGTAGATGAGCAGGGAGCGGCGCAAGAGCGCGGCCGCGCCCATGGGCCGGTATGTCACCCCCCGCAAGGCGAGCGGGATGAGCACGACGATGATGAGCGCGTTGAAGATCACCGCGGACAGGATCGCGCTCTCGGGCGAGGTCAGGCGCATCACGTTGAGGGGCGCGATCTCGGGGAAGACGGCCATGAAGAGCGCGGGCAGGATCGCGAAGTACTTGGCCACGTCGTTGGCGATCGAGAACGTGGTCAGGCATCCGCGGGTCATGAGGAGCTGCTTGCCGACCTCGACCACCTCCAGGAGCTTGGTCGGGTTGGAGTCGAGGTCGACCATGTTGCCGGCTTCCTTGGCCGCCTGCGTGCCCGTGTTCATGGCGATGGCCACGTCGGCCTGGGCCAGCGCGGGGGCGTCGTTGGTGCCGTCCCCGGTCATGGCCACCAGCTTGCCCTTGGCCTGCTCGGCCCGGATGAGACGGAGCTTCTCTTCCGGAGTGGCTTCGGCGAGGTAGTCGTCGACGCCGGACTCGTCGGCGATGGCCTTGGCCGTGAGCGGGTTGTCGCCGGTGATCATGACCGTGCGCAGCCCCATGGCCCGGAACCGGTCGAACCGCTCGCGGAGGCCGCCCTTCACCTTGTCCTTCAGGTGGACGACTCCCAGGACGCGGTTGCCTTCCGCGACGGCCAGCGGAGTGCCGCCCGACTGGGCGATGGAGGTCACCACCTGATCCAGCTCGACGGGCATCTTCCCGCCCAGCGACTCCACGTGGCGCCGGACCGCGTCCGCCGCGCCCTTGCGGAGGACGCGGCCGTCGAGGTCGCAGCCGCTCATGCGCGTGTGGGCCGAGAACGGCACGAAATGGACGGGGACGGTGTGGAGGTCGCGGGCGCGAATCCCGTACTTCTCCTTGGCCAGGACCACGATCGAGCGGCCCTCCGGGGTCTCGTCGGCCAGGCTGGCGAGCTGGGCCACGTCCGCCAGGTCCTCCGCCTTGACGCCGGGCGCGGGGATGAACTCGGTGGCCATGCGGTTGCCGAGGGTGATGGTACCCGTCTTGTCGAGCAGGATCGTGTCGACGTCGCCCGCCGCCTCCACCGCGCGCCCGCTCATGGGGATGATGTTCTTGCGGATGAGGCGGTCCATGCCCGCGATCCCGATGGCGGAGATGAGGCCCCCGATGGTGGTCGGGATGAGGCAGACGAGCAGGGCCACGATCACGGTGACGGACAGGCGCAGCCCGGAGTAGATGCCGAAGGGGACGAGCGTCACGCAGGCGATCAGGAAGATGATCGTCATGCCCGCGAGCAGCACGTGCAGGGCGATCTCGTTCGGCGTCTTCTGGCGCTTGGCCCCCTCCACGAGGCCGATCATCCGGTCCAGGAACGACTCGCCGGGGTTGACGCTGATGCGCACGACGATGCGGTCGGAGAGGACCTTCGTGCCGCCGGTGACGGCCGAGCGATCGCCGCCGCTCTCACGGATGACGGGAGCGGACTCGCCGGTGATGGCCGACTCGTCCACGGACGCAATGCCTTCGATCACCTCGCCGTCGCCGGGGATGATCTGGCCGGCCCCCGCCACGACCGTGTCGCCCTTGCGGAGCTGGGAGGCGGGGACCTGCTCTTCCTTGCCGTTCTTGAGCAGGCGCGCCATCGTCTCCTTGCGCAAGCCGCGCAGGGCGGCGGCCTGGGCCTTGCCCCGGCCCTCGGCCAGCGCCTCCGCGAAGTTCGCGAAGATGACGGTGAACCAGAGCCAGAGGGCCACGTTGAAGGTGAACCAGGCGGGAGCGGCGCCCGCGGGATGGGCCAGGAGGTCGCGGAGCCAGATGAGGGTCGTCAGCACGCTGCCGACCTCCACCACGAACATCACGGGATTCTTGGCCATCAGGGCCGGCTGGAGCTTGGCCAGGCTGTCCTTGACCGCCTGCCGGACGAGCGGCCCGTGGAAGATCGAGACCGGTTGCGCGTGGGTCATGACTCAGTAGACCTTTCCCGCCTGGGCGGCGAAGTGCTCGACCACCGGTCCCAGCGAGAGGGCGGGGAAGTAGGTGAGCGCTCCCACGATCAGGACGACGCCCACGAGCAGTGCCGCGAAGAGCGGCCCGTTGGTGGGGAGCGTGCCCGGCCCCGGTGGCGTGATCTTCTTGCCGGCCAGGGACCCGGCCAGGGCCAGCGCGGGCAGGATCATCCAGAACCGGCCGAAGAGCATGTCCAGGCCGAGCGTGGTGTTGTACCAGGGCGTGTTGGCGTTGATCCCGCCGAAGGCGGAGCCGTTGTTGCCGGCGCCGCTCGAGAAGGCGTAGAGCATCTCGCTCAGCCCATGCGGGCCGGCGTTGTTGAGCGACGACAGGCCGTAGGGCGCCACCGCCGACCATCCCGTGAAGAAGAGGATGATGAAGGCGAAGATGAGCGCATAGAGCATCGCGTACTTCACGTCGCGCGTCTCGATCTTCTTGCCGAGGTACTCCGGCGTGCGCCCGACCATGAGCCCGGCGATGAAGACGGAGAGCACGGCCATCACCAATATCCCGTAGAGGCCGGCCCCGACGCCTCCGAACACGACTTCCCCGAGCTGGATGTTGAAGAGCGGCACCAGCCCGCCCAGGGGCGTGAAGCTGTCGTGCATCGCGTTCACGGCGCCGCAGCTCGCGTCGGTGGTGACGGTCGCGTAGAGGGCGGAGTTGGCGATGCCGAAGCGGGCCTCCTTGCCTTCCAGGTTGCCCGCTTGCGCCACCGGGAAGCCCTTCAGGATGGGGTTGCCGGCGGATTCTGCCCAGTAGGCGACGGTGACGCCCGCGAAGAAGAGGAACGCCATCGCTCCGAACAGCGCCCAGCCCTGCTTCTGATCGCGAGCCATCCGCCCGAAGGTGTAGGTGAGGCCGGCCGGGATCAGGAAGATCAGGAACATCGAGAAGAAGTTCGTGATCGCGTTCGGGCTCTCGAACGGGTGCGCGGCGTTCCCATTGAAGAAGCCGCCGCCGTTGGTGCCGAGCTGCTTGATCGACTCCTGGGAGGCGACGGGCCCCATGGCGATCACCTGCTTCGCGCCCTCGACCGTGGTGACCTCCTGGTACGGGGCCAGGTTCTGGATCATGCCCTGGGAGACGAAGACGAGCGCGAAGACGAACGAGATCGGCAGCAGGATGTAGACGGTGGAGCGGGTGAGATCGACCCAGAAGTTGCCGATGGTGCCGTCCCGCGTGCCTTCACCTCGCCGGGTGAGGCCACGGGCGAGCGCGATGGCGATGGCGATCCCGGCCGCGGCGGACATGAAGTTGTGCCAGGCCAGGCCCGCCATCTGGCTCAGGTAGCTCATGGTGGCTTCGCCCACGTAGCCCTGCCAGTTCGTGTTGGTGGTGAAGCTGGCGGCGGTGTTGAAGGAGGAACCGGCTTCCACCCCGGCGAGCTTCTGCGGGTTGAAGGGGAGCACCAGCTGCAGCCGCTGGATGGCGTACGTCACGAGCATCGTGAAGGCGCTGAAGGCGAGGACGGCGAGGCTGTACGTCGTCCACCTCTGTTCCTTCCCGTCGACGCCGGAGACGCGATAGACGAGCCGCTCGAGCCATCCGAGAGGCCCGGAGAGGAAGTGCCGGTCGCCCTCCATCACCCGGTGCATGAAGGCTCCGATCGGCTTCGTGCAGGCGAGGATGACGCCGAAAAAGAAGAGGATCTGGATCCAGCCGTTGAGGGTCACGTTCTAGAACCTTTCCGGTCGCAGCAGCGCGTAGAGCAGATAGCCGAGGAGGAGCAGCGACAGCACGATGCCGACCACGTATTCGAAGCTCATCACGTCCTCAGAGCCGTTCCAGGCCCTTCACGTAGAGCCAGGAGGCGATGAAGAAGATCAGGGTCAAGCCGACGTAGGCGAGGTCCTTCATCGATCGATCCTCATTTCCTTCCCAGGGGGACGTCGACGTCCACCTGGAACGTCCACAGCATCGCGCGGCCGCCGGGCTGGAGAGCCTTGTCGAAGAAGAACACGGGGCCGGTCAGAAGCGAGATCGTGTCCGTGAAGTAGAAGTACACGCCCACCCCGCCCGCTCCGAGGACGTTCTTCCCCGTCTGGACGTCCGCCGTCACGTTGATCTTCTTGAGGCCCTTCACGCCGACGTTGATGTCGGGAGAGAAGATGCCCGCCATGAATCCCGTCCGGACGACGTTGCCTTCGCTGTTCGTGAACAGGGACTCGGTCCCGAGGCCGTGATACAGGCCGGCGGCGATGTAGCCGGTGCCCCCGATGGCCTTCTGGGCCATGAAGTGAAGGACGTTGTAGTCGGTCACGCCCTCCTTGAAACCCAGGTTGTAGATGCCCGCGCTCAGGGAGGGTGAGCCCTTGAACAGCGACGACTCGGGAGTGCACAGCTTCGCGTTCACGAAGAAGGGGTCCTGGCTCGGAAGGAGGAAGTCGAACCCGACCTCGGCCTGGACCTTCTTCGACGGCAGCACGCCCATGGTCAGGCCGGTGTCGATCGGATAGTTTGGCGCGCCCGCGCTTCCGGCGGCGGGGCCCTTGCCGAAGTACGTGTCGTAGGTGACGTGGGGGACACCGAAGGCCTGGCAGTTCGCCGTAGACGGGGCCCAGTACGTCGTGCTGGGAGTGGCGCGTGCCGCGGCCGGGGACACGAGGACGGCCAGGACCGCGAGAGTCCCCGAAGCCCGACGCATCGGGAAGCGCAGGATGCGCGCGGCTCGGATGGCGCCGACCGGACGCCGGGCGTCCTCGTCGCGGAGGCGCCGGGTGATCCAGGCGAGCCAGGCCACGAACAGGACCGTGACCATGGACGAGATGGAGTGGACGAGCCAGGGCGACGCGGAACTGCGTCCCGCTCCCGGCCAGGTAATCGCGTAGAGAAGCGGAGTCAGCATCAGCACGACCACGCACAGTGCACGGGCCTTGCCCAGTCGAGTTCTGGTCTAAGCCATTCTGGCCGTGGACTTTGAGGCAGTGGGCCATCGTGCCGAATGCACGGCGGGGGCGGCGGCGCCATGCGATGTGCAACGCGAGACGGCGCGCGGAACCAGGGCCACAATACCGCGTGCCGTCATCGCGGAGGAGCGGTCGTGACGCCGGCCGGCCCGACCCGGACGCGCTCCTCCGTCAGGTCCAGACCGAGGAGCGCGCCAAGTACCGCGGACGGCTCAAGGTCTTCCTCGGCTATGCGTCCGGCGTGGGGAAGTCGTTCCGCATGCTCGACGAGGGGCGGCGTCGCCGACTGCGGGGAGAGGACGTGGTGGTGGCGGCCGTCCAGCCGTCGGCGTCGCTGCCCGTCGAAGGCCTGCTCCGCGGGTTCGAAGTGATCCCCCCTCCCGCCGCCCTGGGCCGTCCGGCGATCGACGTCGATGCCGTGCGGCGGCGCCGCCCGGAGGTGGTCCTGATCGACGGCCTCGCCTACGACAACCCGCCGGGCAGCCGGCACGCCCAGCGGTGGCAGGACGTCGAGGACCTGCTCGCGGCGGGCATCTCCGTGATCACCTCGGTCAACCTGCACCACATCAAGGAGAGACAGCCCGAGGTCGAGGCGATCCGCGGGAAGAAGACCGAGGAGTCCATCCCGGAGGCGTTCCTCCGCACCGCCGACGAGATCGAGGTCGTCGACGCCCCCGCCGAATACTGCATGACCCGGTCGCTGCGCGGGGGCGCGGCGAAGGACGGCGACATCCCGCGGGAGGAGCGGCAGCTCTCGGAGCTCCGCGAGATGGCGCTCCTCCTGGCCGCGGAAGTCGTGGACCACCAGCTGGGCGACTATCTCCGGCGGCACGGCGTCCGCCAGGTCTACGGGACGCACGAGAGGATCCTCGTCGGGGTGACGCCTCGCTCCAACGCCGCCGTCATGATCCGCCGCGCGCGGCGCCAGGCCGACCGCTTCCACGGCGACCTCCACGTCGTCCACGTCGAGCGGGACGGCTCCAGCGCCGCCGACCGGGCACGCGTGGCCCAGCACCTCGAGCGGGCGCGGGAGGCGAAGGCGCGGGTCGAGGTCCTGCACGGCCGGGATCCGGTGCGCGCGATCCTCCGCTACGCGCGAGAGCACGGCATCACCCAGATCTTCGTGGGCCACAGCGACGCGTCGGGGCTGCTCGCCCGGTTCCGGCCGAATCGGGTCCAGCGCCTCGTCCAGGAAGCCGAGGGCATCGACGTGCGGATCTTTCCGCGGGACGGAGAGGACCGGTGAGCTCCGCGCGCAAGGGCGGCTTGACGATCTTCCTGGGATACGCCGCCGGTGTCGGCAAGACCTACAAGATGCTCGAGGAGGCGCAGCACCTCCGCGAGCAGGGTCGCGACATCGTCGTCGGCTACTTCGAGCCCCACGGGCGCCAGGAGACGATCGCGAAGCTCAGCGGGCTCGAGGTGGTGCCCCGGCGCGGCATCCCCTACCGCGGCCGCCCGTTCGAGGAGATGGACGCCGACGCGATACTGGCCAGAAGGCCGGAGATCTGCGTCGTGGACGAGCTCGCGCACACCAACGTCCCGGGGTCGCGGAGGCCGAAGCGGTGGGAGGACGTGGTCGTCCTCCTCGAGGCCGGCATGGATGTCCTGACCACGATGAACATCCAGCACCTGGAGAGCCTCAACGACCAGGTGCGCGAGATCTCGGGGATCCAGGTGCGCGAGACCGTGCCGGACTGGATCGTCGACGAGGCGAGCGAGATCGTCGCGGTGGACCTGACGCCGCGGGCGCTCCTCAATCGCCTCGCGCGCGGAGTCGTGTACCCGGTGGAGAAGGCGGCCCAGGCGATGGAGAACTTCTTCCGGGAGCCGACGCTGGGCGCCCTGCGGGAGATGGCGCTCCGGCAGACCGCCCACGTGGTGGACGCCCGTCAGTCGCGGTCCGCGGTGGCGGGCGCGGCCGGCCCGGCCGATCCCGGCGCGGAATCGAACGAGCCACGGGAGCGCATCCTGATCCACATCACGGACGCTCCGGCCACCTCGGCCCTCATTCGCCGCGGCCGCCGCGTGGCCGACTATTCGAGGGCCGACTGCTTCGCGGTCGCGGTCGTCCCTCCCGACGAGGGCGGCGACACCCCGGGCCGCTCCCGTGACCCCTTCGAGGAGCACCTGGCCTTCGCGCGACGGCTTCACATCGACACCCGCCGGCTCCGCGCCGACGACGTGGCCCGGGCCCTCGTGGACTTCGCGCGGGGCAACGGCGTCACCCAGATCCTGGTCTCGAAGCCCCAAGGGCGTTCTCCCTGGTTCTTCTACCGGCGCGAGACGGCGCTCCGGGTCGTCGAGCTCGCGAAGGACATGCAGGTCACGGTCGTCGCCGAGCGCCGCCCCGCGGAGACCCCCAGAGGCGCGCCGGCCTGAGGTCGCCGGCCGGCCCAGCCCGGGATCGTGCGGACTACGCGCTCGAAGCCCGTGACGTTGCGCCGTGCGGCGGCGTCGCGTAGCGTAAGTCCCGGTGCACTCGACCAACCCGCCCCATCCGCGATGAGCGCTCCGTCCCCGGACCCGACCCCGGCCCCTCCAGTACCGGCGCCCGCCGATCGACGCCGTGCCCACGGCCCACGCGCCGCCGCCGCGCCGCCGCCGCCGCCGCGCCGCCAGTGGTGGCGGATGTGGCTGGTCGGCCGGCCGCTGCCGACCGCGGACGCGCCGCACCAGGCGATCGGCAAGGCGGTGGGCCTCGCCGTCTTCGCCTCCGACGCGCTGAGCTCGACCGCCTACGCGACGCAGGAGATCCTGCTCGTGCTGGCCGTCGCCGGCCTGGCCGCCTTCCACTACGTCTTCCCGATCTCGATCGCGATCGTGATCCTGCTCGCGATCGTGACCATCTCGTACGAGCAGACCATCCACGCCTACCCCGGCGGGGGTGGCGCCTACATCGTCGCCCGCGACAACCTGGGCGAGCTGCCGGCGCAGATCGCGGGGGCGGCGCTCTTGACCGACTACATCCTGACCGTCGCGGTGTCGGTCTCGTCCGGGGTCGCCCAGCTCACCTCCGCCTATCCCGTGCTCTTCGCCCACCGCGTCGCGCTCTCCGTCGTGCTCGTCTTCGCGATCATGATCATCAACCTGCGCGGGGTGAAGGAGTCGGGCCGGATCTTCGCGGTGCCGACCTATTTCTTCATCGTCGCCATGTTCGTGACCCTGGGCACGGCGTTCCTCCGGTACTTCACCGGAGCGCTCGGCCACGTGGTGGACCCGCCGCCGCTGGAGGTGCACCCGCACCAGTCGATGGTCACCCTCTTCCTCCTGCTGCACGCCTTCGCCAACGGCACCACCGCGCTCACCGGGGTGGAGGCGATCTCGAACGGCATCCCCGCCTTCAAGGAGCCGCGCAGCCACAACGCCGGCATCACCCTCCTCTGGATGTCGGCCATCCTCGGCACCCTCTTCCTCGGCATCAGCTTCCTGGCCCAGCCCATCGGGGCGGTGCCCTCGGAGACGGAGACGGTGATCTCGCAGCTCGCGCGCACCGCCTTCGCCGGCCGCGGCCTCGCCTACCTGGCGACCATCAGCGCCACCACCCTCATCCTCGTGATGGCCGCCAACACCGCCTACGCGGACTTCCCGCGCCTCTCCGCCCTCCAGGCCGCGGACGGGTTCCTGCCCCGCCAGCTCACCTACCGCGGCAGCCGCCTCGTCTACTCGCGCGGGATCATCGTGCTGGCCCTGGTCGCCTGCGCGCTGATCGCGATCTTCAGCGCCAGCGTCAGCCAGCTCATCCCGCTCTACGCGATCGGGGTGTTCCTGTCCTTCACGCTCTCGCAGGCGGGGATGACGCGCCGCTGGTGGAAGATCGGCCACCTGGCGCCGGGGGCGGAGGTGCAGGAGCGCGGCTCCGTCCTGCGCCGCGACGAGCGCTGGCGGCTCAAGATGATCACCAACGGCATCGGCGCCGTCCTGACCGCGATCGTGGCCGTGGTGTTCACGGTCACGAAGTTCAGCGAGGGCGCCTGGATCATCGTCATCATCGTGCCCGCCCTGGTGGCCGTGTTCCTGGCCATCCATCGCCACTACCGGGAGCTGGCCGTCGAGCTGTCCCTGGAGGACTACGGGGCCACGCCCCGCGTCCTGCGCCACCGCGTCCTCATCCCGATCAGCGGTGTCCACCGCGGGACGGTCGAGGCCCTGCGCTACGCCAACGCCCTGTCGGACGACATCACCGCCGTCTACGTGTCGGTGGACGCGGAGAACGCGGCCAAGGTGCATCGCAAGTGGGGCCTGTGGGGGAACGGGGTCCGGCTGGTCGTGCTCGACTCGCCCTACCGGCTCCTGCTGGAGCCGCTGCTCGAGTACGTCAAGAAGATCGCCGCCCTCCGCCAGCCCAACGAGACGCTCACGATCGTGGTGCCGCAGTTCGTCCCGCGGAAGTGGTGGCACCAGCTCCTGCACGCCCAGACGGCGGTGCTGCTCCGGCTGGCCCTGGTCAACTACTCCGGGATCGTGATCACCAGCGTGCCCTACCGGATCCAGGAGAGGCGGCCCGAGGGCTAGGGCTTCAGCGCGGGCGGAGGCGGCGGGGGATCCACGCGCGCGGAGGGCGGCGCGTCGCCGGGAAGCATGCCGCTGGTGACGTAGAAGACCGCGGCCGTCCAGGTCGGCACGAGGTCCCACATCGGGATCAGCTCCGAGAGGAAGCTGGGCACGAAGGCCCAGTGCCACCCGATGAGCGCGGTGAGGGAGGCCGCCACCGCCACGTCGAGGGCGTCGTTGAACGGGGAGAGCGCGCCCTCCGAGAAGGCGGGGAACACCACGATCTGGACGAGGTCGGCCAGCATCGCGATCGCGCGAGCGGCGCGGATCTTCGCCGCCGAAGGCGCCACGGCGAGCGGGGGAGTGGGCGGAAGAAGGGCCATCCGGGCGCGAGCCTCGAGGGTAGACGCCGCGATCGTAGCACCGCCGGGGCCGGATGTTCTCAGTCGCGGTCGGGCACGAGCTTCACCTGGCCTGGCCCGCCGGCGCTCGCTCGAACCAGCGAGGATGCTTCGAACCAGGGACGAGTGGCCACGCAGAACCGGCAGACCGACAACATGACAGGCACTTCGACGAGCACGCCCACAACCGTGGCCAGGGCCGCGCCGGAACCGGGCCCGTACAGAGCGATCGCGGTGGCTACCGCCAACTCGAAGAAGTTCGAGGCACCGATCAGGGCGCCCGGCGCCGCCACCGGGTAGGGCACGCGCAAGACGCGCATCAGGCCGTAGGTCAGTCCCGAGTTGAAGTAGACCTGCAGCAGGATCGGGATGGCGATCAGGGCCACGTGCAGTGCCCGCGTCGTGATGTTCTCGGCCTGGAAGGCGAAGATCGCGACCAATGTCGCCAGCAGCGCCACGACGGTCACGGGTTGGAACGCGGCGAGGAAGCGGCCGTTGAACCACTCGGCGCCCTTGTGGCGGATCAACCAGGCGCGGCTCGCGGACCCGAGCACCAATGGGATGACCACGAAGATGAGGACCGAGTAAAGCAGCACCGAGAACGGCACTTCCAGGCCCGCAGCACCAGACACCAGGAACTTCACGATCGGTGCGAAAGCGACGAGCATGATCAGGTCGTTCACGGAGACCTGGACGAGGGTGTAAGCGGGGTCGCCGTCGGAAAGGTACGACCAGACGAATACCATGGCCGTGCAGGGCGCCGCGGCGAGGATGATGACGCCCGCGACGTACTCGCTCGCGAGCTGGGGTCCGATGAGGGGCAGGAAGAGATGCTTGAAGAACAGCCAGCCGAGGAACGCCATCGAGAAGGGCTTCACGAGCCAGTTCACGACGAGCGTGACGATGAGGCCGGTGGGCCGCTTGCCGACGCCACGGATCGACGCGAAGTCGATCTTCAGCATCATCGGGTAGATCATCAGCCAGATGAGGATCGCGATCGGGATGTTGATCTGGCTGCGTTCGCCGAACTGGAGGTCGCGGACCGCGCCCACCATGCCGGGCAACGTCTTCCCGATCACGACGCCGAGGGCCATGCACGCCGCCACCCACAGGCTGAGGTATCGCTCGAAGACGTTCATGCGCTTCGCTGGAGCCTGTTGCATGTCACTCCCACTCCGGGGGAGTACGGCCGATGGCCTGCAGCTTCTCCTTGAGCGCCATCTTGTCGAGCGAACCGATCGGCAGGCTGATGAAGAGCTTGATACGTGCGTCCAACTCGCGTAGCGCGCGGTTGAAGGCCCGAACCTGTTCCTCCCTGGACCCCTCGACCGCGGCTGGGTCGTCGACGCCCCAGTGGGCGGTCATGGGCTGGCCGGGCCAGTAGGGGCACTGCTCCTTCGCCGCGTTCCCGCACACGGTGAAGACGAAGTCGAGCCTGGGTGCGCCTGGCCCTGAGAACTCGTTCCAGCTCTTGCTCCGGACACCTTCCGTCGGAAGGTGCGTGCGCTCCAGCACCTCCAGTGTGAGGGGGTGAACCTGGCCCTTGGGCCTGCTCCCGGCGCTGAACGCACGGAAGCGGCCGTGACCCCGATAGTTGAGCAGCGCCTCGGCCATGACGCTGCGGGCGGAGTTGCCGGTGCAGAGAAAAAGGACGTTGTACGGCTCCATGAGCGCTCCTTTCGAGGCGGCCTACTTGCAGGACTCGGGTCCGCGCACCTTGACCAGGCGCTCCAGGTCCTTCCGAAGGACGGAGCGTTTGGCGAAGGTCGAGACCAACCCGCGGAGCTGACGCTCGCAGTCGGGATCCGCCTGGCGGATGAGGCGGTAGTAGACCCAGGTCCCATCACGCCGGTGCTCGACGACGCCGGCCGATCGGAGAATCGCCAGGTGGCGCGAGACCTTCGGCTGCGAGAGCCGCAGCGCCTCTTCGAGATGGCAGACGCACAGCTCGCCGTGAGACAGGAGGGCGACGATGCGCAGCCGGGTCTCGTCGCCGAGCGCCTTGAACAAGCGGGAAAAGGAACGGACGTCGACGGTCTGCACTGACATACGGAGATCCGTATATCCGACTCTAGGGATGCCTGTCAAGGCATCCCGCCGACCCTTGCCGCGCAATCCCTTCGCTCCCCGGTCCCGGCGGTGCGCATGGGGTGCGCCCTCCCGCATCGCAGGACACGGCAGGCCCAGGGGTTACCCCTGGCGCGTTCGTTGCAGTTCTCGATCTGGCCAGGTTCGGTTTCAAGCCAGCGTCCTGATGGAGGGAAACATGGCGACGGGCGTGAGAGTGATCGAAGTGCTGGGCCCGGGGTGCGCGCGCTGCTACGAGACGCTTCGCGTCGTGCGACACGTGGTGGACGACGCACACCTCGAGTGCCTCGTGCAGAAGAGCGAGTCGGTGGAGCGCATGGCGGACCTCGGCGTCATGCGGACCCCGGCCGTCGTCTTCGACGGGAAGGTCGTCCTGTCCGGACGCATCCCCAGGACGGAGGAGCTTCGCCAGCTCCTCGGACTCTCATAGCCGAGCGCCCAGGCGGTCGCCTTGTGCGGAGAGCGGGCATGGCAAGCACACCCGGCGCGCTGACGGTCAAGCCCGAAGTGGGGCCCTGGTCGCGGGTGGCCTTGGCGGCAGTGGCGTGGACCGCTCTCTACTTGCTCATCGAGCCCCTCTCGCAGTGGATCGCCTACGGTCTCGCGGGGCTCCCTCGCGGCTCACACCTCGGGGATGCGGTCGCCTTCTTCTTCTACGACGTGCCCAAGATCCTGCTGCTCCTGTCGGGCATGATCTTCGTGATCACCGTCGTCCGGTCCTTCTTCAGCGCGGAGCGGGCGCGACGGCTGCTCAGCGGCAAGCGCGTCGGCCTGGGCAACGTGCTCGGGGCGACGCTCGGCATCGTCACGCCGTTCTGCTCGTGCAGCGCCGTCCCGCTCTTCATCGGCTTCGTCGAGTCCGGCATCCCGCTCGGGGTCACGTTCTCCTTCCTCATCGCCGCGCCGGTCATCAACGAAGTCGCGCTCATCCTGTTGTTCGGGATGTTCGGCTGGAAGGTGGCGGCGCTCTACGTCAGCTCGGGACTGACGATCGCGATCGTGACGGGCCTCGTCCTGGGACGGCTCAGGCTGGAGCGCTACGTCGAGGACTTCGTCTGGCGCACGCAGTTCAAAGAGGGCGAGGATGAGTCCGCCGGGTTGTCCTGGGAGGATCGTTTCGCGCAAGCGCGCGACGCGGTCCGCGACATCCTGAAGAAGGTCTGGGCCTACGTGCTGGTCGGGATCGGAGTCGGAGCCGGCATCCACGGGTATGTCCCGACGGACGCGCTGGCGGGTTACATGGGCAAGGATGCCGCGTGGTGGTCGGTCCCCTTGGTGGTGTTCGCCGCCCTGCCCCTCTATTCGAACGCCGCCGGGATGGCGCCGGTTCTGCAAGCCCTCGTCGAGAAGGGCGCGGCCCTGGGCACCGCGCTCGCTTTCATGATGGCCGTCGTGGGCGTGAGCCTGCCCGAGACGATCCTGTTGCGGCGAGTCCTGCGACCGCAACTGATCGGCGTGTTCGTCGGTGTCGTGACGGTGGCGATCATCATCACGGGGTACCTCTTCAACGCGATCCTCTGACCGGATGAGAGGTTGCAGGACTCCCGCGATGGCCGCCCAAGAGGAGGCAACCCATGAAACCGGCTTCCGCCTGCTACGGGAAGATGTTCCCCCCGACCCTCGTGAAGACCGACAACAAGGAGATCAGAGCGAAGGTGTTCGGCTACCGGATTGACCACACAGGGGTGGTCGAGACGGGGCGAAGGGTGATCACCGATCTGGAGGCGTGGGGAGAGTGCAGCGTATGCCCGGATCGCGAGAGTTGCTTTCGCTTGTCGACCGGAACCCTCCTCATGGAAATCGCCCTCCAGAGCTGACGGCAGCGCCGGAGTCTGGCGCAGTGATGGGGTGGAGAGATGAAGGTCCTGACGCTCATCGCCAATCCGAATCCCAAGTCGTTCTGCCACGCGGTGCTCAGGGAGCTCACGGCGGGGCTGACGGCGGGAGGCCATTCGAGCGACGTCATCGACCTCTACGCCGAGCGCTTCGATCCGGTCTTCCGCGTGCGCGACTTCAACAGCTACGTTCACGAGAGCATGCCCCTGGACGTGCTCAGCGGGATGAACCTGAGGCAGCGCGCGCTCGACACGGCAAGGGGTCCC
>JBGPBV010000166.1:0-14521 GCA_041481445.1 Vicinamibacteria bacterium
CCTAGCCGCTCAGGGGTGGACGACCGTCAGCGTGTAGGTGACGGGGTCCGAGATGTTGCCGACGTCGTAGACGACCGCGCAATAGGCGCCCGGGGCGGCGGTGCCCGACATGACCGTCCCCGCCTGGGCGGCGTTGTTGTAGGCCAGCAGCACCGGGATGCACTGGTTGGCCGAGGTCTGGGAGATGCCGATCCCGAGGGTGATCGTGGCCAGCGGGTCCGTCTTGGTGAGGGTGAGGTCCACCTGCCCCTGCTGCTGCACGGTGAATATCTGGGAGACGCTGCCGCCCTTGGACAGCGTGCCGGTGAAGGTCTCCGTGGTCCGGTCGGGGGCGGGGGTCGTGGGGGTCGTGGGTGTGCTGCTTCCGCAACCGGAGAGCGCGATCACTCCGGCGGCGAGGAGCACCCGGGCCCCTCCCATCCGATTCCTCATGGCATCTCCCTCAGGTGTGCGTGGGCTCGAGCCGCCTGTCGCCACGGGCCTCGTGACCAGGTTCGCGCGCGCCGTGGTTGACGTCCGACCAAGAGATTGTAGACCTGGTCCCGCCTCACAAATACAGGTGGAGCTGCAGGAGCGCGGTCTTGGCGACGATGCCGTTGCCGCGCCCGCGGTCGCGGTAGTAGGAGACGTCGACGTTCCAGTGCGTCCGCGGCAGCAGGTTGAGCTCGAAGGCGAGCCGGACGAGGCCGCCCGACGTGTCCCCGAACGCGGTCTGGATCTGCGGTGAGAACTTGAGCCACACGCCGCGGAAGACCTCGAATCCCGTCTCGTTGACCACCGTGTAGGCGGGAGCTCCCGTCGAGCCCTGCTGGAACTGGACGTCGCCTTCCGTCCACACGCTGAGCCGGCGGAGGGGCGAGAACCCGAGGGCGAGCCCACCCGAGCCGGCGCGGGGGTCCACGTCGGAGGCATCGTGGTACAGGCCGGAGGCCACCAGGACCGTGCGTGGCGAGAGGTCCCACTGGAAGCGTCCGGTGGCGGTGAAGGCTTGGCGGCCGTCGTTGTGCACGATGGAATCGGCGCGGCCGGGACCGGCCGCGACCTCGGCGAGGTATCTCTGCCCGGTGTAGCTCAGCTCGACGCCGTAGATCTGGTCGGAGGTGTCGAGGCCCAGCGCCCGGCGGTTGTAGGCGGTGTGGTCGGCGAAGCGGACGCCGTAGGCGGGCAGGAATCGGCCGGCCCGGATGCCGAGCCCGCCCGAGGACTGGTAGCCGACCCAGTGCTCCCAGGAGTCGACCTGGGTGCCGGCCGAGCGCGGCTGGCGACCCAGCTCGCCGTACACCGTCCATCCCTTCGCCTGGTAGGCGGCGCTGATGTCGGCGTTCATCATCATGTCGCGCGCGTCGGAGCCCCCGGGGAAGCGCACGTCGAGATGGCCCGGACGGAGGTCGATCCCGACCCCGACCGGACCGAGCGCGCCGCCGAGCGTGCCGAACAGGAACGCCTCCTCGCCGCGCGGGTTGGCCTGGCCCGCCGCCGGCGCGTCGTGGCTCTTGCCCCACGTGGAGAGCTCCTCGCGGGTCAGCGAGCGGCCGTAGGGCGTGAGCAGCCCGCCCCCCGTCGGCGAGTAGTGGCACGTGGTGCAGCGCGTGTACTGCCGGGACAGGAAGATCGGCTCCGCGCCCGCGCGAGGGGCGGCCAGCCCCCCGGCCACGAGCGCGAGCGCGACCGCGCGCCTCATCGAGCGTCCGTGGCGACCGCCACGGGCGCGACGGTGAGGGAGGCTTTCACCTGCACCTCGTTCTTGACCCCCACTCCGAGATAGCGGGGAACGGGAATGCCGTAGTCGGCGAGCACGACCGGGAAGCTCGCCTCGACGCGAACGCCACCGGCGTCGCGCCGGATCTCCGCCGGTCCCGTCACCGGCCTCTTCGTGCCGTGCAGCAGGAGCGTGGCCGTGAAGCGCGTGCGGCCCTGGAACGACGCATCCGCCCCGTCCAGGCGGACCTCGGAGAGGACGGCGGTGTCGAAGCCGGGGTCCTTGCCGACCTCGAGGTACTCCTCGCGCATGTGGTCGTTGCGGAGCGTGATGCCGGTGTCGAGCGTCTTGAGGTCGACGTTGATGCCGCCGGTGAGGGTGGCCGGGCGCGGCGTGGCCAGGACGAGCGTCCCGGTGACGGCGCCCGTGCGCGCCTCGAAGGACCCGCCGACGGTGAGGGGACAGGTCACGCGGACCTCGCCGCGCGCGATCTGCCAGGAGGAGGGCGGGTCGGCGGCGGCTGGGTGGACGAGCAGGACGGCGGCCAGGGCGGCGGCCAGGACGGCGATTCTGACGTTCATGACCGGTTGCCGCTCAGGCCGAGATGGTGAGGACGTTGTTCGCGAAGTGCGTCGTGAACGAGCGCAGGGACCGCGTGGCCGGCCCGTTCTGCACCGCGCCGCTCGTGCTGAACCTCGAGCCGTGGCACGGGCAGATGAACGAGCCACTGGTGAAGCCGACGATCGTGCAGGTCTGGTGCGTGCACGTCGCGGTCAGGGCGGTGAAGGTGTCCTGAGCGGTGTGGGCGACGAGGAACAGCCCGCCGGAGCTCTGCACCAGCGCCGCGCCCCCCACCGCCGCCAGCGGCGAGCCGGCGTCGACGGTGACGTTGACGCCGCCGGCGGCGGAGGTCCCGGTCACCGTGGGCAGCATGGGGATGTTGCTCGGAAGGGTGCCGCCGCCTCCCCCACCCCCGCCGGCCGAGCATCCCTGGACGACGGCTCCCAGCGATCCTGCCAGCGCGGCCGCGGTCGCCATCTGGCAGGCCTGCGTACAGAACTCCCGACGTGTTTGACGAATCATGAATGCTCCTCTGTCTCCGGAATCGAAGTGGGGGAACGAGCGACTGCGCGCCCCGCGATGATGCGGCCCGCTTGCAAGTCGCGTACCCGGCGGAGGCCGCGCGCCAGCCCATGGAAACAAACGAAACCACCACCCGCTCGTCCTCCTCGCGGTACAGGTGCGTCCGCCGACGGAGACGCCGGCGCGCGAGAGCGGCGTAAACGATGGGCAAAGACTTTGTTAAGAAGGTAAAAAGCCCCGGTTTCGTAAGGGCTTTCGGTTTTCGCCGTGCTAGGCTGCGGCGATGTTCGACCGTTCGCGGGCCCCGCGCCTTCCGCTCGCCGTGGCCGTGGCCGCGCTGGCCGTCGTGCTCGTCCTGCTCGCCGCCCTCCAGTACCGCTGGGTGGGTCAGGTCGGGGAAGCGGAGCGCGCGCGGCTGCAGGCGGGGGCGCGCACGCGCGTGGGCCAGCTCGCGCAGGAGTTCGACCGCGAGGTGACGCGGGCGTTCGCCTGGCTGCAGGTCGACGCGGACATGCTCGGGCCCGACGGCGGGGAGCGTTATGCCGCGCGCTACGACCGGTGGGCGGCGAGGACCGAGCATCTCGGCCTCGTCACCGCCGTGTACGTGGTCGCGAGCGCCGAGGAGTCGCGGCGCCTGCGGCGCTTCGACCCGGCCTCGCGCGTCTTCGTGGACGCGGAGTGGCCGGCCGAGCTGGCCGCGTTGCGCCAGAGGCTGGAAGGCAGTGAGCCCGGCCGGATGGATCGCGAGCGGGGGCCGGGGCCACCGCCGCCGGATCGCGCCGGCGGATTCCGCGGCCCGTTCGGCTTCGCCGTGGACGACGCGCCCGCCCTGGTCTCTCCCATCTTCGCGACGGCGGAGGGCCGTCGCGAGGAACGCGGCGAGCCGGAGCGAGGCGCGGAGCGGACGGAGCGAGGGGGGGAGCGCCCGGAGTGGGCGGGTCCGGGCCGCCTCCGTAGTGTCGGCCACGTGATCGTCCTCCTCGACCGCGGCTACATCCAGCGTGAGTTCCTGCCTGCCCTCGCCGCGCGCTACTTCACGAGCGGGGGTGAGTTCGACTACTGCGTGGTCGTCACCTCCCGGCGCGATCCGCGCGCGGTGGTGTACCGGTCGGACCCGGACGACGGTGCCCACCCCGCCCCCGACGCGTCCGCCGGCCTGCTCGAGGTCCGCTTCGACCAGCTCGATCAGGCGGGCCTCCGCGCCGACGATCCGACCACGCCCGCCTTCCTGGCCCGGCGCTCGACGCGTGAGCGCAACGGGTTTCGCCCGCCTCCGTACGTGGACCACGGCCTGTGGGAGGTCGGCGTCACCCACCGCTCGGGCTCGCTCGAGCAGGTCGTGGCGGGCACGCGCCAGCGCAACCTCATGATCAGCTTCGGCACGCTGCTCCTGCTCGGGGCCAGCGCGGCCATGGTCCTCGTCTCCGCGCAGCGCGCGCGACGCCTGGCCGCGCAGCAGGTCGAGTTCGTGGCCGGGGTCTCCCACGAGCTGCGCACGCCGGTGGCGGTGGTGTGCTCGGCGGGCGAGAACCTCGCGGACGGGTTGGTGCGCGACCTGGCGGAGGTCCGCGTGTACGGCGCCACCATCCGCGACGAAGGACGGCGCCTCTCGGAGATGATCGAGCAGGTCCTCGAGTTCGCGGGCATCACCGCCCGTGAGGGGCGGCGGAGCCGGGAGGCGGTGGACGTCGCGGCGCTGGTCGAGGACGCGGTCAAGTCCTGCGCGGCCGTGATCGCGGAGAGCAGGATGGAGCTCGACCTGGGCCTGCCGGACGACCTGCCCGCGGTGGCCGGCGACCGCGCCGCCCTCCGGCGCGCGCTGCAGAACCTCATCCAGAACTCCGCCAAGCACGCGGTGGCGGGCCGATGGATCGGCGTTTCCGCGGAGGCGGCGGGGACGGGGCGGGCGCGCGTGGTCCGCATCACCGTGCGCGACCGGGGGCCGGGCATCGCCGAGGGCGAGGAGGGGCGGATCTTCCAGGCCTTCTATCGCGGGCGGCAGGCCCTGGCCGCGGGCGTCTCCGGCAGCGGCCTCGGGCTCAGCCTGGTGCAGCGCATCGTCGAGTCGCACGGAGGATCGGTGGAGGTATCGAGCACGCCGGGGGCGGGTAGCGCGTTCACGCTGGTGCTGCCGGCGGGGGCGGTGGAGGCGCCGCGGGTGGCGTCGGTGGGGGAGAAGAGTGCGCAAGCGGATCCTGCTCGTTGAAGACGAGCCGGGCCTCCGGCTGACCCTGTCCGGGCGGCTGGCCAGCGAAGGGCACGCCGTCGAGCAGGCGGCGGACGGCGAGACCGGCCTCGCCCGCGCCTCCGCCGAGCCCTTCGACCTGGTGGTGCTCGACGTGATGCTGCCCGACCGCAGCGGGTTCGAGGTGTGCCGCGACCTCCGCAAGCGCGGGGTGGAGACGCCCATCCTCATGCTGACCGCGCGCGGCCAGGTGGAGGACCGCGTGCTCGGCCTCCGCCTGGGCGCGGACGACTACCTGGTCAAGCCCTTCGCGATGTCGGAGCTGCTGGCCCGCGTCGAGGCCCGGCTGCGGCGCGAGCCGGCGGCGCCGCGGGAGGCCTCCGAGGGGTACCGCTTCGGGGAGGTGGACGTGGACTTCCGGAAGGCGGAGGTCACGCGCGCGGGCGAGCAGCTCACCCTCTCCGCCAAGGAGTTCCAGCTCCTGCGCTACCTGATCCGGCAGCGCGGGGCGACCCTCTCGCGCGACGAGCTGCTCAACGAGGTCTGGGGCTACGACGCGATGCCCACCACCCGCACCGTCGACGTGCACGTGGCCTGGCTCCGCCGCAAGCTCGAGCCCAACCCGCGCCGGCCGCAGTACATCCTCACCGTGCACGGGCTCGGCTACAAGTTCGTGGGCTGATTTTTACGATCATTTTTCCCGGGCTTAATGGCGGCCGCGCGCGTTCTTGCCATCATCGGGTGTCGGGCAGAGGCCGTCGTTCTCGGGGAGCGGCGGCGCAAGACTAAGGAACGGAGAACCCATGACGAGGAAAGCCTTGACGATGGCGGTGGCGGCTTTGGCCATGGCGGCGCTGCCGTGGGTGGCGGCGGAGGCCCAGGAGGCTCCCGGGCCGCCGCCACACCGTCACGAGGGCGGCTTCGGGCCGGGCGGACCCGGCGGGCGCGGCGGGCCGGGCGACCTCGCCCACCTCGGCCGCGAGCTCGGGCTCACCGACGATCAGAAGGCCCAGGCGGAGGCCATTCACACCCGGCAGCGCGAGACGCTCAAGCCGCTCATGGACGCGGCCCGCGACGCCCACGAGGCCTTCCGCCAGTCCATGGAGACCGACGGCGCGGAGGCGGCGGCGGTCGGCCAGGCCGCCCTGGCCATGCGCGCCGCGGAGAAGAAGCTCCAGGCGGCCCACCAGGCCGCCTTCGAGGAGTTCAAGGCGATCCTCACGCCCGACCAGCGGACGAAGCTCGAGCAGATGAAGGAGAGCCGGCGGCCGCACGGTCCGGGCCGGCCGCAGCCGCCTCAGTAGCCCGGCGACCCGGCGCCGAGCGACCGCAAGTAGGCGATCCCGGTGACCAGGCCGAGGACGAGCGTGGCCAGCACGGCCGCGCGCACGCGGGCGCGCTTGCGCTCGCGGCGGACGCCTTTGCCGATGGCGAAGGTCGCGCGGGGGAACAGGTACTCGTAGGACGCGGCGGTGGCCACGGACCCGATGGCGGTGGCCGCCGCCGCCGCCGTGATCCGCATCTCGGAGGTGGACGACACCGCGTCGGGCCCGCCGCGGGCGGCGAGCCACCAGCTCGCCAGCCCGGCCGAGACCGCGGTCAGCGCTCCCAGACCGCCCAGGATCGCCGGCTCGCTGACCGTGGCGAGCGCGGAGTACCAGCCGGTGGCGTAGCGGGCCCAGCGATCGAGGCGCCGGGCGCGCTCGGCGGCTCGGACGGTGTCCACGTCGGTCAGCTCGTACTCGACCTCTCCGTCCGATCCCAGCGACACGCAGGCGCAGCAGTGCGGGGCGAGCGAGCGCCGTCCGTCCGCCACCGCCACGATGCGCGACACCGCCGCCCGCGTGCCCGCCTCGGCACCGAGGACGGCGTCGATCCCCGTGCCGGCGGAGCGGAGGCCGTCCGCATCCCACACCGTGTAGAGCACGACGGGCGCGATCGTGCGCAGGATCTCGTCCAGCTCGCGCAGGCGGTCCTCGTCGACGTACAGCGCCAGCCGATGCCGCGTGGAGATGTGATGCGCTTCCGCGGCCGGAGGGTCGGGGGCGAAGGCGGCAGACCGTCCGCTCATCCAGCGTCGAGTAGACGCCCGTTCCCGGCCGCGAGTCGTTAAGACAGCGCAAAAAAGAGGATACTTGACGGCCATGCTCCGGGCCCGGACCGACCTCGTCGTCCTGGCCCCGCTCCTCGGCCTGCTCTCCACGTTCCCGGGATGCGGCGGCGGCGCCGCCGCGCCGACCTCGACGCCGGCGGCCACGCCCGTCCAGGGTTCGCGGCCCAACTTCGTGGTCGTCATCGCCGACGACATGGCCTACGGCCTCTTCGGACCCGGACGACGCGTGCCCTTCCTGTCGCTGCCGAACCTGGAGGCGCTGGCCGCGAGGGGCGTGTCCTTCGACAAGGCCTTCGTGACGACGTCGCTGTGCTCGCCCAGCCGGGCCACCCTGCTCTCCGGCCTCTATGCGCACTCGCACGGCGTGGTCGTCAACGAGATGGTCGACCTGCCGGCCACGGTGACCACCTACCCCATGCTCCTGCAGCGCGCGGGCTACGAGACGGCCTTCGTCGGCAAGTGGCACATGGACGCGAGCACGGACATGCCGCGGCCGGGCTTCGACTACTGGCTGAGCTTCCGCGGGCAGGGCGTGTACTTCGACCCCGTGCTCAACGAGAACGGGCACGTCATGAACCGCCCCGGCTACATCACCGACCTCCTCACCGACTTCGCGGTGAGGTGGCTGGGCCAGCCCCGGAGCAAGCCCTTCCTGCTCATCCTGTCCCACAAGGCTCCGCACCAGCCCGCGCAGCCCGCGCCGCGCCATGCCGCCATGCTCGCCGACGCGGCGGTGCCGGAGCCGGCGAGCTTCGACGACACCTTCGACGGCAAGCCGGCCTGGCAGCGGCGCTACGTGCGCTGCGGGGGCGGGCCCACCGCCTTCGCCCGGTGCCCGGACCCCCAGCCCGCGGCGATCCCTCCCTGGCCGTGGCCGGCGCAGGACCCCGACCGCCTCGACTACCTGCGCACGCTGCTCGCCGTGGACGAGAGCCTGGGCCGCGTGATCTCGACCTTGTCCGCCCAGGGCCTCTCCCGCTCGACCTACGTCGTGTTCCTGAGCGACAACGGCCTCCTGTTCGGCGAGCACCGCCTGGGGGACAAGCGCCTGGCCTACGAGGAGTCGATCCGCATCCCCTTCGTGGTGGCGGGCGTGGACCTCGCCCCCCGCCACGTGGACTCGATGGTGCTGAACCTGGACTTCGCCCCGACCATCCTCGACCTGGCCGGGGTGGCCGTGCCCGCGGAGATGCAGGGCCGGTCCCTGGCGCGCCTCCTCCGCGCCGAGGGCCCGGGCGTGCACGACTCGTTCCTCTACGAGTACTCGAGCGAGAGCTTCCTGCCCGTGGTGCCGGACATCCAGGCCGTGCGCACCGCGGCCCGGAAGTACGTCACCTATCCCGGCGGCGGGGGGGACGACGAGCTGTACGACCTCGCCACCGACCCGACCGAGATGCGCAACCTGGCCGAGCGGCCGGAGTGGGCCCCCACGCGCACGGACATGCGCGAGCAGCTCCAACGGCTCCTCCGGCAGACGGGCGCCCCCCAGTAGCCGTTCATTGCTTTCTTAACAATCTCTTTTCACGGACTTGATGATCTCCACCCCCTCGGGGTGATGACCATGTGATGACGTCATCCGTGGGGCAGCCAGGCCGAGGAGAACGAGTCCATGGAAACGCTCGGAAGTCGAATCAGGGCCGCCGCCGCTCTGGTGCTCGCGGCCCTGCTCATGGCGTGCGGCGGCAACATGGTCGCGGCGAGCATGGAATCCACCATCCCGGCGATCCTGTTCTCGCCGATCGCCTCCACGAGCGTGTACCTGATGAGCCTCGAGGGGCAGAAGCTCCACGAGTGGACCACCGCGAATCCGCCCGGCTACTCGGTCTACCTCCTCCCGAGCGGCCGCCTCCTGCGCGCCACCTCGCTTCCGGAGCGCCCCCTCTCTGCGCTGCAAGGCAGCAACGGCGGCCGGGTCGAGATGCTCAACTGGGACAGCTCGGTAGCCTGGCGCTACGACTATGCGACCACGGCCGGGCAGCAGCACCACGACGTGTTCTGGATGCCGAACAACGGGCACGTGCTGATGGTGGCCTGGGAGGTCCGGTCCGCGGCGGAGGCCGTCGCCGCCGGCCGCGATCCCGCCACCCTGCCCGCAGACGGCCAGCTCTGGGTGGACAAGGTCGTGGAGGTGGACCCGAGCACCAACCAGATCGTGTGGGAGTGGCGCATCTGGGACCACCTGCTCCCTCCGGGAGCCTCCGCCGCCGACAATCCCGGCCTCATCGATCCGGCCTACGTGGCCCCCGGCACCGACCTCACGGACTGGACCCACGCCAACGCGGTGGTCTACAACGCCGCCCTCGACCAGGTCCTGCTCAGCGTCCGCAACTTCAGCGAGTTCTGGATCATCGACCACAGCACGACCACCGCGGAGGCGGCCGGGCATTCCGGCGGGAAGCACGGGCGCGGGGGCGACCTCATCTATCGCTGGGGCAATCCGCGCATCTACGGCCTCTCCGCTCCCCAGCAGCTCTTCGGCCAGCACAACGCCCAGTGGATCGCGGACGGGCTGCCGGGCGCCGGGCACATCCTGGTGTTCAACAACGGGGACGCGAGTGCCCGGCCGTACTCGACGGTGGTCGAGCTGGCCCCGCCGACGAACGCGGACGGCTCGTACACGTACGATCCCGAGACGGGCTACGGCCCGGCGGCGCCGGTCTGGCAGTACGTGGCCAGCCCGCCCCAGAGCGTCTTCGCTCCGATCATCTCCGGCGCCCAGCGCCTGGCCAGCGGGAACACCCTGGTCACCGTGGGCACGGAGGGACGCTTCCTCGAGGTCACGTCTGACGGCCAGACCGTGTGGTCCTACGTCGTGACCGACACCGCGGGTGGCACCGGCTACCTGGTCTTCCGGGCCCAGCGCTACGATCCCGGTTTCAGCGGCCTCTCCGGCCAGACCCTCACCCCGGACGGGCTGCTGCGGCTCCCCGCTCCCGCCGCCGGCGCACTCCCCAGCCGCACGAGGTACTGACGCCGGTCTTTACCAACTGTTAACGATTTCCTTGCACGCGCTTAAACACCTCGCGCGTGGCGCTCGACATGATGGGCTCCGTGCGCGGCGGAGTGCCGCGCGAGCGGGGAGCCCCTTGGCAGATCCGTCGGTGGACGGCGAGCGGACGTGCGCGGTGGGCCACGGCGCCCGGGCCTTCGTGCTGGCCCTGGCCCTGACCGCGGGGCTGCAACGCCCGGCCCGCGCCCAGGCCCCGGAGGACGAGGCGGAGGCGCCGGTCGTGGAGAGGGTCGAGATCTCGCGCAACCAGTTCCTGCAGAAGGAGAGCCTGCTCTTCTACGTCTCCACCCATCCCGGGGACCGCTACGACGAGATGCGCCTCAAGGAGGACTTCCGCCGCCTGTGGGAGACGGGCTTCCTGGACGACCTGAGCGTGGACGTGCAGACCTCGCCCTCCGGCGGCAAGGTCGTGACCTTCGTGGTGAACGAGCGCAAGCGCATCGAGATCGTGGACTACCGGGGCAGCAAGGCCCTCTCCAAGACCACCATCGAGGACGAGCTCAAGAAGAAGGATGCCGCCCTCAAGGTCGACACGTTCTACGACGTGGGCAAGGCCAAGCGGGTGGAGACGATCCTCCGGGAGATGCTCGCGGAGAAGGGGCGGCCCTTCTCCACCGTGCGCCACGACGCGCGCCCCATCGGCGTATCGGGCATGCAGGTCTCGTTCGTGATCGACGACGGGCCCAAGTCGCGGGTGGAGGAGATCGACTTCGTCGGCAACGAGGTCTTCTCGGACGGGAAGCTGCGCGGGCAGATGAAGAAGGTCAAGCCCCACGGCTTCTGGAACCTGACCTGGCTGCTCGGCAAGACGACGTGGACTCCGGACAAGTGGTCGGGGGCGGAGGGAGACCAGAAGCGGATCGAGGACTTCTACCTCGACCACGGCTACGTGACCGCCTCCGTGGGCGAGCCGGCGGTGAGCTACCTCGGCGACAAGGGGGGCAAGAAGCCGCGGCGCGGGATCAAGCTGGAGATCCCGGTGAGCGAAGGGGACCAGTACCGCATCGGGGAGGTGAAGTTCGAGGGCATGACCGTGTTCAAGCCCGACCTCGTGCTGCCCGTGTTCAAGCTGCAGCCGGGCGACGTCTACCGCGAGTCGCGCATCAAGAAGGGGTTCGACAAGCTGCGCGACGCCTACGGGGCCCAGGGCTACTTCCAGTGGACGGGCCGGCCCGAGCGCAAGCCGGATCCCGAGCGCAAGGTGGTGGACGTCGTGCTCACCATGGACGAGGACAAGCGGTACTACGTCGGCAAGATCACCTTCACCGGGAACACCACCACCCGCGACAAGGTGATCCGGCGCGAGGTCTACCTCAACGAAGGCGACGTCTTCAACACGGAGGCCCTCAAGCTCTCCATCCGGCGCATCAACCAGCTCGGGTACTTCAAGCCCATGGAAGGCGCCCCCGAGCTCGCCCCCAGCGCGTTTGGCGAGGACAAGCTCGACGTCACCTTCAAGGTCGAGGAGCAGAACCGGAACCAGTTCACCTTCGGGGGCGGGGTGAGCGGCCTCGAGGGCACCTTCCTCAACGCGAGCTTCTCCACCGCCAACTTCCTGGGCCTGGGGGAGACGGTCCAGCTCTCCGCCCAGACGGGCTCCCGGACCAAGAACTACCAGGTCGCCCTGACCGAGCCCTACCTCTTCGACCGCCCGATCACCGGCGGCATCGATCTCTATTCCCGCAAGCTCGACTACCCGACCGCGACCAACGCGATCGGCTACAGCGAGGTGCGCACGGGGGTGAGCCTCACCTCCGGCCTGCCCGCCGGCCGCTTCACCCGCCTCTTCGCCGGCTACACCTACGAGGTGGTGGAGACCTCCGGCATCGCCAACCTCCTCAACGGGACTACCACTTCCCTCACCTCTTCCACCACCGGGCAGCCCGTCTTCGCCCCGTTCACCTCGGACGGGCGGCACCCGGAGAGCCGGATCACGCCCTCGCTGGTCTACAACACCGTGGACAACCCCTTCACGCCCCGCAAGGGGAGGCGCCTGACCGGCAACGTGGCGGTGGCGGGCGGGCCGCTGGGCGGGGGAGTGGACTACTTCAAGCCGGACGTGGAGGCTGTCCTCTACATCCCTCACACCAGGCACACCTCCCTCGGCCTGCGCGGGGAGGCGGCCTGGATCACTCCCTTCGGCGACACCACCCTCCTGCCCTATTACCAGCGCTTCTTCCTGGGCGGGGAGACCCAGATCAGAGGGGTCAACGTGCGCACGGTGGGGCCGGTGGACATCAAGAACCAGCTCATCGGCGGCAACAAGTTCGTCCTCTTCAACGCCGAGTACTACTTCGACATCGGGGGGCCGCTCCGCTTCCTGTTCTTCTACGACGCCGGCCAGGCCTTCGCGGAGGGCCACAACCTCAACCTGCGGGACCTGCGGACCTCCACGGGGGCGGAGCTGCGCTTCGTGATGCCGGTCCTCAACGTGCCGTTCCGACTCATCTACGCCTTCAACCTGAGCCGCGACGCGTGGCAGCCCGCGCACGCTTTCAAGTTCGCGGTGGGCACGACGTTCTGAACGGAGGACATTCCATGTCTCGATATGCGTCGGTGGCAGCGGTCCTGGGCTGGGCCGCCCTCGGATGGGGTTGTCAGTCGCCGACCGACACCACGGCCACGAGTACGACCGACTTCATCGTCGCCACCGTGACCCCCAGCCCGACCACCGCCACCGGTCCCACCGGGCGCTTCTACACCTTCATACCGTCGAACAACCAGCCGTCGGAGCAGCGCGAATACGACTGGCAGACGTCGTTCGGGGCGTCGGTGACCCTCAACTCGCCGGGCAAGGACGTGACGATGACGTTCCCGGTGAAGATCACGTCCGCCACCGTGAGGGTGCAGCAGGCCTCGGGCGGGATCGTCACCCCGCCCACGGGCAGCGACACCGAGCACTTCGAGTTCGAATTCACCACGAGCAGCAACCAGTTCGCGGCCGCGGGCAGCACGGTCAACATGAACTTCAACGTCTGGTACGACCTGCCCAACCTGAAGAGGGAGGCGCTGATGACGCTCGCCCTCGCCTTCACCGACAACGACGGCCGGAGCTTCTCGAAGACGGTCGAGGTCTCCGTCGCCCCGTGACGGCTTCATCCCCCCGGACGTGCCGGAAGGCATTCATAGGTGAGCCGCTCGATCGCGAGCCGCTCCTTCATTCCGCTCCGGCACGTCCCCATTCCTTCGTCGCCGTGGCCGGGCCGGTCGTGAGCACTCCATGGGCGGGACCGCCGTGCGAGTCGAACCCGGGACTCATCCGGTTCATCTCGTTTCGCGGGCTCACCGGCGGCGGTCCCGCCCGCCAACCCGATCGCCGGCCGCGATCCGCGAAGGGCAAGCTCACCTAGCGCCTTTACATCTTCAACAAACGTCAGCGTCGTCCGCCGAGGACAAAGCGGCACCGGCCGTGGACATGCACGGCGGTGGCGCCGCGCCCGCAAACCGCGCACGGGCGGGCGTTTCGCGCGCCGCCCCCGGGGCATGGACATTGCTTCGAGGGCGGCGGAACGACGTTCCAACGGAGGTCATCGATGAGACATGGGGCCGTGTTGATGGTGGTTTCGGTGGGCCTGGTCGCCGCGTCGGCGCTGTCCGCGCCGGCGGCCTGGGCCCAGGAGGAGAAGGGACAGTACCCGACCGCCATCTCGGTCGTAGGGGGACTCTCCGTCGGCTCGTCCGTCGGCTCCCGGTTCGGGTTCGGTTACGGCGGCGACTTCGGGCACGGCGACGGCGCCGCGTTCGCGGTGGGCGGAGCGCTCGCTCACGACATCACGCCCCGCCTCACCCTCGAGGCCAGTGGCCTCTACCTCGACCGCGGGTCCAGCGCCTGGAGCGCGGACGCGGGCCTGCGCCTGAACCTGAAGCCCTCGAGTGAGTCGCTCGTGCCCTACTTCGCGGTCAGCGGCGGCCTCTACGGTCAGAGCGCGGAGACCTCCAGACTCAATCCCCGCAGCGTCGACGACTTCCGCGGCCTCGTCGCCCCCCTGCTTCCCGGACGCGGCGGCCGCAACGGCCTGCCCACGGCGGAGGAGATCCGGAACACGGTGGACGCCGCGTTCACCACCACCTCCTCGCACGGTACGGACGGGATGATGACGCTCGGCGGCGGCGTTGTGCTCTCGGCCGGGCCGCACGTGTTCGTGCGTCCCGACGCTCGCGCCCAGATCCTGTTCTCGGGCAACTCGCATGTCCTCGGCCTGTTCACGCTGAACTTCGGCTACCGCTTCTGACTACGCGCGCGCCGGCGACCCTCTCTAGCCTCCGGCGTGCTTCGCCAGGTTGTCGCAGGCCGCTTGGTACTTCTGGTCGCAGGCGCGCTTGAAGTAGGACCGGGCGCGGGTGAGGTCCTTCGGGACGCCGTTGCCCGCGACGTAGAGCAGCCCCAGGCGGTTGCAGGATTGCTCGTCGGCGCGCTTCGGGTCGGGCGTC
>JBGPBV010000167.1:0-14491 GCA_041481445.1 Vicinamibacteria bacterium
ACCTGGTTCCCTTCCAGCCGCACGTTGTCGAGGGCCGCGCTGATCGTGCCCGGCGCGACGGGCTTGATCAGGATCCCGGCGTCGCCGACATGGTTGATGGTGGTGTCCTTCACGAACAGCTTCGCCCCCGCCACGTTGGACTCGGCGTCGATCCCTTGCTGAGTGAAGTTGAAGATCGCGCAGTTCTCCACGTGCAACGCCGCCCCCCCGAGCATGCGGATGCCGTTGATACCGGAGACCTCGGGGGTGCCGGCGCCGTTGATCGAGAGGTTGCGGAGCCGCACCACGGTGGTGGCGGCGGCGGTGCTCGAGATGATGATCCCCTGCGTGCCCGAGGCCAGGATGCTACCCAGGGTCCCGTCGCCGGCGATGGTGATCGACTTCGTGATCGTCACCGCGCCGAACCCGCCGGGATCGAGGGCGTCGATCTCTCCCCCGAGCGCCGTCTTGGAGATCGCACCGGCGAAGGTCTTGCAGGGAGCGGTGCGGCTGCAGGGGTTGGCGTCGTCACCGACGCCGGACACCCACGTGCGCGTGGCCTGCGCATGGGCCAGCGAGCCGCAAAGGACGACCGCGAGCGCACCCACCGTGATACGAGCAGACTCTTTCATTGACATCGGACCTCCAAAGAGCCCCGGCGGAAGGGATCAGGCTCCAAGCGTGAGTAGTCATTATGGACCCCGCCACGACGCAGGGCAAGCGCCGGCGGGCGCCGCCTGACCAGGGTACGCGCGGGGGGGGCCGGCAGGCGGAGACCCGGGCGCCCGGGCAAGCCGGCGCGCGCGGGTCTCCGCGGGGGGGAGGCCTACTGGGGCGGGAGGGTCGAGGTCGGCGCGCCGTTGGCGGCGGCGTTCCCGACGTTCGTGTTGTTGCCGAGGGACAGCAGCGCCCCGCCGGAGGCCAAGATGCCGGTCCCGTTCCGGGTGATGGTGCTGCTCGAGAAGAAAATCGTGGCCAAGGCTCCCCCGGACCGGAGGCCGTTGTTGACGTTGTTGGCGATCGTGCTCCGCGTGACCATGACGTTGACGGCGGCGGCGGTGGCGACCGCGTTCACGCCGTTGGTGTTGTTCCCGGAGATGTAGCTGTCGGAGACGGTGGCGGTGCCGTTGTCCTCCACGCGGAGGCCGACCTGATTCCCTTCCAGCCGCACGTTGTCGAGGGCCGCGTTGACCGTGCCCGGCGCGAACGGCTTGATCAGGATGCCGGCGTCACCGACATGGTTGATGGTGGTGTCCTTGACGAAGACCCGGGCCCCCGCCACGTTGGTCTCCACGGAGATCCCCTGCTGCGTGAAGTTGAAGATCGCGCAGTTCTCCACGTGCAGCGCCGCCCCCCCGAGCATGCGGATGCCGTTGAGACCGGTCACTTCGCCGCCGGTGCCGCCCGCGCCGTTGATGGAGAGATTCCGGAGCCTGACCGTGGTGGTGGCGGGGGCGCCGCTCGAGATGAGGATCCCGTTGACGCTAGCGGCCAGGATGGAGCCCAGGGTCCCGTCGCCGGCCAGGGTGATCGACTTCGTGATCGTCACCGTGCCGAACCCGCCCGGGTCAAGGGCGTCGATCTCTCCCCCGAGCGCGGTCTTCGAGATCGCGCCCGCCCAGGTCTTGCAGGGAGCCGTACGGCTGCAGGGGTTGGCGTCGTCACCGACGCCGGAGACCCAGGTACGCGTGGCCTGGGCCTGCGCGACGGCGGTGGATGCGAGGACGGCAAGGGTTCCCACGGCGATTCGGCTCAACTTCTTCATCAATCCTCCAGACGAATGGGTGAGGGGAACTGGCTTCGCGGGGTACACCCCGGCCTCGTTCGGACGCGACCCGTTCCCTCTGCAGTGATCAGCGCCTAGCTACGATCCGGCTCTCCCTCCGGACGTGACCAGGCGCACCTCGAGTCGGTGTGGCGTCAGGGCCGAGCGATGCGCATCACGAACCCCCCGCGCGGCCGCATCTCGACCTCGATCACGTCGGACGCGCGCACGGGGCGCGCGGAGGCGTCGAAGCTGCGCTCCTCCGCCCCGTCCCGGATGAGGGTCAGGGACCAGGCGCCGGGGCCGAGGAACGCGAGGTCGACGCGCGCGGACTGCCCGACGTCCAGGCCGCTCAGGCCGCCCACGTACCACACCTCGCCGGACCGTCGCGCGATCACGATCGACCGCCCGGGCTCGCCCGAGAGCGTGCGCGTGTCGTCCCAGGCGGCCGGGACCTGCTTCAGGAACGTCTTCGGCGCCTCGGGAAGGGCGCGGTACGACGTCGCGGAGTCGGCGAAGTGCTGGAGGCCCGTCTCGAAGACCACCGACTGCGCCAGCTCGTGCGCGCTGGTGGTGTGCCGCGGGTACTTGTGGTCGCTGAAGGTCACCGGCGTGTAGTCCATGGGGCCGACCACGTTGCGGGTGAAGGGCAGGACCGTGTTGTGCCAGGCCGCCTTGCCCGCGAACTCCTCGTTGAACTTGTACTGCTCGGCCCCGGAGACCGCCTCCATGGCCATCAGGTGCGGGAACTCCCGCGACCATCCGCGCGGCAGCGTGCAGCCGTGGAAGTTCACGAAGATGTGGAAAAGGGCGGCGTCTCTCAGGATGTCGCGGTACTGCCGGATGCGGTCCTGCTTGTCGCTGTGCCAGAAGTCGACCTTGACCCCCTTGACGCCCCACTGCTCGAGCCTGGCCAGCTCCGCCCGCCGCACGTCGCGCTGGTCCATGCGATCGCGGGGGGCCTCGGTGACGTCGTTGTGGGGTCCGCCCGAGTTGTACCAGAAGAGCAGGCCCACGCCCTTGTCGCGCGCGTGGGCCAACACGTCCTCGATCCTCCCCGTCTGCATGCGGTCCCAGTTCGCGTCGACCAGGGAGTACTCCCAGCCCATCTCCGCGGCCAGGTCGACGAAGCGGTTCAAGGCCTCGGCGTGCTTGGGGCTGTCGCTCTCCGACCACCAGCTCCAGGAGACGCGCCCGGGCTTGATCCAGCTCGTGTCCGTGATGCGCGAGGGCGGCGACAGGTCCTCGACCAGCGTGGAGTCGACGACGCGTCCGGCGGCGTCCCCGATGATCACGACCCGCCAGGGCATCGTCCAGGGCAGGGTCGAGGTGGGATCGACCTCGCCCACCCCCATGCCTTCCCCCGGCTCCGGGAAGCGCACGCGGTAGACGCCGTCCGGCGCCTCCGCCGCGAGGCGAGCACCGCAGTACGTCTCGTCCAGCGCCGCCTCCGTGATCAGCAGCCACGAGCCGGCCGGCGTCTTGAAGAGGCCGGGGAACGACCAGCCCGCGGGCTCCGGGGCCTTGGTCCCCGCCGCGACCTCGCGGAAGAGGTCCTCGTAGGCCGGCTTGTAGCGGGAGGGCATGTGGTGCGGGAGCAGCCAGGCCGTCGAGCCCGCGGGTACGTGGAATCCCGTCCGCTCCTCCACGACCGTCTTCGGCGCCGCGTCCGTCTCCGGGAACCGGTAGCGGAAGGCGACGCCGTCGTCGTGGGCGCGCAGGACCACCTCGAGCCGCGCTCCGCCCGCGTTGGCGAAGACGACGGACTGCTCGCGGGCATGGACCTCGTGCCGGCGCCGCTTGCCGTGGAGAGTCTGGTAGCGCTCGTCCGCGCTCGTGGCCTTCGAGGCGCGGACGACCCGGAGGCCGTCCGTGAAGGCCTGGTCTGCCCGCCGGAGGCCCAGCGGCGAGTCGGCCACGACGACGGCCCCGCCCCGCGTGGCCCGCCAGGAGAGGCGCCCGTCCGCCGCCCGCGACAGCACGATGCTCGTGCGGCCGTCGGGCGAGGCGAGCGCCCACTCTTCGGCGGTGGCGGCCGCCGGGGCCGCGACGGCGGTGGCCAGGAGCAGCGGCACTACGGGAGGGAGCTTCATGAAGGGACCTCCGTGCAGGACACGACGCGTCCGGAGCGCGCGGGCAGGGTCAGCGAGACCTCTCCGGCCGGCCGGCGTCCCAGGTCGTCGCCGCTCCAGAGCTCCCGGAGCCGGCAGGGCCGATCGAGCCGGAACGTCATCTCCTGCGACGTGTCCTCCCAGTTCAGCAAACAGACGACGCGCACGCCGCCACCCTTCTCGACGGTGCCCACGCGCAGCGAGCGGTCGCCGAAGCGGGCGGCCCGGCCCGTGGGCGGCTGGAGCTTGCGCAGGAGCTCGAGCACGGAGGGGCTCACCGTCGAGAGATCGTCGCCGGACAGGATCATCCCGCCCGTGGCGTACACCGCGGTGGCGTGGAAGCGCACCTCGTCGTCGCCCAGGCCGGTGAGCACAACCGCGTCGGGGTCGTTCCACCAGAGGCGGCCGTTCTGCCAGTTGCGCTCGAGGTTCTGCCGGGCGGTGCCCTTCACGCGCGCCCAGGTCCGCTTGATGTCGTTGGAGCTGCGGGAGCCGTGGACGAGGCCCAGCGACGGCCACAGCGGATGGTTGCACCCGAGGAGGAAGGCGTCGCCCGCTCCCCGCCGTACCGCCTCCATGCCGCGGCGATAGGCCTCCACGCGCGTGGCGCGCGGATCGTGGAAGCGGCCGCCGTGGATCGCGCCCCAGAAGTTCGCATCGAGCTTGAAGTACGTGCAGCCCCAGTCGCCGCGCATCGTCCGGAACACCGACTCCAGGTGCGCCTGGGCCCCCGGGTGCGTGCCGTCGAGAACGTACCACGGCCCGTGCCGCCACCCGCCGAAGGTGACCTGGTCCGAGCGCAGCGGCTGCCCGTCGGCGCCGGTCACGAACCAGTCCGGGTCGCCGCGGAAGAGGTTCGAGTCCCGTTCCGCCACGAAGGGCGCGACCCAGATCGCGGGCTCGAAGCCGCGCGCGCGGATGGCCTGGAGCACTCCCCGGACGTCGCCGCCGAAGGCGGCCCCCGTCTCCAGCCAGTCCCCCATCGCCGGTTGATAGCCGTCGTCGATCTGGACGTAGCGCAGGCCCGGGACCTCGCGCGCGATCACGTCGAGGTTGCGCCGGACGTCCTCCGCCGTGACCTTCGGGCCGAAGCAGTACCAGGAGCACCAGCCCGACGGCGGAGCGGGCGTGCTCAAAGGCGGATGGTTCGTGGCCAGGCGCTCGGCCAGCGCGGCCAGGAGCGCCTCGCGGTCCCTTCCCGAGAGGAACACGAAATCCTCGAGCCGCCACTCCTCGCCGGGGCCCAGCTCGCGGCCCTCGGCGTCGACCACGACGCGGAGGCTCGAAGGGCGGAGCTCGAAGCGGCCGCTGAAGCGGCGACAGGACGCAAAGGCGGCCAGACGGTGGCCGCCGCCGGGCGGCGCCAGGCCCAGGAGGTTGTAGACGACCGTCGCCTCCGGCGGTTGCGGCATCCGGTAGTGCGTCGCGTCCGTGTAGTCCCCGAGGTCCGCGGGCTGGCCGATCGTGCCCCCCGTCTGGCTCAGCATCTGGAAGCCTTCGCCGTAGATGGGCGTCTCGGGCGGAAGCCCGCGGCGCACGTCGAACAGCACGACCTCGCCGATGCGGACCGCCGCCCGTCCGCGGTTGCGCAAGCGCGCGCGGCAGACGGGTCCCTCCCACTGGCGAACGAGGGTCACGGCGGCCGGAATCGATCCGTCCGCGGCGAGGACGTGCGCGGGAGCGTGGGCGACCGCGGCACGGTCGAGCGCGGCCGGCGCCGCCGGCGGCGCCCACGCGGCCAGGGGAGCGCCCACCGCCAGGCGCAGCCATTCCCGCCGCGTGAGACCCGAGTGCGCACGGCCCGTCATCAAGTCCCCCCGTGGGCGAAGGGTCCCGGCCGAGGCGGGAAGGATAGCGCGCGTGAGGGCGTTCGCCATATCCTTTGGGGCCTCGATGAAGACACCCCTCGCCTGCGCCTTGATGCTCTCGGCGGCGTCCAGCTTCGACCTCTCCGCGTTCGAGCGCGCGCGCGTCCTGAAAGCCGCCGGCGCCTTCCTCGACGACGCTCCCCTCACCATCACCGCCACCACTTCCCCACGGAGCGCGGGAGGCCCCCACGACTTCTTCTCCGAGGGCGACTACTGGTGGCCGGACCCGAAGAACCCGGAGGGGCCGTACGTCCAGAGCGACGGCCTGACCAATCCCGACAACTTCGTCGCCCACCGGCGCGCGCTGATCCGGCTGAGCGTCGAGGTGCCGGCCCTGGCCGCGGCCTGGCGCCTCACCGGCGATCCGCGCTACGCCCGGGCGGCCGGGCCCCACCTCCGCGCCTGGTTCCTCGATCCGGCCACGCGCATGGCGCCCCACCTGAAGTACGCGCAGGCCATCCACGGCATCGCGACCGGCCGGCCGCAGGGCGTGATCGACACCCTCCACCTCGTGGAGGTCGCGCGCGCGATCGAGGCCCTGGACGGCTCGCCCGCGCTCTCCCCGGCGGAGCGCGACGGCGTTCGGGGGTGGTTCCGCGACTACCTGGCCTGGCTGACCACGGACGAGAACGCCCTCAAGGAGCGCGACGCCAGGAACAACCACGCCACCTGCTGGCTCCTGCAGGTCGCAGCCTTCGCCCGCCTCGTAGGCGACCAGGAGCGGACGGCCGAGTGCCGCACCCGGTTCGAGACCGTCATCGTCCCGAACCAGGTCGCGGCCGATGGCAGCTTCCCGGAGGAGCTGCGGCGCACGAAGCCGTACGGCTACTCGCTCTTCAACCTGGAGGCGATGGCGGGCGTGGCCCAGACCCTTTCGACACCGGGCGACGACCTCTGGAGGTTCGCGCTCCCCGACGGCCGCGGGTTGCCTCGTGCCCTCGCCTACATGGTCCCGTTCATTCGCGACAAGAAGCAGTGGCCCAGAGCCCCGGACGTCATGTACGACTCGGAGTGGCCGATGCGGCAGGCGAGCCTCCTGTTCGGAGGCCTGGCCCTGGGCCGGCCCGAGTACGTCGAGCTGTGGAAGACGCTGCCCGCGGACTCGAAGGTGGAGGAGGTCGTGCGAAACTTCTTCATCCGCCAGCCAGTGCTGTGGATTCCAGTGAGCGTGGCGCCGCCCCCGGTGGGCGGCGGCAAGCGACGGGGGGTTTCAGGGGGGGAGCCGGAGCCCATCGGGATGATGCGAAGCGTTCCCCCCCTGAGATAAATGTTCGAGCTCACCGGCAAGACCACCGCCGTCACCGGCGCCGGATCAGGGATCGGCGAGGCCATCGCGCGACTGTTCGCAGGCCAGGGCGCGCGCGTGGTCGTCCTCGACGTCGACGAGGCGGCGGCCGCACGCACCGCCGCCGTGATCGTGGCCGCGGGCGGGAAAGCCACCGCGCGCCGCTGCGACGTGACCAGCGCGGCCGACACCGCCGACGCCGTGCGCGCGATCGAGAGCGAGGCGGGCCGGCTCGACATCCTCGTCAACAACGCCGGGGTCGCGCACGTGGGCACGGCCGAGACCACCTCGGAAGCGGACTTCGACCGGGTCTTTCGCGTGAACGTGAAGGGGATGTTCCTCGCCACCCGGGCCGCGCTCCCCCTCCTGCTGCTTGGGAAGGGAGGCGTGATCCTCAACATGGCCTCCATCGCCGGCCTGGTCGGGATCCCCGACCGCTTCGCCTACTCGACCAGCAAGGGCGCCGTGCTGGCCATGACCCGCTCGATCGCGGTCGATTACATGGGCCGCATCCGCTGCAACTGCATCTGCCCGGCGCGGGTGCACACGCCGTTCGTGGACGGTTACCTGAAGGCGAACTATCCGGGCCGCGAGCAGGAGATGTTCCAGAAGCTCTCGGCCTATCAACCCCTGGGCCGCATGGGGACGCCGGAGGAGGTGGCGCAGATGGCGCTCTACCTCTGCTCGGACGAGGCCTCGTTCATCACGGGGCAGGCCTTCCCCATCGACGGCGGAGTGCTCGTCCTATGAAGCTGATCCGATTCGGCGAGAAAGGCCGCGAGAAGCCGGGACTGCAACTCGAGGACGGCACGCGCATCGACGCCTCCACTTTCGGGTCCGACTACGACGAGGCCTTCTTCGGCGGAGACGGCCTGGGACGCCTCCGCGAATGGATGGGCGCCCAGGCCGCGCGCGCGCCTCGCCTCGCCGCCGGCACCCGCCTCGGACCGCCGGTGGCGCGGCCGAGCAAGATCGTGTGCATCGGCCTGAACTACCGGGACCACGCCGCGGAGACGGGGGCGGACATCCCGAAGGAGCCGGTCATCTTCTTCAAGGCCACCAGCTCCCTCGTCGGCCCCGACGACGACCTCGTGACGCCGAGGGGCGCGGTCAAGGTGGACTGGGAGGTCGAGCTGGCGGTGGTGATCGGCGCGCGCGCCTCCTACGTGTCCAAGGGGGACGCACACCGTCACATCGCGGGCTACGCCCTCCACAACGACTACTCGGAGCGGAGCTTCCAGCTCGAGCACGGCGGCCAGTGGTCGAAGGGCAAGAGCGCGGACACGTTCGCTCCGCTCGGTCCCTTCCTGGCCACCCCGGACGAGGTGGGCGATCCGCAGGCGCTGGGGATGTGGCTGACCGTGAACGGCGAGACGCGGCAGAAGAGCTCGACCGCGAACATGATCTTCGACGTGCCGACCCTCGTGAGCTATCTCAGCCAGTTCATGACCCTCCTGCCCGGCGACGTCATCAGCACCGGCACCCCGGCCGGAGTGGGCCTGGGCATGAAGCCGGAGCCGCGGTACCTCGCCGTCGGTGACGTGGTCGAGCTCGGCATCGACGGGCTGGGCCGGTCGCGACAGCGGGTGGCGCCGTCGCGATGAAGCGTTACGTCCTCACCGTCGACCTCAAGGACGACCGGCGCCTGATCGAGGAGTACCGGGCCCATCACCGCCGCGTCTGGCCCGAGGTCCAGCGCAGCTTGCGGCGGGTCGGCGTCCGCGCGATGGACATCTACGCCCTGGGCCGGCGGCTCACGATGGTGATGGAGACGCGCGACGGCTTCGACCTCCGCCGCAGCTTCGCCGCCCACGCCGCCTCCGATCCCCGCTGCGCGGAGTGGGAGGCGTTGATGCGGAGCTACCAGGAGGCGCCGCCGGGCGCGCGCCCGGGAGAGGTCTGGGCGCGGATGGAGCCCGTCTTCCGTCTGGCTCCCGCCCGCCGGGCGAAGGCGGCACGACGGCGGCGGTGATCGCCCGGTGAGAGCCCGCCGCATCGACGCCCACCAGCACTTCTGGCGCTACGATCCCGCCGAGTACGGCTGGATCGACGAGTCGATGGCGGCCTTGCGCCGCGACTTCCTGCCCCGCGACCTGGAGCCGTTGCTGCGGAAGAGCGGCTTCGACGGCTGCGTGGCCGTGCAGGCGCGGCAGACCCTGGACGAGACGCGCTTCCTGCTCGACCTGGCGGAGAGCCACCCGTTCATCCTCGGCGTGGTCGGCTGGGTGGACCTCCAGTCCCCCGAGGTGGGCGCGCAGCTCGAGGGCCTCGCCGCCCGGCCCCGCCTCGTGGGCGTGCGTCACGTCGTCCAGGCGGAGCCCGACGACCGCTTTCTCCTGCGTCCCGCGTTCCTGCGCGGGCTGGAGGCGGTCGAGCACGCCGGCCTCGCCTACGACATCCTCATCTACGCGCGCCACCTGCCCGCCGCGATAGAGTTCGCCCAGCGCCTGGAGGGGCACCGGCTGGTCCTGGACCACCTCGCCAAGCCGGACATCCGGAACGGGGGCTTGCCCGGCTGGGAGCGGGAGATCCGCCGCCTGGCCGCGTGCGGGCACGTGCGGGCCAAGCTCTCCGGCCTGGTGACGGAGGCGGACTGGCGCGCGTGGACGCCGGACCAGATCGAGCCCTACCTCGAGGTGGCGCTGGACTGCTTCGGCTACGAGCGGTTGATGATCGGGTCGGACTGGCCGGTCTGCACGGTCGCCGCGGACTACGCGCGGACCATGCAGGTCGTCATCGACTACATGGGCGGCCGTCCCGCCGCCGAGCAGGAGGCGGTGCTCGGCGGGAACGCGGCGCGCTTCTGGAACATTGGACCAGCGGGAGGAAGGGCATGAACCGGACCACGCGACTCGTCTCGCTCGCCGCCCTGATGGTGTCGATGGCCTGCGGCGGGGGTGGGGGCGGCGCTCCGGCCGCGGCCAGGCTCACGATCGCGGTGATCCCGAAGGGCACCTCGCACGTCTTCTGGCAGAGCGTCCACGCGGGGGCGGTCAAGGCGGCGCGCGAGGTCGGAGCGGAGGTGATCTGGCGCGGACCCCTCCGCGAGGACGACCGCGACAGCCAGGTCTCCGAGGTCGAGGGCTTCGTCAGCCGCGGCGTCTCCGGCATCGTTCTCGCCCCCCTCGACGACACCGCGCTCGTCGGCCCCGTGACCGCGGCCACCCGCGCCAGCATCCCGGTCGTCATCATCGACTCCGCCCTCAAGGGCGGCGACTACGTCAGCTTCGTGGCCACCGACAACGGCAAGGGCGGACGGCTCGGTGGCGAGCACCTGGCCAAGGTCCTCGGCGGGAAGGGCAAGGTCGTGCTCCTGCGCTACGCGGAGGGCAGCGCCAGCACGAACGAGCGGGAGGACGGGTTCCTCGAGACCATGAAGGCCTACCCGGGGATCGAGGTGGTCAGCTCGAACCAGTACGGCGGGGCGGACGTGGAGGGCGCGTACAAGAAGAGCGAGACCCTGCTGAGCAACTACAAGAAGCCGGACGGCAGCCTGTCGATCGACGGCATCTTCACGCCCAACGAGTCGACGGCTTTCGCCATGCTGCGCGTCCTCCAGGACAACGGCTGGGCGGGCAAGGTGCGCTTCGTGGGGTTCGACGCCTCCGAGAACCTGGTGAAGGGCCTGGCCGGCGGCCAGATCGACGCGCTCGTCGTCCAGGACCCGATCAACATGGGCTACCTCGGGGTCAAGACGCTCGTCGCCCACCTCAAGGGACAGCCGGTGGAGAAGCGGATCGACACCGGCGTGCGGCTGGCCACGAAGGAGAACATGGACAGTCCCGAGATGAAGGACGTCCTCCATCCGGATCTCGGCCAGTGGCTGAAGCCCTAGGGTCGGGAGTCGCCGCGACCACGATCCCGCCGCGCCTGGAGATGCGCGGGGTGTCGAAGGCCTTCGGGGCGACCGTCGCCCTCGCCGGCGTCGACCTGACCGTGGCCGGGGGCGAGGTGGTCGCGCTCGTCGGCCAGAACGGCGCGGGCAAGAGCACGCTCATGGCCATCCTGGCCGGGGCGGTCGCCCCGGACTCCGGGAGCATGGCCCTCGACGGGCGGCCGTACGCGCCGCGCGACCCGCTGGCCGCCCGCCGCGCGGGCGTGGCCATGATCCACCAGGAGCTGTCGGTGGCCCCGCATCTGTCGGTCATGGAGAACATCGTCCTGGGAGCGGAGCCGGCCCGGGCCGGCCTCCTGCGACGGGCGGAGGCGGAGCGGCTCTCGCGCGACGTCCTCGCCCGCCTCGGACACCCCGACATCGCGCCGCTGGCCATCGTCGGCCACCTCTCCGTGGCCCACCAGCAGCTCGTCGAGATCGCGCGCGCGTTCGCCACCGGGGCCCGCGTCCTGGTCCTGGACGAGCCGACGAGCAGCCTGGGCCGCGAGGACAGCCGGCGTCTCTTCGGGCTCGTGCGGCGGCTCAAGGCGGACTCCCACGCGGTCGTCTACATCTCGCACTTCATCGAGGAGGTGAAGGAGGTGGCCGACCGGTTCGTCGTCCTCCGCGACGGCGCCAACGCGGGCGAGGGGCCCACTGCGGGCGCCTCCCGCGAGGACATCGTGTCGATGATGGTCGGCCGCCGGGTCGAGGACCTCTTTCCCCGCTCCGCGCGGTCTCCGGGCGAGGCCGTCCTCGAGGTCGAGGACATGGGGCCGGGAAGGGTCGCCTTCAGCCTGCGCCGGGGCGAGGTCTTCGGCATCGCCGGCCTGATGGGGGCCGGGCGTACCCGGCTGCTGCGCACGCTCTTCGGCCTGGAGCCCGTGCGCGGCGGGCGCATCAAGGTCGGCGCGTTCCTCGGCCCCGCCACCCCCCACGAGCGGTGGTCGCAGCGGGTCGGCCTGCTCAGCGAGGACCGGAAGGGCGAAGGCCTCGCCCTCGGCCTGACCATCGCGGAGAACCTCGCCCTCTCGCACCTGAAGGGGCTGGGGCCGGGGCCGCTGGTGTTCCCCTCGCGGCTGGCCGCGGACGCGCGCGGCTGGATCGACCGCCTGGGCGTGCGGGCGGCCGGGCCCGGCCAGCCCGTGGGCGAGCTCTCCGGCGGCAACCAGCAGAAGGTCGCGCTGGGCCGCCTCCTCCACCACGACGTGGACGTGCTGCTGCTCGACGAGCCGACCCGCGGGATCGACGTGGCGAGCAAGGCCCAGATCTACGCGCTCGTGGACGGCCTCGTCGCGCCCCGGGGCGGCGAGACGCGAGCGCCCAAGGCCGTCCTCGTGGCCAGCAGCGACCTCGCCGAGCTGCTCGGCCTGTGCGACCGCATCGCCGTCATGTGCCGCGGCCGGCTGGGCCCGCCGCGGCCCGCCCGCGAATGGGACGAGCATTCCCTGATGATGGCGGCCACGGGGACCTCCGGGACGGGCGACGCCGCATGAAGGCGCGCGATCTCGTCCGGCGCGGCGGACCGCTGCTGGGCCTCCTCTTCGTGTGCGCGGTGTTCGCCGTCCTCATCGGCCCGCAGTTCTTCCGTCCCGTGAACCTGGAGCTGATCGCGCGCCAGACCGCGATCGTCTGCACGGCCGCCCTCGGCATGACGATGGTGATCGTGGCCGCCGGCATCGACCTGTCCGTGGGGTCGATCGTGGCCCTGAGCACGGTCGTCGTCGCCCTCCTCCTCAAGCGCGACGTCAGCCCGCTGGCGGCGGCCCTGGGCGGGGTGGCGGCTTCCGCCGCCTGCGGGGTGGCCAGCGGGGTCCTGATCACGCGCCTGCGCGTGGTGCCCTTCATCGTCACCCTCGGGATGATGCTGCTCGTGCGCGGGGCGGCCAAGGGACTGGCGGACGAGCGGCGCATCGAGGCCCCCGTCACCTGGCTCAACGACCTCCTGCGCACGGTGGAGCGGGGACACGGCCTCCTTCTGCCTCCCGGCATCTGGATCCTCTTCGCGCTCGCGTTGCTGGTGGCGGGGGTGCTCCGCTACACCGTCTTCGGCCGCCACCTCTTCGCGATCGGCTCCAGCGAGCGCACGGCGCGCCTGTGCGGCGTGCGCGTGGAGCGGACCAAGGTCGCCGTCTACACGATCTCGGCCGCCCTGGCCGGCCTGGCCGGCGTCATGCAGTTCGCGAAGCTCTCGGTGGGCGACCCCACGGTGGCGGTCGGGCTCGAGCTGGACGTGATCGCCGCCGTCATCATCGGCGGCGGGAGCCTCACCGGGGGCGTGGGGACCGTCCTCGGAACGATGATCGGGGCGACCATCATGTCCATCGTGGCCATCGGCTGCTCGCAATACGGCCTGGCCAACTGGGTGCAGCAGATCGTCACTGGAACCATCATCGTGCTGGCGGTGGCCCTAGACCGCTGGCGGCAGCGGTCCGGGTCCGTCTAGCGTGGCGACGGACCCGCAGCTGCCTTCGCTTGGCCGTCGAGGCGAGGGCTGGGTGTTGTCGCAGGTCGTGCTCGTGGCGCTGGTCGTGCTCGCTGAGATTCTCGGACCAGGCTGGCCGGAGTCGGTGGCCGTCGTGCTCTTCGTGGCCGGCGTCACCATCATCGCGCTGGGGACCGCCCTGTTCCTCGCCGGCGTTCTTGCCCTCGGTCGCTCGCTGACGCCATTCCCCAAGCCAAGGGACGAGGCCTCGTTGAACGAGGGAGGCGCTTACGGTTTCGTGCGCCACCCGATGTACGGTGGAGTGATCCTGGCCATCGCCGGCTGGTCCTTGGCGAGGACACCGGTCGGCCTGGCGATGACGGCGGTGGCCGTCTTGTTCCTCGAGCTGAAGTCCCGGCGCGAAGAGGCCTGGCTGGTGGCGCGGTATGCCGGGTACGAGGAGTACCGACGGCGCGTGCGTTGGAAGTTCTTCCCGGGCCTCCGCTGACCGCGCGCGGCTAGGCCGCCGCCCTCCCCGCCCCCGATGGCTCCGCGAAACCCTTGCCGAGATCGAAGGCCCGCTTCAGGTAGCCCCGCCGGGTGTCATCGTCCACGACCGGCACGCGGTAGAAGTAGACGTGCTCTACGCGCTTGACGCCCGGGTACCTCAGGCCGAAGTCGTCGACGATCTGCCGCATGGGTGCTTCCAGGCCGGCCTTGTAGTCTTCCTCGCTGAACAGCGTGGTGCTGATGACCAGGGCCTTCTCGTGCGTCAGGAGTCCCACGCGACCCTTGATGTTCCCGGCCCAGCCCTCGGACGTGAGCGCGTAGGCGTTGCCGTACGTGAACACGCGCTCGAACCATCCCTTCAGTATCGCGGGGAACCCGAGCCAGAAGACGGGAGCGATGAAGGCGAGGCCTTCGGCCCGGGCAACCTTCTCCTGGTGCATCCTCACGTCCTTCGGCCGGTGCTCCCAGGCGAGCCGTGCCATCGCGCGGGGATCCTTGTTGGCGATCAGCCGCGAGATCAGGAACCTCTGGAGGGGACCCCTTGCCGTGTCGAGCGCGCGCTGCCTCAGGTTCATCCCGCTGAGCACGTCCAGGGGCATGCTCTCGTGAACGTAGCTGTTGAAGTCGCGCACGCGGAAGACCGGATCGAAGCGCTCGGCGTAGAGGTCGATGAC
>JBGPBV010000168.1:0-14398 GCA_041481445.1 Vicinamibacteria bacterium
CGCGACGGTCGCCGTCTTCCCGTCCCTGCCGGCGGGGTTCGTGACGGGCGGCGCCCTCAGCACGGGCGCCATCCTCGGCATCGGGGCGGCGGGAGTCGCCGTGGCGGGGACGGCGGTGGCCCTCTCCAACAACAACAACGAACCGCCGCCCCCCCCGCCGCCCGCGGGCGGGAACACGACCACGACGGCGCCCCCGGCGACGGCGGTGACCACGACGACGACGACCTCGACGATCCCCCCGTCGTTGAACCATCCGCCCAACGCGTTACTCACGACGACCCCGGACCCGCCCCAGGGCACGTCTCCCCTGACCGTACTCTTCGACATGTGCGCGAGCTTCGACCCCGACGGCGACCCGTTGGCCTTCTTCTTCGATTTCGGGGACGGCGTCACCACCACCGGCGGTCCCTGCGCCCAGAACCACGTCTACACGACGCTGACCCTCCGGGGAGCCGGCGCAGGTGACGTGCGGGCAGCCGACGCGTCCTTTACGTTCACGGGCTCCGTCACCGACGGACGGGGCGGAAGCGGGACGCGCACCCGCGTCGTCCTCGTCCATCCGGCGACCAGCCCGAGTCCCACCACCACCACGACTACGACCACCACCACGACGACCGCCCCCACGACGACGACGACGACCACCACGACGACGACCGCTCCGACCACGACTACGACGACCACCACGACGACCACCACGACGACCACGACCACGCCCACGACGACCACCACGACCACCACCACGACATCGACGACGACGACCACCACCAGCAGCACGACCACGACCACGCTCCCGCCGTTCACGCTCGACCTGAGCAAGATCGGGTGCGGGTTCGGCACGGTGACCGACGACCAGGGCCCGATCCTGAACTGCCCAATCGGCTGCACGACCGCTTCGGCCACCTACGCCGCGGGAACGGTCGTCACGCTGACCGAGGTGCCCGACACCGGCACCATGTCCAACTTCTCCGGCTGGTCCGGCCCCGGTGTCCCGGCGTCGTGCACGACGGGGACCACCTGCACGTTCACGACGAACGCGACCATCACGGTCGACTTCAACTGTCCCTTCCGGGCCCCGGGGACGTTCACGACCGCGATCAGCGAGCTGGCCGTCCCCAACGGCTCCGCCGCCGTCACCATCAACGGAGGTGCCTTCTCCGTCCAGGCCAACGGGACGTTCGCGCTGCGGGCGCAATCCCGCCCCGGCACGAACGCGGTGCAGGGACGGCTGGAGAAGGGATCGGGCGCGGGCACGTGGCGGTTCGAGTTCCCGCAGGGGATCGCCGCTGGCAGCCTGAAGGTCGTGGCCGGACAGGTGAGCTTGCTGACGCCGAACGCGATCGTCTTCCGCCTGACCGGCAAGGCGGGAGAGACGATCGCCTTCACCTACGACACGGAGTAGCCCCCCGGCCGGTCAGGCCGGCCGTGCCTCCGGGTCCTGCTCGAGGATCAGGCGCCGCACGTCCTCCGGCAGGGGCCGCGAGCGTCCGGCCGCGTAGTCGTAGGAGACGAGCACCTTCCTCGACTCCGCGACCAGGCGGCCGCTCCCCCGCTCGTGCATGTCCGCCTCCAGCACGAACGACGAGCGCCCGATCGACGTGCACCCGACCGACATCTCGACCGACTCGCCGTACTTGAGGGGCGAGCGGTAGTCGATCTCGGCGCGGGCCAGGACCATGTCCAGGGCGCCCAGCCCCTGGCGTCGGGTCGTGTGCAGCCAGTAGGCGATGCGGGCCGACTCGAAGTAGGTCAGGAAGACCGCGTTGTTGACGTGGCCGAGGGCGTCGAGATCGCGGAAGCGGACCGCCTCCAGGTGGCGGAAGCGGAACCGCGGGCTCAGCACCTCTCCTTTTCCGCGGCCACCAGCTCGTCCTCGATCTGGCTCGCCCACTGGGCCAGCACCGCGTCCGGCATGCGGGCCAGGCCCTCCTCCGCCGCCGCGATGGCCTCCCGGTACTGGCGCATCTCGCGCAGGCACCACACGATCGTGAGATAGACGGCGCCGGTCTGGGCGAAGTTGCCCTCCTCCGACAGCAAGGCCCGCGCCCGCTGGGCGAGCTCCAGGGCCTCGGGGTCCCGGCCGAGCGCATGCAGGCGGCGCGCGAGGGCGTTGAGGGCCTCCGCCGAGCGCGGCCAGAGGCGGGCCGCCTGCTGGTTCAGGGCCAGCGCCTTCTCCCACTCGCGGTCCTCGGCGTAGAGGCTGGCACGGAGGATCAGCGCCTCGCGATGCGCGGGGTCCGCCTGCAGCACGGCCTCCAGGAGGGTGACCGCCTCCCCTACCCTGCCCACCCCCGCCAGCGTGCGCGCGCGGACGAACTCGGCGGCGGTGTCCACGGTCAGCGCGGCACGCGCACGCGCGGGTAGAAGCGATGGATGTAGTCGCGCAGCGCGGCCCGCGTGCTCTCGAAGGCCAGCTCGGCCCAGGGGATCGTCTCCGGCGAGAAGGCGCGGGCCTCCTCGCACTCGTCCCCCGCCGCGAGCACGCCTCCCACCACCTCCGCCGCGTACACCACGACCACGACCTCGCTGGCCGGGAAGGAATAGACGTCGAGGATCCCGGTCAGGCTCACCCGGAGGTGCGACTCCTCGAGGGTCTCGCGGACGGCGGCCGCCGACACCGGCTCCCCCCGGTCCACGAACCCGCCCGGGAACACCCATTTGCCGATGCGCGGCTCGATCGAGCGCTTGAGCAGGACGATGCCGCCGTCCACCATGCAGATGGTGCAGGCGGCCACCTTCGGGTCGAGGTAGAACACGAAGGAGCAGGCCTCGCACACCAGGCGCTGCGGCTCGTCGCTCTTGACGACCCGCCAGACGAGCGTGCCCGCACAGCGCGGGCAGAACCGGTAGCCGGAATCGACGGAGGACATGGCTCCCGATTATGACCCACTCCGCCGCGGCCCCGCACCCGGCGCGCGCGGCGGCGGCCCGGCGGGACTGGATCTATCATGGTCGCGATGCACGTCGTCCTCCGCTACCACGAGATCGCCCTGAAGGGCCGCAACCGGCCGTTCTTCGTGGAGCGCCTGGCCACGAACGCGCGGCGGCTCCTCTCCGACCTCGGCGGCAAGGTGGACGTCCTGCCCGGGCGCCTGCGCGTCACGCTCCCGGACGACGTGCGCTGGGAGGAGGCCCAGCGGCGGCTGGCCGGCCTCTTCGGGGTCGCGAACTTCTCCCGGGCCCGGGAAGCGCCCCTGGACATGGACGTCCTGGGGCGCGAGGTCGTGGCCGCCCTCTCCGGGCGCCCCTTCGCTTCGTTCCGCGTCAGCTCGCGGCGGTCCTTCAAGGGATTCCCGCGGACCTCTCCCGAGATCGACCGCGAGCTCGGCGCCGCGATCCACGTCGGCACCGGCGTGCGCGTGGACCTGGAGCACCCCGAGCTGACCGTCCACGTCGAGGTGCTGCACGACCGGATCCTCTACTCGTTCGAGAAGCAGCCCGGCCCCGGAGGGTTCGCCGTCGGCAGCTCGGGCCGCGTGGCCGCCCTCCTCTCCGGCGGCATCGACTCCCCGGTGGCGGCCTGGCGGATGATGAAGCGCGGCTGCACGGTCCTGCCCATCCACTTCCACGCCTTCCCCCTCCAGGACCACACCACCATCGACAAGGTCACCGAGCTCGCGCGCATCCTGACCCGCTACCAGCTCCGGACGCGCCTGCTCCTCGTGCCGTTCGGGGAGGTCCAGCAGACCATCGTCGCGTCCTGCCCCGCCCCCCTCCGGGTGGTGCTCTACCGGCGCTTCATGGTCCGGATCGCGGAGGTGCTGGCCGGACGCCACCGTGCGCGGGCCCTGGTCACGGGGGAGAGCCTGGGCCAGGTCGCCTCCCAGACCCTCGACAACATGGTCGTCATCGACGCCGTCGCGCGCGGGCTCGTCCTGCGGCCCCTGGTCGGGATGGACAAGGAGGAGATCACGCAGCAGGCCCGGCGCATCGGGACCTTCGAGGTGAGCACGCTGCCCGACCAGGACTGCTGCCAGCTCTTCGTCCCCAGGAGCCCGGCCACCGCGGCCACCCTCGACGAGGTCCGCGAGGCGGAGGCCGCCCTCGACGTGGACACGCTGGTCCGGGGAGCGGCGCTACAGGCGGTCGAGCAGAGGTTCGAGTTCCCGGTGGCGCGCGCGGAAGCGCCCGCCTCCGTCCCGCCCGTGCTCACGGGAGGGTAGCCACGCCGGCGCCGGCGGGCGCTACGGACCGATGTAGGTGGCGCGCCGCGACTCGAACTCGTCCCAGTACATCGACCCGCTGGAGCCCGTCTTGACGCTCAGGGCCCCCATCCGCACGAAGTCCACCGAGCTGCGGCTGTTGTCGAGGGCGCTCAGGGTGGCCTGCGACGTGCCGTCGATCCACAGTTGCAGCGACCCGTCGAGCGCGTCCGGCGCGCTCGACTGCCGCCAATCGATCTCCACGACGTGGGGGCCGGCCGCGATCAGGAAGAACGGCGTGTCGGCCTGGGAGTTGTCGTCGAGCCGCGCTCGCGCCATCAGCGCGTACGCGCCCCCGATCCGCCGGAGCACCACCGCGGCCAGGCGCCGCGTGGGCCCGCTCTCGAAGACGATGAAGATCCGCGTGCGGTGATGCCCTTGCCCCTCTCCGGGATCGAAATCGTGGGGGTCGAAGTAGAAGCGCGCGCGATAGCGGGACTCGTCGGAGGTGGCGTGCTCCACGTAGATCCCGGCCGTGTCGTTCACAGCCGCCTCCAGCCCGGTCGCGGTCGCTTTCATGGCCGCACCGGCGGATACGCGCAGGTCCCCGCCATCGGTGACCGCGGTCGACCACGGCGCGAGGGGGGCGGGATCGGCGGGTACGCCCTCAAGGCCCATGCCCGCAGGGAACAGGTAGCTCGTGTAGAGCGCGTACCCGTAGGAGTAGACCCCGATCGGCGCGGCCGCGGAGGCCTGGTGAACCATGGAGGGGGCGCCGAGAGAGAGGCGCGCCACGGCGTAGCCGGTTCCGGTCACGGTCGTGAAGCTCGTCGGGTCGACCGCGCCGCCGTCGAGCGTGACCGCCTCGCCGGCCGGGGCTACGATCGTCACCCAGGTCTGGCTGTAGCCCGCCGGGGCGGCGAACGTGTACTGCGTGCGGAACTGCGATGACGGCAGGACCATGCCCATCGCCGGGTCTCCCCACGCGGTCACGCCGTTCTGGCCCTCGAGGTACTGCGATGCGACGATCGGATGATTGGCGATCACCCGGAAGTGCCCGGTGGCCTCGAGCATGACGAACTGACCGGGGACGGAGATCGCGGATGGGGCCCCCGGCTGCGGCGGCACGTACGTGAGCGTGGTGTTGGGCTCCACGGCCATGACCTTCACGGTGTGCCTGGTCGGGCCGCCAAGAGGACCGGCGGGCACGGCCAAGATGACATCCGAGCCCGCAGCTTGGACCGGCGCAAGCTGCTCCTCGAGGTGATCTGCGCTCGTCGTCGTCGCCGGAATGTATGAGAGGTCGTGCCCGCCGAAGACCGCCACTCGCTTGTCGGCAGTCACCACGGAGCCACTGAGGTCGTTCCCGTAGGTGAGGTGGCCGGCGCCCGGGGTGGGCCCCAGGACCTGGAGGACATCGCCGCGGTTCAAGGTCACCGTACCCCCGCTCGCGGACAGGCCTGCACCGGCGAGGAGGACACCGCTCACGCCGGGGGCGACCGAGACGAGCGTCCCGTCCTCCGTGCCCACGACCGCGAAGTACCCGGGATGGCTCTCCCAGGAGGGCCACGACGTCACGCGATAGCTCCCGCTCAAGGCGTGCACAGGTAGGAGGAGCGAACCCTCGTCGGTATAGGATTTGGCTCCGGCCAGCACCGGGTCCAGCGGGTTCATCTGATAGGCGGCGAGGGGACGGTCGCTCTTGACGTGATAGGCCCCTCCACCCACGAGGACGGTGGCGGAAACGGTCTGCAGGCCGGGGACCCAGGGCAGGCGGGCCACCACAGAGCCCCCCGAGGGCACGGTCAACGTCAGCGGCGCGCCGAGGCCGCCTCCGCTGATCACGACGGTCGCCGGGGCACTGGACGAGTTCACGAGGACGATGCCGAAGCCGAAGCCGGGCGGGAGCAACGTGTTCGCCAGCGGCACCGCGTAGAACTCGCAACCGACGTTGGTCGCGGGCAGGGCCGCGCATTCGAACCCGTCCTTGAACACGGCGTCCGCGGCGAAGCCGGTGCCGGCCAGGCACGGCACCCCCGCCGCCACGGCGAGGACGGCCCACGTCCTCATCGTCAAGGGACGGTGACGGTCACGCTGCAGGCGGCGCCCAGCCGTCCGCCGTTCGTGCTCGCGTTCAGGCTGGCGGTGTAGGTCCCGGGGCCGGAGTAGGTGAACAGGGGCCGCGCGGTGGGCACGCCCGACCCGCTCCCGCCGCCCCCGAAGTTCCAGTCGTAGCCGCACTGGTTGAACAGGCAGAAGCTCGGGGTGGCGTGGAACTGGACGGTGGTCCCGCCGACGGGGTTGGCCTTGCAGGAGTTCATCCGGAACGTCCCGTAGATCGTCACCACGTGGGAGCAGATCGCGCTCGCCCCGCCGCTGGTCACGGTCAGCACTTGCTGGTAGGAGCCCGGAGTCGCGTACGTGTGGTTGGGAGAGGCGGCCGTGGACGAGGTGCCGTCTCCGAAGTCCCAGCGGTAGGCGAAGCTGGCGTTGCCTCCCTGCGCGTCGGCGCGGAAGGCGATGTCCGCGGGCGCGATGGCTTCTGGTGGATCGATCGAGCACGAGAGGATCACGTCGGAATCGAAGTGCAGGCTGAGAGGGCTGGCCGCCGCCGTCTGGTCGCCCGCCGTCACCTGCAGCGTCACGTCGTAGGTGCCGCCGCTCCGGAACTGCACGCGGGGGTTGGGAGCGGTGGAGGTGCCGGCGGCGCCGAACGCCCACTGGTAGAAGTAGGCCCCGGTCCCACCCTTCACGTCGGACGTGAAGGTCACGTCGAGAGGCGCGCGTCCAGACGAGGGATTCGCGCTGATGCTCGCGGTGAGGGTCCCGCCGCTACCGCTCGGCCCGAAGACGGGAGCCGGGCTGTTGTTCCCCTTGCAGCTGGCGGCGAGGCCGATCAGGCTCGCGGCAGCGAGCACGAGCCCGCTGCGGGTCGTCCGGAACAGCCGGGGCATGGGCGCCTCCTCCCAAGTACCGGACCGTTATGCCCGAATCCGGCGGGCCTGTCCAGCGCAGGGTATACTACCGCCGGTCCTGAGGCCCTCGCACTTGACGGAGTCGTCGTCCCACCGGCGCCAGCTCATCGACATGGTCACCCGTCCCGAGGACGAGGTGGACCTGGCGCGGGCCTCCCTCCTCGTCGCCTGCGAGGAGTACCCTCGGCTGGAGGTGGAGCGGTACCTGGAGCGCCTCGACGCGATGGCGGGCGCCCTCCGGTCGCGGCTGCCGCCGTCGCCGGAGGCGGTGAGGCCCGAGACGGCGATCGCGGGACTGAACCATATCCTCTTCCAGGAACAGGGTTTCCGTGGAAACACGGAGGAGTACTACGACCCGCGGAACAGCTTCCTCAACGACGTCCTCGACCGGCGCGTCGGGATCCCGATCACCCTCTCGACCGTGTACATCACGGTCGGGCGCCGGGCGGGCCTGAGCGTCCACGGCGTCGGTCTCCCCGGCCATTTCGTCGTGCGCGTGTCCACGCGTGCCGGGGACGTCCTGGTGGACCCGTTCCATGGCGGGGCCGTCTTGACCGCCCTGGACTGCCAGGAGCGGCTCGACCGCATCTACGGGGGTCGCGTACGGCTGGCCGCGGACATGCTCGCCCCCTGTCCCCCCCGCGCGCTGCTGGCGCGCATCCTGCGCAACCTGAAGGGCATCTACCTCAAGGAGGGCGACTACGAGCGCGCGCTGCGCACGGCCGACCTGCTCGTCCTCCTCGAACCGGAAGCGGCGGAGGAGGTGCGCGACCGCGGCCTCGTCCTGGCCGCCCTCGACTGCTACACGCTGGCCGCGTGCGACCTCGAGGCCTACGTGGCCGCCGTCCCCCAGGCCCCGGAGACGGACCAGATCCGGGCCCGGATCCAGGAATTGCGCCGCCAGGCGGCGCGACTGAACTAGAGGAAGGAGTCCCATGAGCACGGCGAAGGTGGCGGAGACGTCGGGAATCAAGACGATCGAGGACCTGCTGGGGAGCGAGGCCCGCGCCCTGCTCGATCATCGATGCAAGGGCATTCCGCGTGAGAGCCTCCATCTCCCCGGGCCCGACTTCGTGGACCGCGTCTTCGCCCCCAGCGACCGCCCGGTCCCCGTGCTGCGCTCGCTGCAGCAGCTCTTCGCGCACGGCCGGCTGGCCGGCACCGGCTACGTCTCGATCCTCCCCGTGGACCAGGGCATCGAGCACTCGGCGGGAGCGTCGTTCGCCAAGAACCCCGCCTACTTCGATCCCGAGAACATCGTGAAGCTCGCCATCGAGGGCGGGTGCAACGCGGTGGCCTCCACCCTGGGCATGCTGGGCTCGGTGGCCCGGAAGTACGCGCACAAGATCCCGTTCGTGGTCAAGGTCAACCACAACGAGTTCTTGAGCTACCCGAACCGCTACGACCAGATCTTCTTCGCGCGCGTGAAGCAGGCGGCGGACATGGGCGCGGTCGCGGTGGGAGCGACCATCTACTTCGGCTCCCCGGAGTCGACGCGCCAGATCCAGGAGGTCGGGCCGGCCTTCCAGCAGGCGCACGAGCTCGGGATGGCCACCGTCCTGTGGTGCTACCTGCGCAACCCCGCCTTCAAGACGGCGGAGAAGGACTTCCACGTGTCCGCCGACCTCACCGGCCAGGCCAACCACCTCGGGGTCACGCTGGAGGCGGACATCATCAAGCAGAAGCTGCCCGAGAACAACGGCGGCTATCTCGCCCTCTCCACCAAGGAGAGCCCGTACGGCAAGATCGACAAGCGGGTGTACGACCAGCTCGCCTCCGACAACCCGATCGACTGGACGCGCTACCAGGTCGCCAACTGCTACATGGGGCGCGCGGGCCTCATCAACTCGGGCGGGGCCTCCTCCGGCGAGAACGACCTCAAGGAGGCGGTGCGCACGGCGGTGATCAACAAGCGCGCGGGCGGCACGGGGCTGATCTCCGGGCGCAAGGCCTTCCAGCGGCCGATGGCGGAGGGCGCGCGCCTCCTGAACGCGATCCAGGACGTGTACCTCTGCCCGGAGGTCACGATCGCCTAGCCGGGGCCGGTCCTAGCTGGGAGTCAGCTCGAACGTCCCCACCGGGCTCTTGCCGGCGGGGTCGACCGACAGCGTCCCCGTGAGCTTCTGGCCGTCCCATTTGCCCTGGTAGTAGCGGGGACCGGAGCCCGTGTTGACGAGGAAGTGCACCGAGGCCTTCTGCTGCACCACCTCGCGCACGGGCACGGTGATGGCGAGCGCGCGCTGGTAGGTGAGGCTGCCCGCGGCCCCGCTGAAGGTCACGGTGATGTACTTCAGGCTGCCCGATTCGGTCTCCGTGCCCGACCAGTTGCCGTCCAGCTTGAGGACGGGACCGGCGGCGGCCACCGCCACCGGGGCCGTCTCCACGGGGCTGGCCGAGACCGGCCCCTTCACGCTGGCGGGAACCCGCAAGCCGGCCGTGCGCAGGGCGTCGCGCACCGCCGGCCGCGCGTCCGCGATCACCTCCCGCGGGACGCCGGACGTCACCGCCTTGCGCGCGAGGGGATGGAGGTCGGCGAACACCCGGCCCTCGGCCGCGAGGTCGGCGGCGACGTGCGGCTTGTCGCCGCGGACGAGGAGGGCGACGAGGTCGCGCGCCACCGCCTCCCACCACACGGCCAGGCGGACGGGCGTCACCGGGCCGCCGCGCCCCTTCAGCCCCGTCCAGTCCTCGTCGTAGGCGGCGGCGTCGTCCGGCGTCACGTCGAACAGCGGCGTGTCCTTGCCGATCAGCACGAGGCTCGGGCTCGCGTCCAGGCCCCGGGCGCGCACGTCCGTGTCGATGGAGGCCCGGAGGGCGGCGGCGGCTTCGTTGAGCCGCCGCTCGGCTTCCAGGGCCCGCTCCGCCGCCGAGCGGCCGCCGCTCGCGCTGAGGACGAAGGCCGGTCCCAGGCCCGTCGAGAGCTGGGCATGGTCGTGTCCCGGCTGGTCCTCGAAGGGCTCGGCCACGAACCGGAAATCGATGGGGTCCGGCCCCGCGGCCACGGAGAGCTTCGACTGCCCCACGTTGTCCGTGCCCGGCACGCGCAGCTCGACGGCGGCCTCGCCCGCGGGGACGCGCGGCACCACGACCTTCAAGTCGGTGCTCGTCGAGCTGGCGACCAGGGCGCGCAGGCCGCCGATGCGCACGGTGTTGGCGGACGGCCGGGCGTCGAACCCGCGGCCGGCCAGCGTCACGACGTCGCCGGGGGCGGCCGCCGCGGGCGTGACCGAGACGATCAGGGGCAGGCGGCCGAGGAGGAACGGCGCCGGGTTGGACGTATCGGCGCCCATGGCCACCCGCACCGGGAACTCCGTGCCCGGCGCTCCTTCGAGCGCGGGGACCGTGACCTTGATCGACGTCGGCGAGGAGTCGAGGACGGTCGCGGCCACGCTGCCGAACTCCACCGTCGCGCCCGCCCCCCATCCCGCCCCCTGGAGGACGACCTCGTCGCCGGGCATCGCCACCGTGGGCGCGATCCCGTGGATGCGCGGGGCCAGGAAGACCCCGACCGTCGCCGGCTTCGACTCCCGGCCCTCCACGATCACGATCACGGGAACGGGAGTGTCCCGGCCCGGCGCCGCGTCGATCTCGGGGATCTCCACCTGGAGGCGCGTGGCCGAGGCCTGCACGACGCGTCCGGCCTTGCCCGCGAACTGGACGACGTTCCCGGCCGGCGTGGCCGCGAAGCTCGTGCCCGTGATGGTCACGCTCTGGCCGAGGCCGACGCGTGGCGGCGAGATCGACTGGATCGCCGGCGCGGCCTTCGAGCGCAGCGCGAAGACTCCGGCCAGCACGGCCAGCACCACGAGGCCGGCCCCGCCCGCGAGGAGCGCGACCGGCGGTCCGGACTTGCGGCGGGCCGGGGCAGGCGCGGCGGCTCGCGGAGGGACGCTGCGCGGCCGCGGCGCCGGGGCGTCGTCGGATTCCAGGGCGGCGGAGGGAGGCGGCGTCGGACCCGGGCGTCGGACCGGCCGCGGCGGCGCCGCGCTGGAGCCGGCGGAAGCGGGCGGGCGCGTGGTCGCAGGAGCAGCGGGCGCCGCCGGTCGCGGCGCGGGCGTCGCGGACGGCGCGGGTGCAGCCGGTGGCGCGGCCGCAGGCGGACGAGGAGCCGGCGCCGGGGGGGTGGGGACGACCGCGGGGACGGGTGGCGGCTCGGGCGCGGCCGGCTCCTCGACGAAGAACAGGTCGTCCGGCGTCGGGGCCGGAGGTGCCGGAGGAGGGGGCGCGGGCGCGGCGGGCGCGGGCGGCTCCTCCATCGCGGCCGGCTCCTCCATGAAGAACACGTCCTCGGCCGGCGGCTCGGCGGGCGCGGGCGAGGGCGGAGCCGCCACCGGCATGGCGGGCGCGGGCACCTCAGCGGGAGGCGCGGCGGCCGCGGGGGCCGGCGGGGGCGGAGCGGCCTCGGGCGTGGGCGCGGCCGGCTCCTCCGGCGCCGCGGCGAGAAGGTCGCCCAGGTCGCCCATCGGGTCGGTCGTGTCCACGATCGCCGCCGGCTCCTCCTCGACCGGCGCCTCCAGCCCGTCGTAGGGCGACCCCTCGGTCGCGAACATCGCGGCCTCGTCCGCCGGGGCCGCCGCCGTCCCGAGCCGGCATTGGAGCATCACGCTGTCGGGGTCGCCGGGCGGGCCCAGCCAGAGCACGTCGCCGTCGCGCAGGGACACTTCGCCCTCCACGCGGTCGTCGTTGACGAAGACCCCGCGCGCGCTGCGCGTGTCGTGCACGAAGAGCTCGCCCTGGTCGAGCGAGACGCGCGCGTGGATCGGGCTGACGCCGGGCAGGTCGAGGGCCAGCCCGCAGTCGGGATCGGACCCGACGAGGACCTCGTCCGCGGAGCCGTCGATGTCGAGGCGCTTCCCGGCCAAGGAGCCGCTGAGCACGGTGAGGCTGGCCGTCATCGGGCTTGGGCCATCCTCGCTCCTGGAGCCCGCTCGCCGGGCCGTGGTGGGCGACGGTGGAGAATGGCGGGATTCTAGGGCGCGCGCGCCGGATCGGTCAAGGAGCGGCAAGCACCGTCCGCGCCGGGTGATTTGACGCACGCGACCGCGGGCCTTAGTGTCCTCCGGCCATGCCCGCTCGAGGCCGGAGCGTCCTTTCCCGCGCCGTGGCCGTCCTGATCGCGGCGCTGCCCGCCGTGGCCGCGCGGGCGGGAAGCATCTCGATCAGCACGGAGGTGGTGGCGACGGCCCGCGAACGGACGCTCTCCGTCGCCCTGAACATCACGAACTCGGGGGACGAGGCCGCGGTCTCCGTCGTGGCCCAGGCCGAGTTCGAGGGGGCGGCCGTCCACACGGAGCCAAGGCCGCGGCTGCGTCCGGGCGAGCGCATGGAGGCCACGCTCGAGCTGCCCAGGGGTCAATCCACGCCCGGCCAGTGGCCCCTCGTCACGCGCGTGGATTACGCCGACGCCAAGGGCTACCCGTTCCAGGCCGTCCAGGTGGCGGTCGTCTCCGTGCTGGCGAGCCCCTCGCTGGTCGCGATCGTGGACGTGGAGGCGGCGCCGGTGGCGGGCTCCGGATCCCTGCGGGCGCGGCTGAAGAGCCTCTCCGACGCGCCGCGGGCGGTCCAGATCCGGTTGCTGGCGCCGCGGGGGCTGGAGGTCGACCCTCCGGCAGCGTCCCTCTCGATGGAGCCGTGGGGTGAGGCGGCGGTCGGCGCGACCATCGTGAACCGCGCCGCCCTCGTGGGCAGCCGGTATCCCGTCTTCGTGACCGCGGAATACGACGAGGCCGGCGTCCATCACACCGCGGTCGGACAGGCGATGGCGGTGATCGAGGCCGCCGGGCATCGGCCGCGCTACGCCATCATGGCCGCCGTCGCGCTGCTGGTGGCCTGGCTCGCCCTGCTCGCCTGGCGGCGCCTGCAGCGGGGGCGCCGGGTCAGCGCGGGCGGGCCGGGCGGCCCCGCCCCTCCCAGAAGCGGCTGAGGGCGAGGCGCGCCATGTCCAGGAGCATCCCCGGGGCATGGCGGGCCAGGCTCACCGACGAGTCCTCGTTGTGCACGAGGTGCACCGGCTGCTGGACGACCTCATGGCCGGCGCTCCTCGACCGCAGCAGCAGCTCGGCGTCGAAGGCGAAGCTCGTGACCTCGAGCTTGCCGAAGAGGTCCCGGGCCACGGCCCGCCGGTACCCCTTGTACCCGCACTGCGTGTCGTCGAAGGGCAGGCCCAGGACGTGGTGGACCATCCACGTGTACACGGCGCTCGAAAGCCGGCGCAGTGGCCCCACCTCCGCCTGCGCCTTCGACTCCGGATGGAGCCGATCCCCGATCACGACGTCCGCGCCGCCGCGCAGGAGGGCCAGCGTCGCGGGCAGCGGATCGAGCGAGAACGGGAGGTCGGAGTCGGTGAAGACGACGAACTCTCCCCGCGCGCGCTCCACCCCGCTGCGCACGGCCCCTCCCTTGCCCAGGTTGCGCGGATGGCGCACGAGGACGACGCCCGGAGGGAGGTCCTGCTCCTGCAGCGCCTCCGCGGGCCGGCTGCCGTCGTCGACGACGATCAGCTCCGCGCGATCGCCCATCCGCGCCTGGAGCCACGCCGCCGCCGTCTCCAAGCTGCGCAGGGTGCGCGCGCGCTGGTTGTACGACGGGATGATGAGCGAGAGCTCCAGGATGGGACGCGAGCCTACTATAATCGCCGGGATGCCGGAAGACGCCGCGGGGGCGAAGAAGGTCTTCACCTACGACGAGGCGGTCCGCCTGCTGCCGGAGGTGCGGCGCCTCACCGACGCCGCCTACCGGGAGGTGGAGGCCCTCTCCGACGGCGCCACCTCCGAGTCCACGCCGGCCCAGGTCGAAGCCGTGATCACGCGCTGGGCCCACGACCTCAGGGGCCTCGGCCTCGAGGTCAAGGGGCTGTGGCTCGTCGACTTCGACAACGGCTCCGGCTATTACTGCTGGCAGTACCCCGAAGAGGGCCTGCAGTTCTTCCACACCTACGAGGAGGGGTTCCGGGGCCGCACGCGGATCCACTGAATGGGCGATCTCCTGGAGAAGGTCATCGGGTTCACCCTCGTCCTGCTGCTGCCGCTCGTCATCGTGGGCGGAGGCCTGGTGACGTTGTTCGCGGTGGGGGCGCTGTTCGAGGCCCTCGACCACCCGCACGAGCTGCGCGGGCGCATCGAGGGGCTCTTCCGCCGTCCGCCCCGCCCGGGACGCCTCGCCGGCCCCGAGCACTACTACCGCCCGTACTGGATCGGGCGCAGCTAGCCGCTTCCGTCCGGGACCTCCGCCGTCATCTTCATCCCGTATCGCGGGCGGAGGGTCATGAGCGCGAGCGGCTCCACG
>JBGPBV010000169.1:0-14311 GCA_041481445.1 Vicinamibacteria bacterium
CCGAGCGATCTCGCCGTGCTGAAGGTGGACGTGCGCGGCCTGCAGCCGGTCGTCATCGGCGACTCGGACCAGGTGCGCGTGGGCGACGTCGCCCTCGCCTTCGGCAACCCCCTCGGAGTCGGCCAGACCGTGACCATGGGCATCGTGAGCGCGAAGGGCCGCGCCACCGGCTCCGGCGACGGCAGCTACGAGGACTTCATCCAGACCGACGCCCCCATCAACCGCGGCAACTCCGGCGGCGCCCTCATCAACGCGCGCGGCGAGCTGATCGGCATCAACTCGCAGATCCTGTCGCCCTCCGGCGGCAACATCGGCATCGGCTTCGCCATCCCCTCCAACATGGCCAGGAACGTGATGGACCAGCTCGTCCAGGGAGGGGCGGTCCACCGCGGCATGCTCGGGGTGACGGTGCAGGGCATGACCTCCGACCTCGCGGCCAGCCTCGGCCTGTCGCAGGTGAAGGGCGCGCTGGTCAGCGCGGTCGCGGACGGCAGCCCGGCCGACCGCGCCGGGATCGAGCGCGGCGACGTGATCCTGGCCCTCGACGGCCAGGCCGTGACCGACAGCAACTCGCTCCGCAACCAGGTCTCGCGTCTCAAGCCGGGCACCACCGTCGACGTCAAGGTCCTGCGCCACGGAGGGGAGAAGCAGATGAGCGTGAAGCTGGCCGAGATGCAGACGCGCACGGCCAGGGACGACTCGTCGGAGCCGTCCCGCGGACGCGCCACCCCGGGCGCGCTCGGTCTCTCCGTGGAGCCGGGCGACTCCGGCGTGGAAGTGACGCGCGTCGATCCGTCGGGTCCGGCCGCCGACGCCGGCATCCGCGCCGGCGACGTGCTGGAGGAGATCAACGGCACGCCCGTCCGGTCGTCCTCCGACGTGCGCTCCGCGGTGGCGAAGTCGCAGGGCAAGCCGGCCCTCGTGCTCGTCCGCCGCGGCGACCAGACGATCTACGTGGCCATCCCGACGCGCGCCGCCTAGGCGCTTTTCATCCGCCGTACCTTTCATTCGAGGGGGGGCTTCGGCCCCCCCTGCTTTTTCGACCGCCCCCGCCGTTCGTCATGCGCTCCACGCGCCACCCGCGGCGGTGTGCTTGAATCGTTGAGACGGAGGCACCCGATGCCCGGAAGGAAGAAGAATCGTACGCCGGCCATTCCGCCGCCCGCGGCCGGAGACCGGCGGCGCCAGAAGGGCACGCGCGCGAACGCGGACGACGAGCAGGCCCGCATCGACGACACCCTCAAGGGGTCGTTCCCGGCCAGCGATCCACCGTCCTGGACGCTCGGCGACGACCGCACCCCCGAGCCCGACCGCCGGAAGTCCTAGGTCGAATCCGCCGCGCTGGCAGGGCCCGCTTCGGTCGTCGTTCGCGCGAGCCACCACCCGGTGAGGCCCACCCACGCCGCGAGCGGGAGGAGCGTCCAAAGGCGCTCCAGGCCCATCAGGTGTCCCAGGTTCCAGGCCGCGCGCAGGCCGCTCACGCCGTCGAAGGAGTCGATCGGCTGGTTGCTGCGGGCGACGCGGCCGTGCAGGAACGACGGGACCAGGAAGTCCTGGAACGGACGCTCGACCGTGACGGGCACGTCCGGCCTCACGGCCGTTCCCATCAGCATGAGCGTCACGGAAAGGAGGGCGGCCACGCCGCCCAGCGACGCCAGAGCCTGGCGGGCGCTGGATCCCTCCGGCCAGGCCAGGGGCAGTCCCATCGCGCCGATGGCCAGGAACGGGAGGGCGGGGATCAGGTAGCGCGGACCTATCGCCCATCCGCCCGGCCAGTCCACGAGGCCGGCGTTGAGCAGCAGGTAGGCGAGGGCGACGGCGCCGCCCGCGATCGCCTCCGCGCGGAACCCGCGGCGCGCGAGCACGACCAGACCGGGGAGGCCCGCGGCCAGCCAGGGCGCGCCGAAGAAGAGGCCCCGATACGAGCCGAACAAGAGCGCCCACACGACGCGCGGATCCGGGGCGGCGATGCCCATGAACCATCCCATCCGGCGGTGCGCCTGGATGTCGAACGCGTACGGAAGCGCGAAGGGATGGCCGAACGCCGCCGCATGGTACGCGCCGAGCAGGAGCGCCATCGGCAGGCCGCCGGCGACGAGCCAGGCCGCGCGGCGCGGTCCCTGCTTGGCGATCGCGTACGCGATCACCACGACCACGAGGATCACGGAGGTGTAGTCGACGCAGACCGCGCCTCCCAGCAGGAGCCCGGCCAGCGCGGGCGCCCGCTGCCGCCAGACCAGAGCGAACGCGCAAAGGCCGAGGGCGGCCGCGAGCTGGTGGCCGTAGAGCACGGTCGAGTAGGGGAGGGCGAGCGTCCCCAGCGCGTAGGCGAGCGCGATCCCGGCCGACCAGGACGCGGACAGGCCGATCGCGGCGCGGCCGAGCGTTAACAGCGCGCAGACGGCCAGCGCGGACGGCAGCGCGAGCGCGAACACCGCCGACGCCCAGGCCCCGCCCGCGATCGCGCCCGGCGCCAGCCGGTGCACGACCCAGTACGCGGGCACCGCCAGCAGCGAGAGGCCGGGCGCCTTGTCGCAGAACCAATGGCCGTCGCGCGCGGCCTTGTCGCCGGTGTTCTGCTCGTAGGCGTCGATGGCGATGGTGCCGCGCTCGACGATCGCGCGGGTCAGGTCGAATCGCGAGTTCTGGTTCCAGCCCCCCGCCTGGTAGAAGTAGGCGTAGACGCCGAAGACGAGGAGGAAGAGCGGGATCTCGGGGCGGCGGGCCACGGTCGGGCACCGTACCGGGGCCGCATCACCACGTCAAGACGGACGGCACCGTCCTCCGGCGCCGTCCGTCGGCCGTCACGGGACCATCACTGGCCCGTCGTCGCGTCCGTCCCCGCGTCGGTCCGGTCCCGCGAGCGCCGTCGCGGCGCCGGCGGAGCGGGCGGGCGCTGGCTCTTCTCGCCCGCGGGTAGGCGCTCCATCGTTTCCTTCATCTTGATCGTGGAGCCCTCGCCCATGTAGACCTTCTCGTTGATCGTCCGATAGCCGTCCAGGAAGAGCGTGATCTCGTGCGGTCCCGGACGGACGTGGAGACGCTGGAAGGCGCCGTCGAAGTCGTCGACCGTGCCGGCGCGGTAGCCGTCCACGTAGACCGCCGCCTCCTTGGCCTCCTTCGGAGTGACCTCGATGCGCGCCTCGCTCGAGGGCTCCATCGGCCGGCCGTAGCCGTAGACGCCGTAGGGACCGTAGGGACCGTAGGCCGCGTACGGATAGGGACCCCAGCCGTAGCCCCAGCCGAAGGGGCCGGCGAAGGGACTGTAGAAGTACGGATTGTAGAAGCCGCCGATCACGACGGCGCCGTGAACGTGCCCCTGTGCGGGGCGCGCATCGGCCACCGAGGGTGACAGGGCGGCCAAGCCGACCACGGCCACGGCGGCCGCGACGGCGAGTGGCTTTCGCTGTGCCACGGGGAAACCTCCTTGCACCATACACCGACGAAAGGAGCAACGGCCGTGCCACGCGTGAGCGTGCTCACGCCGTGCAACTGCGCGGGTTGCGAGGTGTAACGCCCGGCGGGGCCGCCGGCGGCGTCCCCTCGTGACGACATCGCGTCCGTGCCTCTGGACAGGCCGTCCGCGCGGTACACTCTCGCCCTCGCGGGAGGTCGTCATGGCCGAGACGAAACCGGGGCTTCGGGATCTCCTCGTCGTCCCCACCCTCATCACCCTCGCGGTCACGGTCCTCCGGCTCGTCGGGGAGATGGCGCGCTGGTCGCCCGCGCTCTTCAACCGCGAGGCGGGCGGGCCGCTCTCGCTGGTCGGGATCGTCTGGCTGATCCCCGTCTTCGGGGTGGTCTTCGCCCTGCGCCTGCTGCGGGCCGGGGAGGGGCCGTCCCATGCCGGCATGGCCGCCGGCTGGGCGGCGGCGGGCTTCGCGCTGAACACCGCCCTCCTCGTGGCCGCGATCAAGGTCTTCCCGACCTCTCCCGTGGCCCAGCTCGCGGTCTTCGGCGTCGGGTCCTGGGCGGCCATCGCCCTCGCGCGGCCGGGGTGGCCCGCGCTCTGGCGCGTGCTCCTCGCCTACGGCTTCGCCGCGCGCATCCCCGTCCTCGTCGTGATGCTCTTCGCGATCTTCCGCGAGTGGGACTCGCACTACGCCAAGCCCCGGCCGGACTTCCCCCCCATGGGGCACTGGGGCCTGTTCTGGTGGACGGCCTTCCTGCCCCAGATGTCGATCTGGATCTACCTGACGGTGGTGCTCGGGATCCTGAGCGGCGCCGCCGCCGTCGGCTTGAAGCGCCTCGCCGGCGGGAAGCGCGGCGCCTCGCTGACCAGCCCGGCCTGAGTCATGTCCGCCGAGCGCGAGGACGTCCGTCATTCCGGGTCCGTCACCGCCTGCGTGTTCTCCGCGGACGGCGAGCGGCTGGCCACCGCGTCCGAGGACGCCACCCTCCGCGTTCGCGACGCGCGCTCGGGCGCCGTCCTCGCCACCGGCCGCGCGTCCGGGGCGGCCCGGAGCTGCGCCTTCTCGGGGGATGGCGCATCCGTCGTATCGGGCTGGGACGACGGCGCCCTCCGCGTGCACGACGCGGCGACCGGGGCCGACGCCGCGACCCTGCTCGGCCACTCCGGGCCGGTGCGCGCGTGCGCGACGTCGGCGGACGGCGCGCGGATCGCGTCCGGATCCGACGACGGCACCCTGCGGCTGTGGGATCCCGCCGCGCATCCCATCGTCACCGTGCTCGCCGATCACGGGCGGGCGGTCGCCGGCTGCCGGCTGCGCGCGGATGGACGCGTCGTGCTGTCGTGGTGCGTGGAGGGGCCGGCGCAGCTTCGGGACGTGGAGACCGGCGCGGAGACCGCGCTCGAGGGCGGTCCCGGCGGCGTAGTCGCGGCCGCCTTCTCGCCGGACGGGCGGCAGGTCCTCGTGGCCTCGCGCGGCGCCGGCCTCGCCGTGTGCGACGCGCGGACGGGCGCGGCGCTGGCGCGGATGGCGGAGCCGGCGGCGGAGATACGGAGCGCGCAGTGGCGGCCGGACGGCCGCGCGCTGGTGTTCGGGACGGTCGGGGGCGAGCTGGGGATCTGGGAGGTGGCGACGCCCGCCGCCCGCGTGCTGGAAGCGCAGCCCCGCGCCATCGACGAGTGCCTGGTCTCGCCCGACGCCACCTGGCTCGTGTCCCGATCGGCGGATCGGACGGTGCGGCTGTGGGACATGGGCCGGGGGACGTGCACGGCCGTGTTCGCGCCCGGCCCCGCGATCTCGGCGCTGGCGGTGTCCCCCTCCGGCCGCCGGATCGCCGTCGGCGACGCCGCGGGCGGCGTCCATCTCCTGACGCCGCCCCCCGCCACGCGCGGCACGCCCCTGGTGACCGGCGCGTTCCTCTATCGGGCGCCGGAGCGTGGGTTCGAGCGGGAACCCACCCTCGCCTGCCCCTGGTGTGCGCGCCGATGGCTCGCTCCGGCCGCCGTCGTCGACGCCGTGCGCGAGGCCACGCGGGACGAGATTCGGGCCTGGGAGATCCCGGCGGAGGCGTGGCGCGCGGCCGCGCTGGTCGCCGCCTGTCCCGCCTGTCACGAGACGGTCCGGTTCAATCCGTACTTCCTCGACGGGAGGGGAGACGTGCCCGGCGCGGACGCTCGGTCGGTGGACGTCGGGGAGGGCGTCGCACGGCAGGCCGTCCTGGAGCCGGACCCACTGGGCGAAACGATCGTGCCCGCGCGAGCGGCGCCGACGCCGACCGTGCCCATCCCGGCGGTGCCGGTGCCCGAGGCGCCCGCCGCGCCCCCCTCCGCGTCCCTGCTTGGGCGACTGTTCCGGGGTGTCTTCGGATCGAAGTGAGCCGCGATATGATCCGGCTCCGATGACCCTGCTCGCCGCCGGGATCGCGCTCCTCGCCCTGGCCGCGGAGACTCCCGCGGCCACCTTCGCCGTCGGCACCGCCCGCGCCGAGCGCGGGCACACGGCCACCGGCTCCCTCGACGTCCCCGCGGGAGTGGATGCCGCCACCAGCCTTCCCGTCGCGGTCGTCCACGGCGCGCGGCCGGGCCCCGTGCTGGCCATCGTGTCCGGCGCCCACGGCACCGAGTACGCGTCGATCGTCGCGGTGGAGAAGCTGATCAGCCAGCTCGACGCCGGCCAGCTCTCCGGCACCGTGATCCTCCTGCCGCTCGTGAACCGCGCCTCCTTCGACCAGAAGGTCGTGCACGTCAACCCCGTGGACGGCAAGAGCATGAACCGCTTCTACCCGGGGAAGGCGGACGGCACGCAGACCGAGCGCGCCTCGTACCTCATCACGAAGGAGGTCGTCGAGCGCTCGGACCACTTGATCGACCTCCACGGCGGCGACCTCGACGAGAGCCTGCGCCCGTACAGCTATTGGACGAAGACGGGCCGGGAGGAGCAGGACCGCGTCTCGCGGGGGATGGTGCTGGCCTTCGGCCTCGACCACGTCATCGTGTCCACCGACCGGCCGACCGATCCCGCCGCCTCGCGCTACCTCGAGAACACCGCCACCACGCGCGGCAAGCCCTCCATCACCGCGGAAGCGGGCCACGCCGGCACCGTGGAGAAGGGCGACGTGGACGCGCTGGTGCGCGGCTGCCTCGGCGTCATGCGCTACCTCAAGATGCTGGCCGGCGAGCCGGACACCGTGCGCCGGCCGGTCTGGATCACGAGCGTCCTGAGCGTCACCTCCGACGAGCCGGGCCTCTTCTACCCGCTGGTGGCCCGGGGGGCGGCGGTGGCCAGGGACCAGCCCATCGGCTACGTCACGGATTTCTTCGACAAGAAGGTCTTCGAGGCCAGGGCCCCGGCCGCGGGCGAGGTCCTCTACATCTGCAGCGTGCCGAGCATGAGCAAGGGCGGCACCATCGCGAACATCGGTGTCATCGGAGTGAATCCATGATGCGATCGGCACGGCCGGCGGTCCTGGCCGCGGCTACACTGTCCGCCCTCGTCGCGCTCGCGCCCCCTGCGCGCTCGGCGGACCCGGGGCCGCCCTCCACCCGCACCACGGACACCGCGGACACCCTCTACGGCGTCAGCCTCCCCGATCCCTATCGCTGGCTGGAGGACCAGAAGGCGCCGGACACCCGCGCCTGGATCGACGCCGAGAACGCCTACACCGACGCCGTCATCGGTCCCCTGCCCGGCAAGGAGCGGATCGAGCGGCGCCTGACCGAGCTCATCAAGATCGACCTCGTCACTTCGCCCGTCGTGCGCGGCGGACGCTACTTCTTCAGCAAGCGGGCCGCCGACCAGGAGCAGCCCGTCCTCTACGTCCGCAAGGCGGAGGGCGCCCCCGACGAGGTGCTGGTCGATCCGCAGACCCTGAGCGCCGAGCACGCGATCTCCGTGGTGTTCGCGGACGTCTCCGCCGACGGCCGGATGGTCGCCTACGGGGCGCGCCTGGGCGGCGAGGACGAGGTGGAGGTCCGCCTGCTGGACGTCGACGCCGGGCGCGTGGTCGACACCCTGCGCAAGGCGCGCTACTCCGGCATCAACATCACCCCGGACAAGCAGGGCGTCTACTACTCGCGGCAGACCCCCGACGGCCCGCGCGTCTTCCGCCATCGCATCGGCGGAGCGGAGGCGGACGCGGAGCTCTTCGGAAAGGGATACGGACCCGAGAAGATCATCGACACCGACCTCTCTGGCGACGGCCGCTACCTGCTCGTCACCGTCCTGCACGGCTCCGCCGCCCGCAAGAGCGAGATCTACGTGCAGGACCTCGCCCAGGGCGGGGCCCTGCGGCCCATCGTGAACGACCTCGACGCGCTCTTCGTGGGACGCATCGGGGGCGGGACGCTGTTCCTGCGCACCAACTGGAACGCCCCCAACTACCGGGTGATGGCCGTCGACCTGCGCGATCCCGCGCGCGACAAGTGGCGGGAGGTCGTGCCCCAGGGCGAGTCCGTGATCAGCAACGCCAGCGTGGCCGGCGGACGCGTGTTCGTGACCCGCCTGGAGGACGTGCAGCCGAGGATCCAGGCCTATGCTCCCGACGGCAAGCCGGGACCCGAGGTGCCGCTGCCCGGCATCGGGGCCACCGGAGGGATCGGCGGGGACTGGGACGTCGACGAGGCCTTCTTCACGTTCTCGTCGCTCGCCCAGCCGCAGACGATCTACCGCCACCGCGTCTCGACCGGGGCCACCGACGTGTGGGCACGCCTGGCCGTCCCCATCAAGAGCGAGGACGTCCAGCTCCGCCAGGTCTTCTACAAGTCGAAGGACGGCACCCGCATCCCGATGTTCGTGGCCCATCGCAAGGGCCTCGTCCTCGACGGCAAGCGGCCGACCCTCCTCACCGCCTACGGCGGCTTCAACGTCGCCCAGCTCCCCTCCTTCTCCGCGCGGGCCGCGCTGTGGATCGAGAGCGGCGGCGTCTACGCGCTGGCCAACCTGCGCGGGGGCGGGGAGTACGGCGAGGAGTGGCACCGGGCGGGCATGCTCGAGAAGAAGCAGAACGTCTTCGACGACTTCATCGCGGCCGCGGAGTGGCTCGTCGCCAGCAAGTACGCCTCCGCGGACACGCTCGCCATCTCGGGCAACTCGAACGGAGGCCTGCTCGTAGGGGCGGCCATGACCCAGCGGCCGGAGCTGTTCAAGGCCGTCGTGTGCGGCTACCCGCTCCTCGACATGATCCGGTACCACAAGTTCTTCGTGGCCGGCTACTGGGTCCCCGAGTACGGCTCCGCCGACGACAAGGCGCAGTTCGAGGTCCTGCGCGCCTACTCGCCGTACCAGAACGTCAAGAAGGGTGTCCGCTACCCGGCCGTCCTCTTCATCACCGGCGACGGGGACACGCGGGTGGCACCCCTTCACGCGCGCAAGATGACCGCCCTCATGCAGGCGGCCACGAGCTCGCCGGCCGACCACCCCGTCCTGCTCCATTACGACACCAAGGCCGGGCACTCCGGCGGCCTGCCCGCCTCCAAGCAGATCGACGACCTCACGCAGGAGATGCGGTTCCTCTTCTGGCAGCTCGGCGTGGGAGAGGCGCCCAGGGGCCGGTCGAGCGGGCGATGATCGGGCCGCTGGCGGCCGCCCTGCTGCTGGCCGCGGCCGCTCCCGCGGACACGGGAACGGTCGTGATCGCGGCGGGTACGCTCCTCGACGGCCGCGGCGGCCGCTCCGCCCAGGTCCGCCTCACCGTCCGCGCCGGCCGCATCGCCTCGGTGGCCGCCGGCCCCGCCGCCGACGGCGCTCCCGCCGTCACCTACGACCTCTCGCGTTACACCGTGCTCCCGGGCCTCATCGACGCCCACGACCACCTGGCCTGGCACTTCAACCGGGCGGGGCGGCTCCACACCGCGGACGACGGCGAGACGCCCGCGCAGGGAGCGCTCGCCATGGCCGCCAATGCCTGGTCGACCTTGCGGGCCGGGATCACGACCGCCCAGAGCCCCGGCTCGCCGGAGGACGCGGACCTGCGCGCGGCGATCGAGGAGGGAGGCCTCCCGGGACCGCGCGTGCTCACGTCACTGGAGCCGCTCGACCAGGGCTCGGGGGGGCCGGACGAGCTGCGGGCCAAGGTCCGGGCCCGCAAGGCGGCGGGCGCTGACCTCATCAAGCTGTTCGCCTCCAAGAGCATCCGCGAGGGCGGCGCGCAGACGATGACGGATGCGCAGCTGGAGGCGGCCTGCGGGGAGGCCAATGCCCTCGGCCTGCGCACGCTCGTGCACGCGCACAGCCCCGAGTCCATGGCCGCCGCCGCCCGTGCCGGCTGCACGCAGGTCGAGCACGGCGTGTTCGCGGACGAGGGGGCCCTGCGCCTGCTCGCCGAGCGCGGCACGTACTTCGATCCCCAGTGCGGCCTCGTCTTCCAGAACTACCTCGACAACAAGGCGCGCTTCCTCGGCATCGGCAACTACACCGAGGCCGGGTTCGCGGCCATGGCGAACGCCATGCGCCTCGCGGTGGAGGCCATGCACAAGGCGCTGGGCACGCCCGGGCTCACCGTCGTCTTCGGCACGGACACGGTGGCGGGCGCCCACGGCCGCAACGTGGAGGAGCTGGTCTGCCGGGTCGAGCGGGGCGGGCAGGCGCCGATGGCGGCCGTGGTCTCCGCGACGTCCCTCAACGCGAAGGCGCTCGGCCTCGGCGCGGAGATCGGGGCGGTGGCCGTGGGCCTGCAGGCCGACCTGATCGCGGTGGAGGGCGATCCCGGCCGGGACATCCAGGCCCTGCGCCGCGTGGTCTTCGTGATGCGGGGCGGCCGGGTCTACCGCAACGAGACCACCGCCGGCGGGCGCTGAGGCCTCCGCGGGTCAGTTGAGGGTCGGGTCCACCGCGCCGCGGCCGTCCACGCCCTGCGCGAAGAACGCCGGCCACGCCGCGCGGATGCGCTCCACCTTGGCGATCGCCTGCGCGTCGGCCGGCCCGCCCACCGAGACGTAGACGAACGCCTCGCGGAACGGCCGCGTCCACGGCGCGGCCCTGGGGTTGCGGTCGCCGAGGGCGGCGGTGATGTCGGCGATGGACACGTCCTTGCGCGTCCCGCCGAAGACCACCCCCGTCTCGGGCGTGCGCCCGGTATCGGTGTCGGTCCCGGACGGGCTCCGGACGAAGAACAGCGGCGGCACCTCGCTCGGGTCGCGCATCCCCATCAGGTACTGGTCGAGCGCGCTGTAGCGGAGGGAGGCGCCGGCGGTCCGGAACCGCCCGTCCGACTGCGGCTGGATGTCGTTTCCCTCCAGGAAGGAGCCGTCGGTGTCGGTGAAGAAGCTCCAGTGCGCCTGGTCGCGGCCCAGGAGCTCCGTGCTGACGGTGGCGCCGTCACGGAAGCGCGCGCTCACCAGCCAGCGATGGCCGACCTCGTGGGCGAGGACGCTCAGCGCGCTGTCCTCCCCGAGGAACCGGGAGCTGAGGTCGTCGGGGTACTTCCCGATCGCGTCCATCGTCACGAAGCTCTCCAGCCGGCCGCGGCTCCCGTACGCCTGGCTGAGGTCGCCCAGGGCGGCCCCGATGCCGGCGTCGGAGTTGTGGACGGTCTGCTCGTAGGAGAACGTCCCCGTCGGCACCAGCCGCCGCGACGTGTAGATGATCAGCTGCTGGTAGTCGTCGGGATGGGTGGCGTAGAACTTCTGGGCCACGGCCACGGTGTCGAGGCCGTCGGCGCCGCGGAAGCCCTCCGCGAGGGCGCCCGCTCCGGCCGCCCCCCCCGGCGCCGTGAAGTCCACCGCGGTGAGGCCGCCCTGGGCCTGGCCGGGGGCGATCCCGGCCGCCGCCTCGTCGAAGCTGGTGCTCAGCGCCTGGTCGTACACGAAGTCCACGCGGCCGTCCGCCCAGAGGGTGACCTGGAAGGTGTTCTGGTCCGTCTCGTCGAACTGCGGGACGGCCCGCCAGGTGACGGTGGCGTGATCGTGCAGGTCGAGGACGGAGATGCTGCCCCCCGTCTCCGGGTTGAAGTCGGCGAGCAGCGGCGCCAGCCGGGGCGGGCCGTTCACGAGCCGTCCGACGTTGCGGGCGGTGGAGGCGTCGTCCTTCTGGCCGAAGGTGACGTTGCCGTCGGAGTTGACGAAGGCCTGGGTGTAGGCCTGGCCGTAGAAGGGGAAGGAGAACGAGAGCGTGATCGGCCGGGAATCGTCGTCGCCGAGAGTGAGGCGAGTGCCGGTGTCCGGCTCCAGGGGCAGGGCCAGGCGGGTCACGGAGTAGCCGGCCCCGGCCGGCGTGAAGCGCACGGACGCCTGCTGGAGGTCCACGGGGTTCCGCAGGAGGGCCAGGTCTCCCTCGTCGAGGAGCACCGCGATCTGGCCGACGTCGAAGGAGGCGGCGGCCTGGCGGGCGTGCACGGCGCCCGCCAGGCGGGCCTGTGCCTCACGGTGGGCCCACACGGCGTCGCGGGCGGAGTCCGGGCGGGTGCCGCACCACGGCGCCCTTCGGGATCCTCCGCCGGCGGCACGGGCCCCGGGGGCGGGAAGAACGAACGCGAATAGGAGAATGAAGGCGATCCTGCGCATGTCGGGGACTCCCTCCAGCCAGGAACCATGATCGCACCGACTATGATAAGGGGCCAATGCTCGACATCACCGTCGCCGTCGTGCCCGTGGCCGGGCTGGGCACCCGCCTGCTCCCCGCCACCAAGTCGCAGCCCAAGGAGATGCTGCCCGTGGGCCGCCGCCCGGTGGTCCAATACGTCGTCGAGGAGCTCACCGAGGCCGGCATCGAGCGCGTGCTGTTCGTGACCGGGCGCGGCAAGACCTCCATCGAGAACCACTTCGACCGCGACTTCGAGCTCATCCAGTCCCTGCGCGAGAACGGCAAGGAGGACCTCCTGGCCGAGCTCGAGTTCGAGAGCGCGCGCGTCCAGTACTTCTACACCCGCCAGCGCGAGACGCTCGGTCTCGGGCACGCCGTCCTGTGCGCGCGCCCCTTCGTGGGGACGGCCCCGTTCGTCGTCGCCCTCGGCGACTCGATCCTCGGCCTCGATCGGCGCAGCGAAGTCGTGCGCCGGATGGTGGAGTGTTTCGCGGAGAAGAAGGCGGCGGCGGTGGTGGCCTTCGAGCGCGTGCCCCCGGCGGAGGTCCGCCACTACGGCATCGCGCAGCCGCGCGGGGGCGGCCTTGTCTTCGAGGTGGCGGACGTGGTCGAGAAGCCGAGCCCGGAAGACGCCCCCAGCGACCTCGCCATCGCCGCCCGCTACGTCTTCGCGCCCTCGATCTTCGACGCCCTCCAGCGGACGACGCCGGGCAAGGGCGGCGAGATCCAGCTCACGGACGCGATCCGCATCGCCATCCGCGAGGGCGGCCGCGTGTACGGCATGTGCCTGGCCGAGCACGAGCGCCGTTACGACATCGGGAACTTCGACACCTACTTCCGCGCCTTCGTGGAGTTCGCCCTCGCCGACCCCCGCCACGGACCCGCCCTGCGCGCGTCCCTCCGCCGCCTGCTCGATGCTCCTCGTCCGTAAGCGCGCGTTCGCGCGGGCGGGGCTGGTCGGCAACCCGTCCGACGGCTACCACGGCCGCACGATCTCGATCTCCGTGCGCAACTTCTGGGCGGAGGTCGTGCTCTACGAATGGGACTCCGTGGACATCGTGCTCGCGGAGGACGACCGCGCGAGCTTCCGCACCGTGCGCGACCTCGCGCGCGACGTGCGCCTGCACGGCTACTACGGCGGGATCCGGCTGGTCAAGGCCACCATCAAGCGCTTCGTGGAGTACTGCGAGTCGCGCGGCCTCACCCTCCACGACCGCAACTTCTCGATCCGCTACGAGACGACGATCCCGCGCCAGGTCGGCCTGGCCGGCTCCAGCGCCATCATCGTGGCCACCCTGCGCTGCCTCATGGAGTTCTACGAGGTGGCGATGCCGCTCCACGTGCAGCCGAGCTTCGTCCTGTCCGTGGAGCGGGAAGAGCTGGGCATCGCCGCCGGCCTGCAGGACCGCGTGATCCAGGTGTACGAGGGCCTGGTCTCGATGGACTTCAGCCGCGATCGCGAGCGCGTGGTGGAGGGGTTCCGGTGCTACGACTACGAGCGGCTGGACCCCGCGCTCCTGCCGCCCCTGTATCTCGCCTACAGCGACCACCTGAGCGAGCCGACCGAGGTGTTCCACAACGACATCCGCGGCCGCTTCGACCGCGGGGAGACGAAGGTCGTGGAGGCGATGAAGGGATTCGCGGGGCTGGCCGCGGAGGCGCGCACGGCGCTTCTTGCGCGTGATTCCGAGCGGCTCGGCCGGCTGATGAACGAGAACTTCGATCTCCGTCGCACGATCTACGAGCTGCCGGCCTGGCAGGTCCAGATGGTCGAGACCGCGCGGGCCTGCGGGGCGAGCGCGAAGTTCGCGGGGTCGGGCGGGGCCATCGTCGGCCTCTACGGCGACGAGGCGCGCTTCGAGGCCGTGCGGGCGCGGCTGGCCGAGATCGGCAGCCGGACGGTCAAGCCTCGGGTGATGGAGTGACCGGGCGCGACATGCGTGAACCTAGGCCAGACGCCCGACCCACGGCAGGAATCGGCCGACCGCTCGGGCATACGAGAGATACGGCTCTCCATGAATTCGAATCAAGTGCGGCTCCTCGACTCGGCGGACTTGAATCTCCACGCCAAGGAGCGAGATCCCCACTGCGGCCATGGACAGGACGTTTGGAGCCATGCAGAAGAGACCCGCGGTCAGGAGAAGCATGCCCGTGAAGATCGGGTTGCGCACCACGGAGAATAGACCCGCGCTCACCAGTGGGGTCGCTTCGTGCTCGGCCACACCGATACGCCACGAGTCGCGGGGTCGTCAGATAGCCGTAGTCGAGCGGGTAGATCAGTCCAGGAATTTGCGGATGCGCGCTACCCTTGGGTCGGTCTATCACTACTGCCGCGCCCGAGACGAATGACGCCAATCTGGACCAGAAGTCCTGGTGGGTCATAG
>JBGPBV010000170.1:0-14247 GCA_041481445.1 Vicinamibacteria bacterium
AACGACCTGGTGGCCGCAGTCGGGCGGCTGGCCACGTCGGAGCGCGCGGCGACGGCGTCCCTGATCGCCCACCTCGCCGAGTTGTTCGCGCGCCGGCTTCACGAACGTGCGGGGTTCTCTTCGCTCTTCACGTATTGCACGACCGTGCTGCGCCTTTCCGAGCATGAGGCCTACGACCGGATGAAGGCGGCCAAGGTCGTCCGGCGCTATCCGGCCGTTCTCGAATTGCTTGCTGCGGGAAGGGTCAATCTGACGACGGTGCGGCTCCTCGCCCCCCACCTCACCCAGAAGAACCACGCGGAGCTTCTCGCCGCCGCCTCTGGCCAGGGCAAGCGAAAGCTGCAGGAGCTGCTGGCGTCGCGGTTCCCGAGGCCAGACGTGGCCACGTCCGTCCGTCGGCTGCCGGTGCCGAAGATCGAGCCGGCGCCTCTGGCAGGTGGCCCGATCGGGAATCCCGTCACGCCTGGGCCAGGGCACGCCCACGAAGACGCTCGCGGGACGGCCGGCGTCTCGGCCGCGTCAATGGCCAGTGCTCCAATTCCGGCCGCGCCGCCACCGCTCGTGACGCCCCTGGCACCCGACCGCTATCGGGTGACGTTCACGGCGGATGCCCAGACGCGCGAGCTGCTCGAGCTCGCCCAGGACCTCCTGCGTCACGCGAACCCCAGCGGGGACCCGGCCCAGATCGTGGCCCGGGCCCTGAACGTCCTGGTCGAAGACCTCGTCCGCAAGAAGTTCGCGGCGACACCGCGGCCGCGCGCCGGCCGGGACCGGGCGAAAGAGTCGCGGTACATCCCGGCGGAAGTGAAGCGGACGGTCTACATCCGGGACCGTGGGCGATGCACGTTCGTGGGCGCTCATGCTCGAAGATGTTGTGAGCGCGCGTTCGTGGAGTTCGATCACCATCCGGTCCCATACGGAGCCGGTGGCCGGGCGACAGTAGACAACATCCAGCTTCGTTGCCGGGCGCACAACAACTACCTCGCCGAGCAATTCTATGGTTCAGGCCAGCGCCGGGGTGGCGCGGCGGGATTGGAGGTGATCACGGAGGCGCGCGCGCGTGTCAGTGGTGACGCGTTCTTGTTCCGGAACGACAGGCCGCCGGGGGTTCCCTGTCATCGGGAGTGAGGCGGGGAGGCACGCAAAGTCATCTCGCCCCGACCACTCGGACACTCGCGTACGGACACTCGCGTACGGACGATCGCTGCGAATCCCAATGGTCGACCGGAGGCGGTCTGGTGATCTCGAAAACGGCCTGCACCAGCGCCATGACCGTCACCCGTGGCGGCCCCGCGCGATCGCGGGTTCCTGCCTAGAAGAGCCGGAGCTGCTCCGGTCCCTTCAGGTGCCGCGGGGCGGGCGTGACCGGGATCCAGTCCATCCCGTCCGGCTCCGCGATCTCCAGCCTCACCTCCGTGCGTCCGCGACGGCGCAGCGCCCCCTCCGCGCTCATGCGCGCCAGCTCGGGGTGGTTGTTCGTGCGGGAGAGGTGCGCGAGCACGAGCGTCCGGCAGGCCTCGCCCAGGCCCCGCGCGATGTAGTCGGCGACGTCGCCGTTCGACAGGTGGCCGAAGCGGCCGAGGATCCGCTCCTTGAGCGACCACGGGTACGGGCCCTCGCGCAGCATGGCCGGGTCGTAGTTCGACTCCACCACGACGGTGTCGCAGGGACGGAAGGCCTCCACCAGCGCGCGGTTGACGTGGCCGAAGTCGGTCGCGTGGCCCATGGACACGCCGTCGCCCCCGAGGACGAACGCGACGGGGCCGGCGGCGTCGTGAGGGATGGGGATGCCGGTGACGGTCAGGGCGCCATAGGCGCGCGGCTGCCCGGGCTCGAGGACGTCCCAGCCCGCGATGTCGACCGCCCCGAAGCCGCCGGCGGCGTACGTCCCGCGGCTGCCCAGCAGCCGCACGCCCCACTTGCTCGAGAACGAGGCCGCTCCGCGCGCGTGGTCGGTGTGCTCGTGGGTGAGGAGGACGGCCGCGATGGACGCGGGATCGATCCCGAGCGATTCGAGCCGCTCTCCGATCTCGCGGATCCCGAGGCCGGCGTCGATGAGCAGGCAGGTCCCCCCGGCCTCGACCAGGGTGGTGTTGCCCGAGCTGCCCGACCCGAGGACCCGGAAGCGCACGCGTCGAGATGATAGCGGAAGGGGCGGCGCGCGAGGACAAGTCGCCGAGCGCCCGGTGTTAAGCTCGCGGGCCGTGGCCACCGCCCCCCGCGACATGCAGGGCCGTGCCGCCGCTCCGCGCGCGGCCACGGGCGCGCTGTGGGGGGCCGCCGCCGCCGGGCTGCTCGTCTCGCGCCTGCCCCCGTCGTCCGCCGTGGTGCTGCTGGCGGTGGGCGCCGGGCTGGGCGCGGCCGCCGCCCTGGCCATGCCCGCCGCGGAGGCGCTCCGGCATCCCGGCCTGGCCACGATCGCCGCCTTGGCCGGCGTGTCGATGATGGTCGTGCCGGAGCCGACCTTCTTCCTGCTGGTCCCGCTGCTGGCCGCCGCCACCGCCTGGCCGCTCGCCCTGCCCGAGGGCGAGGCCGCGGAGCGGCCGCTCCCGCGCTGGGCGATGCCGGCCGTGTTCGCCGCCGCCGCCGCCGCCTTCTTCGGGCAGTCCGCGCACCGTCACTGGACCTTCGCCAGCGGCGGGCGGGACCTCGGCCTCTTCTACCAGACGCACTGGCTGATCGCGCACGGCCAGCCGCTCCTGAACACGGTCATGGGCATGCCCGTCTTCGCCGATCACATGACGCTCGACGACTTCCTGGTCGCGCCGCTGCTGAGACTGCACGACTCCGCGACGACCCTCCTGCTCGTCCAGGCCCTCGTGGTCGCCTCCGCGGTGTTCCCGGCGCAGGACATGGCGGCGCGCCTGCTCGGCCGGCCGCGCTTCGGCCTGGGCCTGGCCCTGGCCTGGGTGCTGGCGCCGGACGTCCAGATGGGCGTGATGTTCGACTACAACCAGACCCCCTTCGCGTCCGCGCTCCTGGTATGGACGGCCTGGGCCCTCGCCGGCCGCGGTCCCGTCGCCGTCTGTGTCACCGCGATCCTCGCCTGCGGGGCCAAGGGCAATTTCTGCCTGTACGTGGCCGTGCTCGCCCTCGTCCTGTCGTGGCGGACGGTCCCCTGGCGGCGCGGCCTCGCCGTGGCCGTGCTCGCCCTCGCCCTCTTCGTCGTGGAGCTGACCGTGCTCTTCCCCTGGTTCCGCGCCGGAGGATTCCGGCACTGGGAGTTCGAGGAGCTGGGCCAGGGGCCGCGCGAGATCGCGGTCTCGCTGGCGACGCGGCCGTGGCACGCGGCCGCGCTCCTGGCCGACCACACGCAGAAGCGGCGCTCCCTCCTGCTCCCCCTCTCCACCACCGGCTACCTGGGCCTGGCCGATCCCCTCACGCTCGTGCTGCAGTTGCCGAACTGGGGCGAGCGGTTCCTCTCGACGCACCGCACGCGATGGTGGGGGTACTACTATGGGATGCCGGCGGTGGCGATGGCGCTGGTCGGCGCGGTCCTGGGCGCGCGGCGGCTCCAGGAGGCCGGCCAGGCCGGGACGCGGCTGGGCGGCTACGTGACCGCGTGCGCCCTGCTCGTCGGGGTGTTCCCGCCCTACAAGACGCAGGACGGCGACCGGCGGAGCCCGCTGTACACGTCGCGCCGGCCCTACGCGGCGACGGACGAGGACGTGCGGACGCAGGAGCACGCGGTGCGCTTCGTCGGACGCGACCCCCGGCTCAAGGTGGCCGCGCAGTACCACCTGCTGCCGCACCTGGCCGGACGGCCGTACATCTACGAGCTCGACCACGCCCCCGACGCGGACGTGGTCGCGCTCCAGCTCGACGGCGGCACCTGGCCCGACGGCCGCCCGTCATGGCGGCGGCGGGTCCAGGAGGTGTGGGCCACCGGCCGCTTCCACGTGGGCTTCTGCGAGGGGCAGACGGTCGTGCTCTACCGGGGGCCGGAGCCCTCCGTCGCCTGCCCGGCCTGGGAGGCGTTCCTGGCCGGCGCGCCCCCGGCCGCCTCCGCCGAGGAGGCGGCTCCCCCGCCGCCCTGATCAGCGGCCGCGCGCCAGCTCGAGCCGCAGCTTGAGGAGGTTGGCCGCCCCGGACACGATCTGCCGCACGCCCATCTTGCTCTGGCCGCGCGTGCGGTCCACGTAGCAGATCGGGACCTCCCGCACGCGGCGGCCCTCCGGCTGCGCGATCCAGTAGAGCACCTCGACCAGGAACGAGTACCCGGTCGAGTGGAGCCGGCCCCAGGGGATCGTCTCCAGGACCTCGCGGCGATAGGCGCGGAACCCCGAGGTGCAGTCGCGCACGGGCAGGCGGAAGAGGGCGCGGACGAAGGCGTTGGCGGCCGCGCTCAAGCCCGTGCGGTAAGGGCCCCAGTTGCGGATCTCCCCGCCGGGGACGTAGCGCGACCCGATCACGACGTCGGCGCCCTCGACGGCGGCCAGGAGCGCGGGCAGCGCGAAAGGATCGTGCGAGAAGTCGCAGTCCATGCTCGCGATGACGGTGGCCCCCTGCTCGAGGGCGGCGCGGAACCCGTCCGTGAGCGACTCCCCGTAGCCCTTCTTGCCGCGCCGGTGGAGGACGCGCACGGCCGGGTCCTCCCCGGCCAGGCCGTCGGCGATCCCGGCGGTGCCGTCCGTGCTCGCGTCGTCCACGACCAGGACCTGGAGGCCGGGCACCGCCTCGCGCAGGCGAGCCACCACCGCCGCGAGGTTCTCCGCCTCGTTCAGGGTGGGCAGCACGACCCAGGCGCGGAGCGCGATGGGGATCAGATCCGCAGTTGGGTCGCGCGCGGCCGATAGCGGCCCAGGTTGCCCAGGATGCTCACGCCGAGGCCGCCCGCGAAGATCGAGCCCGCGATGCGGGCGGCGTCGTCGCCGGTCACCGCCTCGATGCCGCCGATGATCTCGTCGAGCGAGAAGCGTCTCCCGAAGTAGATCTCCTGCCGGGCGAGGTGGCTCATGCGGCTGCCCGTGTTCTCGAGGGAGAGCATCAGGCTGCCCTTGAGGTGGTCCTTGGCCCGCCGCAGCTCGTCCGCGGGCAGGGGCTCACCCTTGATGCGCCGGAACTCCTCGAGGGTGAGGCGCACCACCTCGTCGATGGAATCGAGGCTCGTGCCCGCGTACACCGTCAGCACCCCCGCGTCCGAATAGGACGTCACTCCGGAGGAGATCGAGTAGACCAGGCCGCGCTTCTCCCGGACGTTCTGGAACAGCCGCGACGACATGCTGCCCCCGAGCACCGTGTTCATGATGTGCAGGCCGTAGCGGTCGGGGTGGGTCTGGGGCAGGGAAGGTGCGGCCAGGCAGAGATGGACCTGCTCGAGCTCCTTCTTGGACCGGGTCACGATCTTCGAGGCCGGCCGCGGCGGACCGCCGTTCGTGCCCGTCCCTCCGGTGGCCAGGCCGCCGAAGTGGCGGTGGATCAGCTCGGACGTGGGCGCGTGGTCGAGGTGCCCGGCGGCGGAGATGAGGATGTTCCGCGGACGGTAGACGTCGTGGAAGAACGAGGCCAGCTGCCCGCGCTTGAAGCCGGAGACGCTGCGCTTGGTGCCCAGGATGGGCCGTCCCAGCGGGTGCCGGGGCCAGAAGGCCTCGGTCAGCAGCTCCATCACGAGGTCGTCCGGGGTGTCCTCGACCATGTTGATCTCCTCGAAGATGACCTTCTTCTCCTTGGCGATCTCCTCGGGATCGAACAGCGGGTTGGCGACGATGTCGCCCAGGATGTCCACGGCCAGCGGCAGGTGCTCGTCCAGGACCTTCAAGTGGAAGGAGGCGTACTCCTTGGCCGTGAACGCGTCCATGTGTCCGCCGATCGAGTCCACCTCGGCCGCGATCATCTCCGCCGAGCGGTTCTTGGTGCCCTTGAACACCATGTGCTCGATGAAGTGGCTGATGCCGGTCTGGGCGGGCGCCTCGTGGCGGCTGCCCCGCTTGAGCCACACGCCGATGGCCACGCTGCGCACGTGGGGCATCGACTCGGTGACCAGGGTGAGGCCGTTGGGAAGGATTTCCTTGACGATCATTCTCTCGCTCGAAGGGCGCGTCTTTGCAGAAACGTAGACAGTAGCATAGCTTGACCCGGGGCTCGCGATGGCGGACGCCTATCAGCGCTACGTCAACATCAACCTCCCGCACTCCCGGGCCGTCATCCTGCGCATCGGGCGCACCCTCGAGTTCCTCGGAGCCTTCCGGGAGGAGGCGGGCGGCGGCGCCCTGGCCCTGCACTCCGCCTTCGAGGCGCTCGAGCGGGAGGCCGCGCCCTGGGACGACGACCCCGCCCAGGAGGCGGCGCTGGCCGCCGCCGACGGCGTGGCCGGCCGGGCGCGGGCGCTGGTGGCGGCCCTCCTGGACACGCCGGTGCGCTCGGACCGGCTCGGCCAGCACGTGCGTAACCTCTTCGAGTGCCTCGGCCTCGCCGGAGAAGGGGCGGAGCTGTCGCTGCAGTGCGGGGAGAGGCCGGATTCGCCGATGCGTTGAGGCCCGCCTAGTTCGATCGCACCTTCTTGAGGATCTCCGGGGCGGCGTCGCCGAAGTACTCGACGACCAGGCGGCTCCAGGTCGGCGTCCGGCGCAGGTTCTCGATGTATTCGTTGAGGGCCATGAGCAGCGCGGTGTCCGTCTTGCGCACGCCGTAGGCGAGGCTGCGCGGCGGGCCGACGAACGTCCCCAGCTCGATCTGGGGATCCAGGCGCTGGGCGGCGATCGCGCTCTCGACCCCGAGCACGACCACCGGCACCCTCCCCGCGGCCAGGGCTCCGGGCAGGGAGCCCGGGGCGAAGGAGTCGTCCACGTTGGCGGCAGGGACGACCGCCCTGACCGCCTCCGCCATGCTGGAGCCGCGGATCGTCCCCACCTTCTCCTGGCGCAGGGCCTCCACCGTGGTCACGGGCGCATGCGGTTTCCGCGTCATCGCGACGTTGCGGCTGGGGAAGATCTCGCTCGTGAACGCGATCTGCTTGAGCCGCGACTCCGTCACCGTGAAGCGGCCGGCCACGAGGTCGCCACGGCCCTGGATCAGGGCGGGGATCAGGTTGTCCCAGCCCTCGACGGGGACGACCTCGATCTTGATCCGGTGGAGGCGCGTGAAGGCCTCGAGCACCTCGCGGTCGAAGCCGAGCCGGGCGCCGGGCGGGATCGGAAAGAACTCGTCCTTCGAGCTCAGCGGCATCACGATGACGCGCAGGGTCCCGCGGGCGGTGACCTCCGCGAGGTCGGCGGCGGAGAGCGGCGCCGCGGCGGCGAGCACACAGGCAAGGGCGAGAGTCTTCAATGATCCTCCGGTTCGAGGGCGCGCCGAGGGTGCCAGAAACCCCGGCCGCTCACAAGCGGCGGTGCGGACGCCGTCACCGGCGACGGTGCGCGCGGGGGAAGACACGGTCGGCGGAGGCCACGGCCAGGACCCAGACGAACCCGGTGGCGTAGCCGGCCACGACGTCGCTCGCGTAGTGGACGCCGAGGTAGATCCGCGAGAAGCCGATGGCCCCGATGACGAGGGTGGCCGACGTCCACACGCAGGCGCGCAGCATCGGCGAGCGGAGACGCACCGCCACCAGCACGGCCAGCGCGCCGTAGAAGCAGAACGACGCCATCGAGTGGCCGCTCGGAAAGCTGTAGGAGGTCGGAGCGACGAGGTCGACGAAGAACGGCGCCGGCCGGCCGCGCTGGAAGACGGCCTTGAGGATCCAGTTCAGGACGGTGACGCCGGCCATGGTCACCGGCAGCAGGATCGCGGCCCGGATGCGGCGCGCGCGCAGGAAGAGCAGCGAGCAGATGACGGTCATGGGCAGGAGGAACAGCGGGGACCCGAGCTGGGTGACCAGGAAGAGGGCGGTGGTCGCGTGGGGCGAGGCCGCCGCGTGAACGGTCGCGCGTACCTCGTCGTCGAAACGCTGCGTCTCACCCTCGCGCACCTCGCCGGCCAGGATCGAGAGAAGGACGAGGACGACGGCGGCGGCGAGCAGCCCCAGGCCGAGGCGAGGCCCCAGGCGATCCGCCACCGTGCGCAAAGCCGCCCGGATACGGGACCGTCGCGGGAGCGGCTTCTCGGCGGCAGCAGCAGCCATCGTCCCATGATGGCACGCGCGCGCCTCGCTCAGTGCAGCGTGAGGATGGGCTGGACGAGGCTCTCGGCGGCCAGGCGGTGGGCCACCTCGTTGGGGTGCATGTCCACCGGATGCACCCACAGGCCTTCCGTCGGGCGGGCGCGCAGGACGGGCAGCAGATCGACCTGGGCGATGCCGGCGGCCAGGCAGGAGCGGGCGATCGTCTCGTGGACGTCCGTGAAGGGATACCGGTCGAGGGCCACCAGCAGGGGCCAGGTGGCGACCAGGAAGCGTCCGCCCGCCGCCCGCGTCCGCTGGTTCATCTGCCGCAGGTACTCCTGCGTCCGCTCCCAGCCCTGCCGGTTGGGCTCGGAGTACATGTCGCGATACCAGCGCAGGGTGGCGCGCGACGTACGGTAGCGCTCGACGCGGTCGGCCACCAGCGCGGCCAGGCGCAGGTCGAGCGCTCCCAGCCCCGAGGCCGCGCGGCCCTCGAGGATGCGCTCGCGGTCGAGGATCCAGTCGTTGACGTAGGTCTGCCGGGCCTGGAACTCCGGCGACCGGTCGGCGTCGTTGAGGACCATTCCGTACACGATCACGTCCGGCTGGAAAGGCAGGACCTGCTCGAAGGCGGCGTAGAGGTCCGGGAAGTCGGTGGCGCGGCGGCCGCAGTTGCGCACCTCCCAGCGGCCGCTTCCCGAGGCGTTGAGGAGGGCCTCCAGCCGCCGCGGATAGGTGTCCGGCTCCTTGACCCCCTGGCCCTCGGTGAAGGAATCGCCCAGCACCATCACCCGCCGCACGCCGGGGGGCTTGGGCCCCAGCTCCACGTCGCGAAAGCGCAGCGTGTTGTAGCGGAACTCGACCGCCCAGGGCGCGCGCCGGGCCACGGCGTCCAGGCGGACGGGCGCCATCCAGCGATAGCGCTCGCGCGTGGCCGCCTCGCGCAGGTCGATGTCGAAGTACCCGCGCGGGTTGGTGGGATAGCAGTCGAGCAGCGCCCGCCACTTCGGGTCCACCACGCGCGCCGTGTTGGGGAACCGCTGCGGCTCGTAGCGAGCCAGGCGCAGCCCGGCCTCCGCGACGAGGAGGACCACGAGCGCGGACCCCACGACGAGGGCGGCCGACCCGAGGGCGGCGCGGGTCCGCGCGCTCAAGACCGGGCCCGGCCGCGGCGGACGAGGTCGGCCAGCCAGGCCGCCGTCACCAGCCACAGCAGGACGGTGCCGGCGGTCCAGAGGCGCTGCGCGGCCGCCACGGGCAGGATCGGCGCGTCCGCCGGGCTCAACACGCCGGGGGCCAGGAACACGTAGAAGCCGGCCAGGGCGGCCGTGGCCGCGACGGCATGGAGGGGCACGAAGCGCTCGCCGACGAGCACGGCCAGGGGAATCGGCCAGAGCAGGTACTGGGCGCTGAGCGCGCCGTAGAACACCTCGAAGGCGAGGAGCACGCCCAGCGCGCTCGCTTCGAGCCGCCATCTCAGGCGGGTCGAGGCCACGGCCCACCAGAGGACGGCCATCGCCGCCAGAGCCATCGCCTTCGACACCGTGGTCAGAGCCGCCCACTGGCTCGCGCTGGCCCGCGTCACGTGGCCGGTCACCGAGGCGTCCAGCGCGCGCAGGGCGCCGATCCACCCGAAGTCCGGTATGCCGCCGTAGGCGAACAGCTCGCGCGCCAGCGCGGCCCGATCCGCGATCGCGAACGGCACGAGCAGGAGGGCCACGGGAGCAAGGGCGAGGACCAGGTAGCGGACGCGCGCCCGCGGCCCGGGGACGAACAGCAGCGCGAACGGGAGCACCAGGACCGGAAACGACTTCAGGGCGATGCCGGCGCACAACGCGAGCGCGCTCCGGTCCCGGCGGCCGCGCTCGAGAAGGCGCAGCGCGCCCAGCAGGGCGAGGAGGGCCACGGAGTCGAACTGGCCGTGGAAGCCCACGACCAGCAGCGCCACCGGATGGAGCGCGTAGACCCATCCGGCCCACGGGGCCCACCGCGCCCGCGCCGGCCCGCCCGGCGGCCCCGGTGCCCAGGTCGCGATCAGCCCGGCCAGCAACGCGTCCGCCAGGGCCAGCGGCGCCTTCACCGTGAGCGCGAACGGCAGGCCGGCGTGGCGCGCCAGCCATTCCGCGCCGGCCTCGACCCAGATCCAGAAGGGCGGGTACGGATAGAGCCGGGCGGCCAGGTACGGATTCCAGGAGACGTCGAGGACGTGGGAGGCGACCTTGTGGTACCGGAGCACGTCGGCGACGACGCGGTCGGAGAGAAGCGCGGCGGCCGCGCGCACGGCGAAGGCGGCGAGGACGACCGCGGCGGGCGAGGACCAGGCGGGGGCGCGGTCCGGCTCGCGGGCGGCGGCGGTCACGGCGCCGGCGACACCGGAGCCGCCGGGCCGTGCTCGTGCATGTGCTCGTGGCCGGCCGGAAGCGCGCTCTCGTCCGGCGGCTTCACGCCTCCCGGCCACGGCACCACGTCGTCGAGCGCGTGCAGGATCGCGCCGGCGGCGATGCGGTGCGCGATCTCGTTCGGGTGCTCGTCGTCCACGCCGTCCACGACGAGGATGTCCCATCGCAGCCCGCGGTACACGGGCAGCAGGTCCACCACCTTCGCCCCCGCCTCCGCCGCCGCCTGCGCCACCTTCTGGTGGACCTCGGTGAACGGGTAGCGCTCGTCGAGCGGGTTGCCGAAGAGGGGGAAGATCGCCACCACGAACGGCACGCCCTTCTCGCGAGTCAGCGTGCCCATCTGCTTGAGGGCCTTGCGCGCCGCGATCCAGCCCGGGGCGTCGTCCGCGTACATCGACTTGTAGCCGGTGATCCGCCGGCGGTTCTCCGCCGTCGCGGAGAGCCGCCCGCTCAGGAGCCTCCACAAGGCGGAACGGCTCATCAGGCTCGGACGGCGCGACTTCGCCTCCAGCCAGTCCTTCACGCGGCGCGTTTCCGCCGCCTGCTCGTCCTCGCTGTCGTTGAGCACGAAGCCGAGGAGGACCACGTCCGGCGCGTAGGCGAGACCCTCCGTCCGGAGCTGGCCCTCCTCGTCCACCGTGTTCATCCCGGGGAGGGCCAGGTTCACGACCTGCCACGGCTCCCGACGGCGGCGGGTGAGCGCGCGCTCGAGGCGCTGCGGGTAGCCGTCCTCGAACTCGATGCTCGCCCCCCAGGCGAAGGAGTCGCCGAGGGAGACGACCCGGCGCGCCCCCGGAGGCTTCTCGATGGTCCGCTCGAGGTCGCGATAGCCGCGGGAGTTCTGGGGGCGCATGGCGCGGCGGTTCGTGTTCACGGGCGCGTAGCCGCTGGGCCGCGGCTTGTCCGCGGCGAGCAGCCGGACCGCGACCTCGCCCACCAGGAGGAGCGCGATCACGGTGCCGGCGAGGAGGAGGATCTCGGGGCGGCGGGAGGTCCCGGGCACGCCGCATGATAGCGCGGCGCCTCTTCAGTCCCCTGTCTCCTTTCCCCGGCTCGTCTCCTTCGGCACGAGCTGGTAGAAGAGGCTGCTCTCGCGCTTGAAGAAGCCCTCGGTGTGGAACGAGTCGGCCAGCTTCAGGTGCACGTAGTCGAGGTGGTGGCCGACCTCGTGCAGCAGCGTGCGCAGGAACGTGCGGAAGGCGACCACGCGCTTGTGCTGGACGGTGCGCATCCAGACGCGGATGCGCGGGGGCCGTCCGTCGTCGCGCGTGTAGAGTCCGTGCAGCTCCGCCGCGCGCAGCCGGGGCCGCACGGCGAGGACGCCGACCTCGACCGGCGCCACCCCCAGGCTGTCCGTGATCGCGCCGGCCAGGGCCTGGGAGGCCGCCGCCACGACGCGCCGGTCGTCGCCGGCGAGGCCCTGGCGCAGGACGTCCACCATGGGGCGCAGGGGCTCCGGCCGGGGCAGGACGATCGACTTCACCGCGTCGCTGCGGTCGTAGATCGCCTTGTCGCGACGGGACAGGCGATCGTAGTACGCGAAGGGCACCGCTCCCACGATACACTCGCGTCCCTATGCCTGCTCCATCCCTGTCCCTGTCCTTGTTGATGCTGATGGCGCCGTCGCTGGCCTTCGCGGGGTCCGAGGCCGATCCCCGCATCGCCAAGCTGGTGGGGGAAGTCTCGCCCGCGCGTCTGGAAGCGACCCTCCGTAAGCTCGAATCCTTCCAGACCCGCCAGATCTTCTCGTCCGTCGACACCCCCGGCCGCGGCATCGGGGCGGCCCGGCAATGGATCCTGGACGAGATGAAGTCGTACTCGCCGCGGCTCGAGGTCTCGTTCGACACCTACCGGATCCCCAAGCAGGGCGAGCGGGTGACCCACGACGTCGAGGTCCGCAACGTGATGGCGGTGCTCCCTGGCCGCACGGCCCGGCGTTTCTACGTCAGCGGCCACTACGACACCGTGGCCCGGATCGTCCCCTCCCCCCCCGCGCCGCCGCCCTCCCCCTCGCCGTCGCCGGGGGGAGTGAGCGCGAGCGGCGGGTTCGACTGGACGATGGGCGACAACCCGGCGCCGGGCGTGAACGACGACGGCAGCGGCACCGCCCTCACGATGGAGCTGGCCCGCGTCTTCGCCCAGAGCGGCCTCCAGTTCGACGCCACCCTCGTCTTCATCTGCTTCGCGGGCGAGGAGGAGGGGCTGGTCGGGGCCAAGCTGCACGCCCAGCGCGCGGAGGCGGAGAAGCTCCGGATCGACGGCGTCCTGAACAACGACATCGTCGGCAACGCGGTCGGCGGGCAGGGGGTCAGGGACACGGGCACGGTGCGCGTGTTCTCGGAGGGTCCGGAGGACTCGCCGTCGCGCCAGATCGCCCGCGCCGTCCGCCGCGACGCGGCCGCGTACGTGCCCGAGCATCGCGTGCGCCTCATCGCGCGCTACGACCGCTTCGGCCGCGGCGGCGACCACATCGCCTTCAACGAGCACGGCTATGCCGGGGTGCGGTTCACGGAGAGCAAGGAGAACTACTCGCACCAGCACACGGTCGACGACACCTTCGCGGGCGGGGTCGATCCCGACTACCTGGCCCGCAACGCGCGCGTGAACGCGGCCACGCTGGCCACGCTGGGCCTGGCCCCGGCGGCGCCGGTGGTGGACGACGAGCGCGGCCGGCCGCTCCTCTCTCGCGAGCCCTCCGGCTACGACGCCCGCCTGCGCTGGAAGGCGGCGGCGGGCGCGGCCGGCTATCGCATCTTCTGGCGGGAGGCCTGGACGCCGGACTGGCAGTTCGAGCGGACGGTCGGGGAGGTCACCGAGGTCGTGCTGCCCGGCGTCTCGATCGACGACTTCGTGTTCGGCGTGGCCGCGTTGGACGCGGCGGGGAACGAGAGCCTCGTCTCGGCCTACGTCAACCCGAACCGGCCCGAGACCCCCATCAAGACGATGCCGTGAGGGGCCTCGCCGGCGCGCGAAGCGCGGCGGCGACGGGAATGCTCCTGCTCGCCTCCGCGGTCCGGGCCCAGGCCCCGGTCGTCTCCACTCCGGCGACCACCGTCGTCCACCTGGTCGCTTTCTCGGACTACCACTCGCACGCGCTGCCGTTTACCTCGGAAGGGCGCCCCGACCAGGGCGGCCTCGCGCGCGCGGTCGCGTTCCTCAAGGAGGCGCGCCGGCGGCCGCACACGCTCGTCGTGTCCGGCGGCGACATGGTCAACCGCGGCTCTCCCCTCTGGAGCGACGTGTACGGCTGCGTGGAGTGGGAATGGCTGGCCGGCCTGGTGGACGTGTGGGCGGCCGGCAACCACGATTTCGACTACGGCCCCCAGGCGTTCGCGGCCTGCCGGACGGCCTCGCGCGCTCCCGTGCTCGCGGCCAACCTCGTCGACGCCTCCGGCGCGCCCGTCTTCACCGTCGACGGCAAGCCCTACGTCATCAAGACCGAGGGCGCCATCCGCATCGGCTTGTTCGGGCTGGGCGGCCCCGACCTGGAGCGCCTCGTGCCTCCGGAGAACCTCCCGCCGGGGACGCACTGGATCGATCCGCTCCCCGTCGCCCGCCAGGTGGTGGCCGCGCTGCGCCCGCAAGTGGACGCCGTGGTGTTCATCGGCCACCAGACGCGCGAGGACGACGAGGCCATGGCGCGCGCGGTGCCCGGCATCGACCTCGTGCTGGGCACGCACTCGCATTTCAAGGGGCCGCTCGTCACGATTCCCGGCACGCGAACCCGGTACATCTCCCCGTACCAGTACTTCACGTACGTCTCGCAAGTGGACCTGGAGTTCGCGGGCCGGACGCTGCGCGAGATCCGAG
>JBGPBV010000171.1:0-14220 GCA_041481445.1 Vicinamibacteria bacterium
CAGGCCCCGCGCCATCTCTGGGCTCGGCCGCACGCCCGGCAGGGACGCCGTCACGCCCTGGAGCACTCCGAGGACCCAGCCCGGCGCGAGCCCCAGCACCAGACACATCCCGGCCAGGAAGGCCTGCGGCCCGAGCATCACCCACGGCGACTCGTGGGCCTTGTCCGCTCCCCCTCCTCGCGGCCGGGCCAGGAACGTGATCCCGAACGCCTTCACGAAGCACGCCGCCGCCAGCGCGGTCGTGAGGGCGAGCACCGCGCCCGCCACCGGGAAGAGGAACCGCACGAGGGCCGAAGGCGAGAGATGGAACCCGAACAGGAAGGCCTGGAAGAGGATCCATTCGCTGACGAAGCCGTTCAGGAGGGGCAGGCCCGAGATGGCGGCCGCGCCCACCAGGAAGAGGAGCGCCGTCCAGGGCATCCGCTTCACGAGCCCGCCCATCTGCTCGATGTTGCGCGTGCCGGTGGCCATCACGACGCCGCCCGCGCCCAGGAACAGGAGGCCCTTGAAGACCGCGTGGTTGAGCACGTGGTACAGGCTCGCCGCGAGTCCCACCGCGGCCAGTCCCGGCCGGCCCGACGAGAGCGCCATCATCCCCGCGCCCAGCCCCAGCAGGATGATCCCGATGTTCTCGATGCTGTGGTAGGCGAGCAGCCGCTTGAGGTCGTGCTGCATCAGCGCGTAGAGCACGCCCAGGATCGCGGAGACGCCGCCGCAGAGAAGGACCACGACCCCCCAGGACAGGGGTGGAGGTCCGAGCCCGAACGCGCAGACCCGGAAGAGGCCGTAGATGCCGGTCTTGATCATCACCGCGGACATGATCGCGGAGACGTTGCTGGGGGCGGCGGGATGGGCCTCGGGCAGCCACACGTGAAGCGGAATGACGCCGGCCTTGATGCCGAACCCGGCGAAGAACAGCGCGAACACGATCCCCCGGGTCCGTCCGGAGAGAGATCCGCCGGTGATCTCCGGGAGGCCGAGGGATCCCGTGAAGGCCGAGACCACCAGGAAGCCCGCGATCAGGCATCCCGTCGCCACGTGGGACATGGCCAGGTACAGGAAGGCGGCCCGCCGGCTCTCCGGGCTCTCGTGCTCGGTCGTCACGAGGGCGGCGTTGGCGAGCGTCATCAGCTCCCACGCGAAGAGAAAGACGATGACCCCGTCCGCGGCGAAGACCATCTCGACCGTGCCCACCAGCACGCTGAATCCCACGGCCACGAAGGCGGAGCGGCGGCGCAGCGCTCCCTGGGCGACGTATCCGAGGCTGTAGACCGCGATGGGGATCGCGAGAAGGGCCAGGACGAGGAGGAACCAGGCGGAGAGCCGATCCACCGCGAAACCGAGACGGAAGCCCGAGGCCGGATGCCACAACAGCTCTCCCCCGACGGGGCTTCCGGTCGCCAGGACCATCCAGGCCAACGCTCCGGTGAGGAGGGATGCGATCGCGGACCCTCCGAAGGCCGCCCAACGGCTGGAGGCGGGATGCTTCGCCAGCGCGAGAGCGAGGCCGACGCTCCCGAGCCGCACCGCGAGGGCGGCGGGGAGCCACGCTGCGGGGTCGGGGATCATCACCGCGGGGCGTTCCGACCGGGGCGAATCGAGGTCATCACGGGCGGTGAGCCGAGGTGTGTCCTGGACCCCGACGCGAACGCGCCTTCTTCTTGACGTCTCCTTCGGCGGGCCGTTCGGAGAGGAGCTCGGGCGCATACAGCATCCGGCGGCAGCGTGGGCACGCAGAGATGCCGACGGAGCGCTTGAGCCGGTAGGCGATCATGGTCGCGAGCCGCACGTGGCATCCGGAACAGGTCTCCTGCTCGACGGCCACCAGGACCGGGAATCGCCCGGTGGCGGCCAGCCATCGATAGCGCGTGAGGAGCTCGTCCGGCACACGGCGCTCGGCCGCTTCGCGCGCACGCGCCTGAGCTTCCGGAACGACTGGCTCGGGGCTCCGGTCGAGCTCGGCCAGCTCGAGGAGCGCACGGATGTCCTCCCTCGTCGCCGCGATCTCCATGTCAGTGGATTCCTTGGCCGCTGTCCACCGCCTGCCGCAGGGCTTCCCTGGAGGCGGGCCAGGACAGGAAGGCCGTGGCCCCGCTCTCGAAGGCCAACATGAGATCAGGGTTCGTGGGAGATCTCGCGACGACGACGATCCCCGTCTGCGGGGACGTCTGCCGGATGCGGCGCAGGATCAGGAGATCACTCGCCCCGAGTGGTCTGGCGACGACGAAGAGCGCCCGCACGGCGGCCGCCTCGACGATGGGGATCACGGCTTCGAGCTCGGGCACGTGGCCGGCGGCGTAGCCATCGGCGGTCAAGAGCGATTCGAGGTCCGGGGGCCAGACGTGGGGATCCCCGATCAGGACGACCGCCCGTGGCGCGGCGGCGGCGCCTGCCGTCGTGCGAGCCCAGGCCTTTCGCACCATGTGCGCGCCAGCGTTGCGAGGAATGTGCCGAGCGGGTGGTTCACCTCGTAGAGCCTTGAAGACCATGGGTTAACGGCGGCGGAGACCTCCCACGACAGAGGCCCGAAACGAGCCGAGAGCGCCGATTCGGCACCGCTCGTCAGGAGTCGCCGGCGGCAGCGTGCCGTTTTGGCACTTCGGTGTGTTCGCCGGCCTCATCGGAGTGCCGATTCGGCGCGGAGACGGGCCTTCGGGCTCAGGAACGCCGGTGGCGAAGGCCGTAAGTCCTTATCTTCGTGTGGAGCGTCCGCAGGCCGATGCCGAGGACGCGCGCGCTTTCCTTCACCGAAGGGTAGGCCTCCAGCGTGCGCTTGATGATCTCTCGCTCCGCCGTATCGAGCCTCGTCCCGACCGGAACAAGGATCGCGCCTTCGGCGACCTTCCGGACGCTCGGGGGCAGGTCCTCGGCGTCGATCAGCGTTCGTGACGTCATCAGCGCGACGCTCTCCATCACGTTCCGCAGCTCGCGCACGTTGCCGGGCCATTCGTAGCGGACGAGTCGAGCCACGGCTTCGGGCGCGAGCCGCCGCGCGGGAAGGCGCGCGGTGGCCGTCACCTCGTCGAGGAAGCGCTGGGCGAGCACGGGGATCGCCTCCTTGCGGCGACGCAAGGGCGGCACGTCGAGGGTCAGGACCTTCAGCCGGTAGTAGAGGTCCGGTCGGAACCGGTGGGCGGCGACCGCGTCCTCGAGGCTCACGTTGCAGGCGGCGATGACGCGCAGGTTGACCTTGATCTTCCGGGTGCCGCCCACCCTCCGGAACTCGCGCCGCTCGATCGCGCGCAGCAGCTTGGCCTGGCAGCCCAGGCCCATCTCGTTGACCTCATCCAGGAGCAGCGTTCCTCCGTCCGCGCTCTCCATCACTCCGGGCTTGGGACGGTCGGCGCTCGTGAACGCACCGCGCTCGTGTCCGAACAGCTCGCTCTCCAGGAGCTGGTCGGAGAGCGTCGCGCAATTGATCGCCACGAAAGGGCCGCTCGCCCGCGCGCCGAGCGCGTGGAGGGCGCGCGCGATCAGCTCCTTGCCCGTCCCGCTCTCGCCCGTGATGAGCACGGTCGACTCGTGGGGCGCGGCGCGCTTGAGCGCGTCGAACAGCTCCTGCATCGCCCTCGACTCGCCCACGATGCCGAGCTTCTGCATCTCGGCTCTCGCCACCGGCGGAGGCGTGGACACCGCTCCCGCCTGGCCCGCGCGCGCGATGACGCGGTCGAGGATCTCGAGCAGGTTGTCGACCTGGATCGGCTTGGTGAGGAAGTCCGCCGCCCCCCGCTTCATCGCCTCGACCGCCGAGTCGATGGTCCCGAAGCCGGTCACGACGATGGCCGGCAGTCCCGGCGCCTCCGCCAGGACGGCGTCGAGGACGGAGAGACCGTCCATGTCCGGAAGCTTCAGATCCAGGATGAGCGCGTGAAAGCGCTCGCGGCGCGCCGTGGCGAGCGCGGACCGGCCGTTCGGCGCCTGGTGGACGACCTCGCCTCGCTTCTCGAGCACGTAGGCGAGGCTCGTGCGGCTCTCCGCGTGGTCCTCCACGAGGAGGATGGACCGGCCTCCGCGCATGCTCAAGCTCCCCGCGCGGCCGGGAACACGAGGGTGACCGTCGTCCCCTCGTCGAGCGTGCTCGAGATCTCCACGGAGCCGCCGTGCTGCTCGACGATGCGGCGGACCAGAGGCAGGCCCAGGCCCGTTCCGTCTTCGCGGGTGGTGAAGAACGGGGTGAAGGCCCTTTCCTTGACCTCCGCGCTCATGCCCTCGCCGTCGTCCGCGACGGCAACGACGAAACGCCTCTTGTCCCCGGCCGTGCGCACGACCACCTGCCCGCCCTTCGGCGTGGCTTGGAGGGCATTGAGCACCAGGTTGAGCACGGCCTGCTTGAGCTGGAATCCGTCGACGAGCGCGGTGTCGGCGCCACGAAGATCGGCTTCCAGCGCCACACCCTTCTTCGAGCACTCCGGCGCGATGAATGCCACGAGGTCCGCGATGAGGGGACGGACGGCCAGTCGCTCGACGTTGAGCTTCGGTGGCCGCGCGAACCTCAGGAACTCCGAGACGAAATCATCCAGGCGCTTGATCTCGCCGGAGATCTTCCGGAGAACCGAGAAGGCATGGACGCTGCGATCGGGGAGGAGCTCCAGCAGCTCCTGCTCCAGGATGCCGACGTTGATTTGCAGCGAGTTGAGGGGGTTCCGGACTTCGTGGGCAATTCCCGCGGCGAGAGTCTCGATCAGGCCCGGCTCGTGCGGTGGCTCGACGCTCATGCTCGAGCAATCTTACCGCCCACGTTCGCGGGAGGGCACCTCGCCTCCTCCCTTCACGCTTCAATCGCCATGAGTTGGTGCGGGTGCCCCGCTCAGAACAGGCCCGAGATCTCCATGGCCTTCTCGAAGCCGGCGGTGACGGCATCCCACTTCTGGCAGTCGTCGCCGGACTTCAGCGATTCGAACGCGCTCGCATAGTCCGTCAGCCAGTTCTGGAGCTGCCCGTAGAACTCGCGCAGCTTCCGGAACCGTTCGTCGAAGCTCAGGGTGGGGTCGAGGAGGCCGGCGGCGTCAGTGCCGGTGACATGCTCGAGCAGATCGAGGTATTTCACGTTGAGCTTCACCTTCACCACCTGGATGTCGCCGAGCGACTTCGCGAAGTCCGTCCCCGCCTCCGAGATCGAGCGCAGCCCGCTCTGGATCAGGAGCTGGGCCGTGTCGTAGAGGAGGTCGCCCCCGGGGACGTCGCCCGAGATCATCAAGAGGCCCGCCTCGCGGAGCTGGTAGGCCGGCTTGAGCTGGCACAGGGCGATCTTGCCCACCGGGAAGAAGAACTTCGTGAGGAGGTTGTTGTTGAAGGACGAGGTGATGGAATCGGCGCTGACCTCGGCCACCTCGAGCTCGATCAGGCTGAACCGGCCCGTGGGATCCTTCCGATTGACGGGATCGGCGTGCGCGTAGAGGAAGGGGTGCGACGAGCGCGGGTCGCTCGGGGTTCCCTCCGCCGGATCGCGGCCGAGGAAGCGGCCCACGGCGGGGTCGTAGTTCCGGGCCCGCAGGTCGTAGAGGCCGGTGGCGGGCTCGAGTCGCTCGCCGGCAAACAGGTACGGATTGACCGTCGAGCCCGCGGACGAGGCGAGGGCCCCGTAGGCTTCGTAGCCGTACGCGTCCGTCGCGTTCCCGGCGGCGTCGGTCAGGAGACGCGCGCTGCCGAGCGCGTCGGTCTGGTAGAACGCGGGCGTGCCGGCACGGGTCGTCGCCAGCAAGTGCTTGCCGTAGGTGAACTGGGCACGTACGTGACCCAGGTCGTCGCGCTCCTCCAGCACCTGCGACAGCCCCGTCGGGTTGGCGCCGTCGACCAGGAACCGGGTGACGTCCTCACCCACGCGCCGCTCCACGCGGTTGCCGTCGGCGTCGTAGGTGAACTCCGTCGTGCCCGTCGGGGCGAGGACGCTCGCGAGCCGTCTCTCGGCATCCCACCCGTACGTGACCGTGGAGGCGCCCGTCGTCTGGGTGAGGACGTTGCCCCGCGCGTCGTACGTGTAGCTCGTGGGGCCCGCGCTCAGGAGCCGATCGGCGGCGTCGTAGGCGTAAAGTGTCTCCGCCCCGCCGCGCACCATCCGCGTCCGGTTGCCCACCGCGTCGTAGTCGTAGCTGATGGACCGGGGGCTCGTCCCCGTGCGTGTCTCGGCCAGTAGCCGGTCCAGCGCGTCGTAGGTGTAGGCCTCGACCGCCCCGTCGCCCTCCGTCACCTGCAGGCGGCGGCCGGTCGGCGAGAGGTCGTAGGCGAAGGACGCGAGGGTCGTGGCGCCCGCGACGTGGCGGATGTCCGTCACGCGGTCGCGCGCGTCGTAGCTCCGCTCGGTCGACACTCCGTTGGGGGCGGAAGTCTCGATCAGGTTGCCGGCGGAGTCGTAGCGGTAGACGGTCGAGCCGGCGGCGCTCGTGGCCTGGCGGAGCCGATCACGGGCGTCGTAGTCGTAGGCGACGTCGCCGGCGGGGCTGGTGAGCCTCTGCAGGCGGCCGCCGGCGTCGTAGGCGTGGTCCACGACCTCGCCTCCGGGGTGGGTGACGCGCCGGATCCGGTCGCTCGCGTCGTACTCGTAGCGCGTCGTGCCGCGCGCGTCGGTGACGGAGCGGCGCCGGCCGGTCGGCGTGTAGGTGAAGGTCACCGCGGATCCGTCGGGCAGGCCCTTGCGCGCGAGGCGGCCGACGACGTCGTACTCGTAGCCGACCGTCGTCCCGTCGAAATCGCGGTGGGAGGTCATGTTCCCGACCGCGTCGTACGTGAACGCCTCCCGAGCGCCGCTGGGCAGGGTCTTCTCGACCTGGCGGTCCAGGGCATCGTAGGCGTAGCGGGTGATCCGGCCCTGGGCATCCGTCTGGCCGATCAGGTTGCCCGTCTCGTCGTAGCGGTACGTGGTCCGCCCGCCGGCGGCGTCGGAGGCGGCGGCGAGCCGGCCCAGCCCGTCGTACTCGAAGCCGGTCGAGCGCGCCGATTCGTCGAGCCGCTCGACCACGCGGCCCCCCGCGTTGTAATGCTCCTCGCGCGCCGTCCCGTCGGCATGGGTCGTTCGGAGCCGGCGCCCGACGGCGTCGTAGGTGAACTCGGTGCGGCCGCCCCGGGCGTCCACCGTCGCCTTCACGCGACCGGCGGCGTCCCATTCCTGCGTCGTCTCCGCCCGGCGGGCGATCGCGCTCACGGCGTCGAAGGCCTCGGGCAGGGTGGTGCGGACCCGCCGTCCCGCGGCGTCGTAGGCGAAATCGGTGCGGTTGCCGCTGGCGTCGATCCGAGCGGCGACTCGCCCTCCGGGGCTGAAGACGGTGACCTGGGACGTCCCGTCGGGGGCGGTCGTGCGCACCAGGCGGTTGAGCTCGTCGTACTCGTAGCTCGTCGCGTGGCCCCCTCGATCGGTCTGGCGCACGAGGTTGCCGACGGCGTCGTACTCCCTCGTCTCGAAGGCCCCGTCCGGGAAGTCGGTGCGGGTGAGCGCGCCGACCTCGTCGTAGGTGAACTTCGTGCGCCTTCCCAGCGCATCGATGCGGGCGGCTTCCTTGCCGATCGCGTTGTACTCGATACGGGAGGTGTGGCCCAGCGGATCGGTCGTGGCCACCAGGCGGCTCAGCCCGTCGTAGGCGAACCGGGTGGTGAGCGGAGCCAGCGCGCCGCCGACGGTGCGGAACACGGACTGGGTCAGGCGATTGCCGCGGGAGTCGTAGGTGTACTCGCGGCGAGCCAGGGTGCTCCCGGTGGCGCCGAAGCGCTCCTCACGCAGGAGGTTCCCGGTGCCGTCGTAGACCGCGCTCGTCACGGTGCCCATGGGATCGACGGTGCGGATCGGTTGCCCGTGGTCGTCGTTCTCGACCGCCGTCGCGTTGCCGAGAGCGTCGGTGACGAGGGTTGGCGCACCCTGGTGGTCGTAGGCGAACGAGGTGGTGCTGCCGGCGGGGTCGGTCTGGGTCAAGGGCCGGTGGAGGAAGTTGTAGGTCGACGTCGTGCGCAGGGCGAGGCCGGCGGGATCCACCACGGACGAGAGCACGTCCTGCCCCTGGTAGCTCGTCTCCGTGCGCCTCCCGTCGGCGTCCACCGCCACCAGCGTGTTCCCCTGGGCGTCGTGCTCGAAGGTGCTCCGGGCCACCGTGCTCGTCCCCTCGATCGTGACCGTCGCCTCCTGCGACACGACGTCGCCCCGCTCGCTGTACACGAAGCGCGTGACGTGGCCCCGCGCGTCCGTGATCGTCTCCTCGCGCTGGTCGACGTCGTGCGCGAGCTCCATCCGCCCGCCCTTGCCGTCGACCCTCGCGATCAGGCGGCCGTCGGCGTCGTACTCGGCCTGGAAGGCGCGATGGCCCAGCGGGTCGTGGATCTCCTGGAGGTCGTGCTTCGTGCCGTAGAGGAACGTGGTCTGGCTCGCCGCCTGGTCCCGGAACTCCACCAGATCGCCGCTCTCGTCATAGACATAGCCGAGCGTCGCTCCCGCGGGGTCGGTGATGCGCGTGATGCGCCCTTGCTCGTCGCGCGTGAAGGCGATGGTCTTTCCCGACGTGTGGACGATGCCGCCGGCGGTGATGCTCAGCGCGTTCCCGCTTGCGTCCTGGATCCGGGTCACGCCGGCCGTGCGGTCGAAGTCGACGACGCGCCCGTCGATCGTGGTCAGGCGGACCTTCGGCGGGTCGAACACGAGCCCGGTATCGGCGTCGCCGTCGAACTGCGTGACGACGTCGCCGGAGGTGTAGAGGATCTGCGTGGGCCCGAGCACCTCGAGGGTGGCCCCGGGGAGCGTGCCGTCGACGAAGTCGAAGGCGGCCGTCCCCACGCATCCGCCCACGAGGGCGGTGAGGTCCTTGAGCCGGGGCCGGAACCGGTAGGACTCGCGGTCGGAGAGACGCAGCTCCGTCAGGTGGGAGCGCACCTCCGTGACCACCGCGCAGGGCAGGCCAAAGGGACCGCCGGCCGTGGTCACCGTCCAGCCGTCGCCCGGGCGATGACTGTTCTGGTAGGTGCCCGTCTTCACCTGCAGGCTCCAGCCGACGCCGAAGTCCCGCTGCTCCTTCACCCGGCTGTCGTAGCTGCGGATGACGGTGATCGGGATCCCCGACAGCGGGACTTTCAGGTCCACGAACGACAGGGCGAGCACGCCCACCTTGGCTTCGCCCGCCACCCGGTAGACGCGCTCGGCCACGGAGCGCTGACCGTTGACGTCCTCGACGGTGAGGCGCACGCGATAGAGCCCGTTCTCGAGGAGCGACGGGTCGAGCCGTCCGAGGACGCCGTTCTCCACCGGCGTGACCGCGGACGCGAGGAGCGTGAAGCCCTCCTCGTTCACGCCGGCCCTCTCGAGCGTGTAGCGGAGGAAGTGCGCGTCGGCGGCCGATCCGACGATGTCGGTCGGCACGCTCACCGCCGCCTCCTCACCGGGAGACTCGATCTCCGCGGTAGGCGGAGTGTCGTCGCCGGGGATGGCGTCCAGGCCGTTGCAGTCCTCGTCGATCCCGTTGCCCGGGATGTCGAAGGCGCCGGGATGGATCGTGGCGTTCGCGTCGTTGCAGTCACCGCCGTCCGGCGTGAAGCCGTCGCCGTCCTGGTCGACGTTGCCGGGCGCCGGACCGAGCGACTCGACGAGGTCCACACCTGAGCCCGGCGTGGCCAATGCGCCGGCGGCGGGGTTCTGGGCGAGGACGACACCGAACGGGACGGTCGCGCTGTTCTGGCCGGCGACCGCGCCGACGAGGAAGCCGGCGGCACGGATGTCTGCTTCCGCGCTGGACTGCGGCAGCCCCACCACGTCCGGCACCGTTCCCACCGGCGCCGGACCGAGCGACACGACGAGGCTCACCGTCGAGCCGCGCGCCACCAGCGTCCCCGCGTCCGGGTTCTGGTCGAGGACGGATCCCGCGGCCGTGGTAGGACTGTTGCGGGTGGTGATCTCCCCGACGGCCAGGTCGGCGGACGTGATCGTGGTTTGGGCCGCGGCCTGCGGCTGGCCCACGACGTCCGGAACCGTCGCCGCGCTCGCGACCTGCACCGTGAAGGCCTGGAGGGCGAAGGCGCCCTTGACGTCCCGGACCTTGACCACCACCGACTGCGGACCGAGCTGGCCGGTCGTGGGCGTCCACTGGATGAGGCCGAAGCCGGGATCGATGGTCATGCCCGCCGGCGATGTCGGCAGGGAGAACGTGAGCACGTCGCCGGGGTCGGGGTCGACGGCCAGGGGCGCGTAGACGTAGCGCAGGGCGGGAGCGGCGGTGGTGACGGGAGCCGAGGTCACGCGCGGCGCGCCGTTCGGCGTGCGGACGGCGATGCGGACGGTGGCCACGTTGGACTCGAGGGTGCCGTCGCTGGCCACGTACGTGAAGCTGTCCGCGGCATCCGGCGCCTCGCCGGGCGGGAACGCGTTGACGCGGAACCCGTTCAGCCCGGGGACGAGCCAGTGCGGCGTCTCCACGAGCGGGATGGTGCCGTCCTCGTTGACGTTCGTGACGTGGTAGCTGTGCTCGTTCCAGATGCGGCGCGTCCGCGTCCACTTGTTCGCGACGTCCTGCAGGACGAAGAGTCCGGTGTCGCCCGGTTGCTGCCGGAACAAATCGGAGGTCACGACGATGTCGGCGTGGCCGTCGTTGTCGACGTCCACGACCACCGGCTGCTCCGCCCAGGTGCTCGATCCGATCGCGGTCTTGGCCAGCAGCACGCCGTCGGACCCGCGGAAGACCCGCAGGAACTGCTCGTCGCGGTAGACGATCTCGAGCTGGCCGTCGCCGTCGAGGTCGAAGGCGACCGCCCCCGTCGAGTTGGAGCTGCGATCGCTGATGGCCGCCTTCCAGCGCACGGAGCCGTCCCGGTTGAACAGCACGTACTGGCTGAAGGCGGCGACGCCGATCTCGGGAACGCCGTCACCGTCCACGTCCGCGATGAGCGGCGCCCCGCCCTGGCCGCCGCCCGGGATGGCGACGGGGGCATGCGTCGGCGGGTTCCATACCTCGGCGTCCGTGCCGTCGTGGTTGAGCATGTACACGAAGCCGTTCGCGACGGCCACGATCTCGGGGAACGGATCGTCGTCGAAGTTCGCGATGGCCACGTAGCCGTCGGCGCGGTCGGCGCGCTGCCAGACCTTGGTCAAGTGGCCGCCCGTCAGGTGGTAGGCCGTGGGACCGGCGACGACCTCGGGGATGCCGTCCAGGTCGAGGTCCGCGATGGCCGAGATCGCGGATCGCAAGCCGATGCCGGCGGTCGTTCCGCCGAGCGTGCGGCCGTCGCCCAGGAGCTTGCCGTCGGCGTCGAACACCGAAGCCCCGACGACGATGTGGGGGCGAGGGCCACCGTCCAGGTTGGCGATGGAGACGGCGCCGGTGACGATGCCGGCCCCGAGGGCGAACCCCGGCATCGGGTTGGAATCGCTGATCCACCGCACCTGGCCCGTGTGCTCGAAGGCGATGAGGTGGTTCCCGTCGGCGTGGAGGGCCACGATCTCGGGGATCCCGTCGCCGTCGAGGTCACCGGCCGCGACCTCGGACCAGGGTGAAACCAGGTTCGGACCGCCCGCGGTGAAGAGCTCGCGGCCGTCGTCGCCGCTGACGACCTTGATCTCACCCGTGATCTGGCTGGTGAGGCTCTCGACGGGGACGACGATATCCGGGATGTCGCTCGCGTCGATGTGGCCGTCGCCGTTGTCGTCGGTGAGGTTGATCACGATGGGGGTCGAGTGGGCCTCGCGGCCGGCGAGCGTCTGGAGCTTCTTGGACATCTGGAAGGCCGGCGTGTCCAACGACGCCGACCCGAGGACGCGGATCTCGGAGAAGCCGGCGGGGAACGAGCTGCCCGCGCAGGAGGCGACGGTGTAGCGCACGCGCCGGACGCCGGACGTCTCGGGAACGGACAGGCTGAACAGCGACTCGCCGAGCCCGCGGTCGTTGAACGGAGTGTCCACCACGCCGCTGTCGAACAAGAGCGTGTCGCCGCCGTCGAAGAATTGGAAGGCGCCCCGGCACAGGATCGGGTTCGAGCTGCCGAACCCGTCCGGCCGCGCGGACGGGTTCAAGGTCTCCAGCCCGGTCACGGTGACGTCGACCGGGAAGAGGACCTCGATGAACTGGCCGGCGCCGAAGGAGGCCGCGTACCAGTTCGTGGCCGTGTTGTCGTCGATCACGCTCTCAGGGGTGTTCGGAGCGATGGTGCTGCTGGCCTGCACGGAGACGGGCAGGAGCTGCACGAGGTTTGGCTCGAGGTTCCGCGCGCGGCGGATGAGCGCAGTGCCGATCACCTTGAGCTCGCCGAAGCCGACGAAGACGACGTCGCCCTTGTCCGCGGCGGTCGCGGTGAAGCGCACGCGCCGGACGCCGGCCAGGGCCGGCACGACCAGGGTGCCGTCGCGGTTGGGGCCCACTAGCTCGACGGGCCCCGTGTTGTGAAGCTCCGTCCCGTCGGCGGCGAGGATCTGGAAGATGCCGGCCGAGATACTCCCAAAGACGTTGTTGGGGCTGCCCAGGAGCTGCACCCGCTCCACGGTCACGTCCTGCGGGAAGACGACCTCGAGGAACACCGGTGAATCGCCGCGGCCGGAGACCCAGTAGGTGACGAGGCTGTCGTCGATCGCTGCTTCCGGCGGACGGCCCGGGAAGAAGCCGCTCGCGTTGACGGTGACGCCGGGCACTCGCGTGGCGAGATTCACGTGCTCGGCGAGCACGAGCTCGCCGTCTTGCAGGGTGTGGGGCGTATAGGTGAACGAGCCGTCCGGGCTGAAGTCGAGGTCACCGTTGGTGGGCCGGCTCCGCAGCACGGCGGTGAGGGGCGTGCCGTCGGCGTCGGTGTCGTTGGCGAGCAGTCCCGGCGCGCCGACGCCGAGCGACTCGTCGACGTGGACTTCGTAGGCGTCGTCGCCGGCGTGGGGAGCCTCGTTGGCGGCGGACGAGACCTGGATGGTAAAGCTCTGCGTGGCGAACAGGCCACGGTTGTCCTGCACGCGCACGGTGACCGGTTGCGGGCCGCCCTGGCCGTCGGCGGGAGTCCACGTGACGACGCCCGTGCTCGGATCGATCGCCATTCCGGCGGGGGCCACGGGCAGCGAGAAGGCGAGAGTGTCGCCGGGATCCGGATCGGTCACCCTCACGTCGTAGCGATATACCTGGCCCACGGCGCCCGCGGTGGGGGCGGCGGAGGTGATCGTGGGGGGATGGTCGTCCACGACGGCGGAGACGGTCACGCGGCTCGTGAGGCCGACCGCGCCGTGGCTGTCCGTGACCGTGAGCTGGGCGACGTAGGTTCCGCCGAGGTCGGGCACGAACGACGGGGCCGCGGTCGTAGCGCCGGTGAAAGTGACGGTGCTGTTGACGGGGCGCAGGACGAAGGTCCACGCGAAGGTGAAGAGGTCGCCATCGGGGTCATTGGAGGCGCTGCCATCGAGGACGACGGGCACGTGCGCGATCACCGACTGGTCGGGTCCGGCGTTGGCCACGGCCGGCCGGTTCGCCGGGGCCGCGGTCACCGCGTTGTCGGCAAGGTTCGGATCCGGGGCGGCGCTCGCCGTGATCATCGCGGTCAGGCCGAGCGGCCCGGTGGCATTGACGGTCCCGCTCAGCGTGAGTCGGTTGAGGCCCCCGGAGGGCAGCGCCCCGATGATCCATTCACCGGTGCCGCTATCGTAGGTGCCCACCTCCTGGCGGCTGGCGCTCAGGGAGTAGCCGGTCAGGGTGTAGCCGGCCGGCATCTTGGCGCGGGCGGCCACGCCGGTGGTGGCGGCCGGACCGCCGTTCACGACCTCGATGACGAACTGCGCGGACGCGCCCGGCGCCAGCGTGCCCGACGGCGGGGCAAAGGTAAACGACATGCGCAGATCGGCATTGGCGTTCGGCGTGACGAGGACCGTCGCCTGGTTGTCCGCGAGGTTGGGATCGGGGGCGCCGCTCGTGACCGTGGCCAGGAGGTCGTACGGCCCCGTCGCGTTGACGGTCGCGGAGAAGTTCAATTGCGCCACGCCCGAGACCATCGATCCGATCGTCCAGTCGCCCGTCGCGAGGTCGTAGTCGCCATCGCCGGTTCCGCCCGCGAAGATGGTGTACCCGGCCGGCACCTGGAAGTGGGCCGTCACGCCGCTCACCGTCGCCGGACCGGCGTTCCGCACGATCACGAACAGCGACACGCTGGACCCCACGGGCGGCGCGCTCCGCGGATTGAAGAACACGATGTTCAGGTCGGCGTTCCGGTTCGGTGTCACCAGGGCCGTGACGGAGTTGTTGCTCGGGTCGGGATCGGGGGCGCTGCTGCCGGTGACCGCCGCGGCCAGGTCGTACG
>JBGPBV010000172.1:0-14216 GCA_041481445.1 Vicinamibacteria bacterium
AGCGCCCCGGACGCGCGCGCCCGGGCCACGCAGCTCATGAAGCAGATGCTGGTCGAGTACGTCACCACCTACCAGAAGGGCGGGACCGCGGAGATGGCCGCCTTCGGCGCGGTGCGGGTCGCCTCGAGCAAGGACACCTTCCTGCAGCGGCTGCGGGACGTCACGAAGTTCCGGCGTGGTCCGTCCACGCTTCAGATGGGCGCCTTTCACACGCCTCCGGTGCTTGCCGACCTCGAGGGCCTCACCCTGGAGGACGGCGACTTCGCGGCCGCGCGCCAATGCAAGCCCGGCGACTGCGACCTCAAGCTCGCGCGGTCCGCCCTGGAGCGGATCCGCCGCGAGATGGACTGGAGCGCCCCGGACGCGCGCGCCCGGGCCACGCAGCTCATGAGGCAGATGCTGGTCGAGTACGTCACCGCCTACCAGAAGGGCGGGACCGCGGAGATGGCCACCTACGTCGACAACACCCAGCCGCTGGAGACGGCGGCGGAGTTCCGCAAGGTGATGGCGGCCTCGCCCTACCTGCCGCAGTACGCGCCCGAGCTGCAGAAGTACCTCGAGGACTTCCCGGCCGGGCACCTGGCCGGCGCCGAGGACGTCTTCTACTGGGCGAAGGACAAGTTCGGGCCCAAGCCGACGATCGCCGTGTACCACATGACGATCTGGCGCGATCCGGGCGATGCCACGCGCGCGGCGGTGGCCTCGAAGCAGATCTACGCCAGCCACTACTTCCAGGCCGGCCTGGACCTCACCGCCCTCCTGGACGCACCCGCGCCTCCCGGCGGCTTCTACCTCGTCGACCTCTACCGCGCGCGCATCGACCCGCCGACGGGCATGCTCTCCGGCGTCATCCTCGGGAAGATCCGCGGCGGGATCGAGCAGGGCGTGGCGGAAGGGCTGCGCACGGCCAAGGCGCGCACGGAGGCGCCGTAGCCTTTGATCGAACGACGCCTCAGGCTTCCGCCGCGCTCGTGGCCAGCAGGTCGAGGACGAGGGCGGTCCAGGAGAAGTCCTTCGCGCCGTTCCCTTCACCCGTCACCGGATGGTAGTACTCGCGGAAGCCGGACGGGCCCTCGACCATCGCCCCCGAGCGGTCCTCGATCCGGCGCGCCAGGTCGTCGCGGCCGTGCCGGCGCAGCCCCCGCGCGAGGTACCAGTTCGTGTTCATCCAGGCCGGGCCGCGCCAGACGAGCTTGATGCCGACCACGCCCGGCGCGTAGCTCGGCTCGTTCATCGCCACCGACGGCACCGGGAAGGGCGCCGCGTACTCGCGCTCGTCGGTGAGGTGCGCCACGATCCGCTCGGCGACCTTCGACGGAAGATCGGGCAGGGCGAGCGGCATCAGGGACGACACGGTGTTGACGCGTAGCCGCTCCTCGCGACGGCCGGCGAGGTCGAAGAAGAGGCCGGCCTCGTCGTCGTAGCACTTCGCGACCAGGCCCTCGGTCGTCCGAGCGGCGCGGGCGCGCATCGCCGCCGCTCCCGCGGCGTCCCCCACCGATTCCAGGAGGCCGCCCAGGACCCGCTGGTTCTCGCCGTAGATCGTGTTGACGAGCACGTCCTCGCAGATGAACCGGTCGAGCGCGAACATCTTCTCGGGATCGCGGCCGACCTTCGCATAGGGGCCGGCCACGCGCTCCCAGGCCGCGGTGTAGTCCTCGAGCTCCGTGCCCTCGATGCCGAGGTAGCGGTCGTACTTCGGCGTGTGGTCGAGGCCCGACTCGTCCGGCTGCAAGGTGGCGACGAGGCCGTCACGGTCCGGATCGCGGACGCGGTCCAGCCAGTCGTAGTAGCGGCGCACCTTCGGCAGCACCTCGTCCAGGAACTCGCGCCCGCCCGGGCCGCGCGCCGCCGCCTGCACCGCCTCCGCCAGCACCGGGGGCTGGATGCAGTCGCTGAGGTACGGCGTGCGGTAGGCGATCGAGTAGGTCGCGAGCATCTCGAGGAAGGCCTCGCGCTGCCAGAAGGTGACGTGGGCCACGAACCCGTCCGGCTGGGCGTTGCGCAGCAGCGACCGCACCTCGCTGCGCGCGCGCTCGCGGTCGAAATGCGAGAGGGCGACGGTGTGGAAGCAGGAGTCCCAGAACCACTGGAACGGATAGGTCCCCATCGAGGGGCAGACGAAGTCGTAGTCGTACCCGCACCAGGCGGCGTGGCCGCGCTGGCGGTTGCGGTCGTAGAGCGCGCGCACGGCCTCGCGCATCCTCTGGAACCGCTCGCGGGCTACTCCTCCCACTCGCCCTCCTCGATGAGCCGCTCCCGCATCTGGATCCTCCGCGTGATCTCCGCGCGGTCGCCCAGGGTGGTGGTGGCCAGGCCCTCCACCACGCAGGAGGCCGCGCAGCAGGCGAAGACCGCCGCCTCCGACGGGTCCTCCGTCTCCTGGTACCGGACCAGGAAGGCGGTCGCGAACACGTCTCCCGCGCCCGTGGGGTCGACCTCCGGCCGCGGCAGCCCCGACACCACCTCCATCCCGTCGCGGGTGAGGAGGGACAGGCCTCGCCATCCGCTCGTCACCGCGATCATGGGGACGAAGGACAAGAGCGCGCGCGACCGCGCCATCGCGCCCTTGATGTCGTGCTCGGAGAGGAAGAGGGCGTGCACGCCGGCCAGGCTCTGCTCCGGGTGCTCCCACTCGCAGGGCGACACCTCGCCTCCGGGCCCGAACGCGCGCACCCAGCCCTGCGCGTTGGCCCCGACCACGCCCGCCTCGAAGGAAAGGGCGGCCCTGCCCTTGATCTCCGCCGCCACCCCGCCCAGCAGGAGCACGTCCGGTGCGCGCCACTCCTCGGGGACGAGCGACAACGGCACGTCGGCCGCCCGCGCCGAGAGCACCTGGGTCCGCGCCCCATCCTCGCCGTAGCTGTTGACGAAGCGCGTGGTCGCTTCGCCACGCGAGAGGAAGACGGTCACGCCGGGCAGGTCGCGCTCGGGCTCGAAGTCGGGCCCGGCCGCGGTCAGGGCGGCCGCCTCCCAGCCGAGCTTGCGCGCGGTCTGGGTGGCGTAGGTCACGGACCCCCCCAGCACGGTGCGGCCCTGCACGCGGTCCCAGGTGACGTGTCCGACGGCGAGGAGTCGCGGCATTTGCGCGGCATTCTATGCCGGCGCGCACGTCCGCCGCGCGGGCCGCGCCCGGGTTCGCCGTAGAATGCCGGCGCTCTGCTCCTCGTCCTCCTCTTCGCCGTGGCCGCCGCGGTGGTCCTGATCGTTCCCGCCACCGCCGCCGGCGGATGGGCGCTCGTCCTTTCCGCAGGGATCGCCGCCGCCCTTCTCTCGATCGTGACCGCGACCAGACGCGAGCGCCTCCCGCGGCCGCCCCGCTGGCTCGTCCCGCTGGCCGTGGCCGCCCTCGGGCTGGCGATCTTCTGGGGCACGCCGGCGGAGGTGCGCTGGCGGATCGGCGACTGGGGGCCCCACCACGTCCTCACGCGGGCGCTCGAGCGGTCGCTGCGGGAAGGGTCCGGCATTCCCCGCTGGCTCCTCGGCGTCTCGTCGGGCCATGCGCCCTACGACATGTACCCGGTCATGACGTACCTCGTTGCGGCGTGGCTGGCCGTGTTTTCCGGGGCACGCGACGACATCCCCGCGGTCCTGTTCGCGCTGGCCGTGGCCTGCCACGTCCTGCTCTGCGTCAACCTGACGCGTCTCGCCCTCCGCATGAGCCGCCGGTGGCTGGCCTTCGTGGTGGGCGCGCTGTCGCTGGTCGACCTGGGGGGGTTCGACAGCGGCGCCGCGGGCGCGATCCTCGGCGTCGGTCTCGTCCATGGCGCGCTGGCCCAGTGCTTCACGCTGACCGCGTTCATCGCCGGCCTCGACTTCCTGGCCCGGCCACGGCTCGCGGGGGCCGCCGTCATCTGGGTCACGGTGGCCCTTGGCACCGCCTGCCACCCCTCGAGCCTCACCTTCGTGCTCGCGTGGATGGTGGCGCTGCTCCTCGCGGCCGCCCTGTCGCCCGAAGCCCGTCCGAGGCGGGTCCTGCAGCTCGGGATGCACGTTGCGATTGGCACCCTCGCTGCGGCATGGGTCTGGTGGCCGCTCCTGCGTCGAGTGTTCGACTACGGCCTCCCCTTCGCGTTCCGCTCTCCCTCGCTGGACGTCACCTTCGACGAGTTGCTGGCGTCGCTGCACGCTCCCGTGTCGTCGTTCCCGATCGTGATCGGAGTGGGCGCGCTCGGGATGCTGGCCGCGCTCGCCTCACGACGCCTGGCGCCCACCCTGACCGGCCTCACGGCGGCCGTGCTCGTCCTCAGCTACAGCGATGCACCCCACGTGTTGCTCGGCACGGCCGGCTCCGCCTGGTTCACGCGTCTCCAGCCCTTCCGGTTCGTGACGCTGGCGCGGCCCCTCCTGTTCGCGCTCGCCGCCTACGCCGTCTGCCTCGCCGTCGCCTCCCTGCGCGGCCGGGTGCGCCCCCTCGACCGGTGGCGAAGGCCGTGGGCGGCCGCCGTCCTTGGCCTGCTCCTGCTCGTGCTGCTGCGCGCAGCCGTGCCGTTCCTCGCCGCCCGGGTCGCCGACGTGCGCGCGGCGGGGGCCGCCGTCCCCGACCCCGACGGCTTCCGGGCCCTGGTGGAGTGGGCGCGCACCCGGCCCGCGAGCGGCGGCTTCGAGCGCCTGCTGTACGAGGGCGACAGCGACTCGAGCTGGATCTACCACCTGTCCGCGGAGACGGGCTTGCCCGTCCTCTTCGTCGACGACGCCTCTCCCTGCGCGGTCGGACGCGAGCGGATGCAGGACGCGTCTCCGGCGAGCCTCCAGCGGTTCGACGTGCGGTGGATCGCCTCCAAGGGCGCTCCCCCCACGCTCGGAGACGCCGCGACCGAGCTCCGCTTCGGCCGGTACTACGTGCGCGCCTGGCCGGGATGGGACGGGCGGCTGGCGCGGGTCGAGCGCGGCGCCGGCGAGGCCGTCGTCACCGGCCTCCGGAACGACGAGATCGACGTCGAGCTCCGCGGCACGAGCGAGCCCGCACTGGTGGCCCTGGGCACCGGGTATTACCCCCGCTGGCGGGCGCGCCTCGCCGACGGACGTGAAGTCCCCGTGTATGCAGCGCCCTCCGTGCCCGGGGCATGGTCGCGGGTGCCCGCGGCCTGGATCCCGCCGGGCCATGTGACTTTCACGCCGGACGGACCATTGCCGTCCGACGGAGCGGGTCGCGTGACGGCCGCGCTGGCCATAGCGGCGGCGCTCTTCGTCGCCGTGACCCCGTCGGTGCGGAGGTGGCATCGCCCGCTCTTGCGCGCCGCGGCCCGGGCCGAGCGCTTGCTTCTACGCCGTAAGCGCTCGATCGCCGGCGCGGCGACGATCCTCACCGCCGTCGCTCTCGCGCTCTGGGCCATCCGCGCGCGCGCCGCTCCCGTGGCCGCCGTAGAGCTGGGCACCGGCGGGAGCGGGGCCGCCACCGTGGAGGCGCGGATGCGCGCCGAGGACCCGTGGACGCCGTGCCGGTACTCGCGGATAGCGGGATCCTTCTCCTGCGGCGGCGCCGGGCGCGTCGGGACGGCGGCGGCGACGATCCTCAGCGATTACGGGTCGGGCAACGCCTACCTGGCGCCGGCGGTCATGGCCTGGTCGGGCGCGCCGAGCGCGGAGTTCCGCGTGCGCATGCAGCGCCGCCTCGAGGGCGACTACGCGGCGGCGACGGTGGGCCGGGGTGTCGCCGCCGAGCTGCGCCTGGCCGGCGGCGCTCCCGTGGCCCTGACCCGCACGCGCGCGCCGCTGGCCATCGCGCCCTCCGCGGGGCCGGTCCCGATCGAAGTCACGTTCTCGCGGCCGGGTGGAGGAGTCTTCGGATTCGTCGTGTTGCAGCCGGACGCCATGGGGATCGACCGGCCGCCGGCGGCGCCCGCTCCTCCCGAGGCCGCGCCGAGCTTCAGGCCCTGATCTTCTCGAACAGCTTGAGCTGCCAGTCCTCGACCATGGAGACCGCGACCGGATAGCGGCCCGAGAAGCAGGCGGTGCAATGACGCTGGCCCTCGGCGTCGCCGACGGCCGCGAGCAGCCCGTCGTGGGAGAGGTAGGCCAGGCTGTCCGCGGCGATGCTGCGCCGGATCTCTTCGACGGAGTGGCTGGACGCGATCAGCTCGTTCTTGAGGGGCGTGTCGATGCCGTAGTAGCAGGGGCCGGTGGTGGGCGGGCTGCTGATGCGCATGTGCACCTCGCGCGCGCCCGCCTCCCGCACCATGCCCACGATCTTGCGCGACGTCGTGCCCCGCACGATGGAGTCGTCGATGAGCACGACCCGCTTGCCCTCCAGGACCTGTCGCACCGGGTTGAGCTTGATCTTCACCCCGAAGGAGCGGATCGACTGCTTGGGCTCGATGAACGTCCGCCCGACGTAGTGGTTGCGGATGAGGCCCCACCGGAACGGCAGGCCGCTCTCCTCGGAGTAGCCCAGGGCCGCCCCCATCCCGCTGTCGGGGACGGGCACCACGATGTCGGCGTCGGCGGGGGCTTCGCGCGCGAGCTGACGCCCCAGCCGGAGCCGCGAGCCGAGCACGTTGTGGCCGAAGACCTGGCTGTCCGGACGCGCGAAGTAGATGTGCTCGAACACGCACTGGCGGACCGGCTCCGGCGGGAAGGGCCGGAACGAGCGGAGCCCGCCGCGGTCGATCACGATCAGCTCGCCCGGCTCGACGTCGCGCACGTACTCGGCGTCGATGAGGTCGAGGGCGCAGGTCTCGGAGCACACGATCGTCGCCCCCTCCAGCTTCCCGATGACGAGGGGCCGGAACCCCCAGGGATCGCGCGCGGCCACGAGGGCGTCCTTCGTGAGGAAGAGCAGCGAGAAAGCGCCCATCACCTTCGAGAGGCTGGCCGCGATCGCGTCCTCGAGCGTCCCGCGGTGGCTGCGCGCGTACAGGTGGAGGACGACCTCGGTGTCGGAGGTGGACTGGAAGATCGAGCCCGCCGCCTCCAGCTCCTGGCGCAGGATCGGCGCGTTCACGATGTTGCCGTTGTGGGCCAGCGCGATCGGGCCGCGATGGCATTCGATCAAGATGGGCTGGGCGTTCGCGCTGACGGTGTCCCCCGCCGTCGAGTACCGGACGTGGCCCATGGCCCGGTCTCCGGACAGGCTGTCGAGGCGGGCGTCGGTGAAGACGTCGTTCACCAGGCCCATCGCCTTCTCGAGGCGCATGGTCGCGCCGTCCGAGGCCACGATCCCCGCCGACTCCTGCCCGCGGTGCTGGAGGGCATAGAGGCCGAGGTAGGCCAGACGCGCCGCCTCCGGGTGGCCGTGGATGCCGAACAGCCCACAGTGGTCGCGGAAGTGGTCGTCGAGGACAGGAGTGGCGCCGGACATCGCTTGGAGGCCCCCGAAGGCCCGATGATAGCCGATCGGGAAGGCGATCCCTAGGCGCGCCCCGAGAGCAGCCGCTCCAGGCTCATCCAGGCCTCATGGAGCTCGTCGACCGTGAGGTCGACGAGCATGGCACCCCCGGATTTGATCGCCAGCCGGTCCCCGCCGACCGTCCCGATCCGCGCCCAGCGCACGCCGTGCCGCCGCGCCAGCTCGGCGATGCGCAGCTCGTCGCGCGTGGTCACGATGGCCCGCGACGGCGTCTCCGAGAAGACCAGCACGTCCGGCCGCAAGCCGGCCGTCAGCTCCAGGCGCGCGCCGAGGCCGGGCTCCTCGCCCGCGAAGCAGCACTCCGCGGCGGCCACCCCGAGACCGCCGTCGCTGAGGTCGTGGGCGGAGAGCAGGACGCCGCGCGCCGCGCCCTCGGCCAGGAAGGCATGGAGCCGCTTCTCGGCGTCGAGGTCCAGGCGGGGCGGCCGGCCGGCCACCCGGCCGTGGACGACCTTGAGCATCTCGCTGCCGCCGAGGTCGGGGCCGGTGTCGCCCAGCAGGTACACGAAGTCGCCCTCGGCCAGGAAGGATCGCCGCAACACGCGCGCGGCGTCTTCGAGCAGGCCGACCACTCCCATCACGGGCGTGGGGTCGATCGCGCGCCCGTCCGTCTCGTTGTAGAGCGAGACGTTGCCGCCGGTGATGGGGACGCCCAGCGCGCGGCAGGCCTCGCCCATCCCGCGCACCGCCATCACGAACTGCCCCATCACCTCCGGCCGCTCCGGGTTGCCGAAGTTGAGGCAGTTGGTGGCGCCGATGGGGACGCCGCCGGCGGCGGCCACGTTGCGGCAGGCCTCGGCCACGGCCAGGCGCGCCCCCTCGTAGGGGTCGAGCCGGCAATAGCGGCCGTTGCCGTCCACGGACATGGCCAGGGCGCGCTTCGTGCCCTTCACGCGCAGGACGGCGGCGTCCGAGCCCGGACCGACGAGCGTGTTCGTGCGCACCGTCGAGTCGTACTGGCGGTAGACCCAGCGCTTGCAGGCCACGTTGGGCGAGGCCAGCACTTCGAGCAGCGCGCGGCCGAGGTCGGAGGGCGGAGGCAGGGCGAGGACGTCCTCGTCCACGGCGGGGTTGCGCGGCTCGACCCACGGACGGTCGTAGAGGGGGGCCTCGTCGGTGAGGGCCCGGTTGGGAACGTCCGCCTCCAGGCGCCCTTCGTTGAAGATGCGGAGGCGCTCGCCTTCCGTCACCTGCCCGATCGCCTCCGCGTGCAGGTCCCATTTCTCGAAGATGCGGACGATCTCGTCCTCGCGCCCGCGGCCGGCCACGAGCAGCATGCGCTCCTGGGACTCCGAGAGCATGACCTCGTAGGCGGTCATGCCCGTCTCGCGCTTGGGCACCTTCGCGATGTCGATCTCGATCCCCGTGCCCGCCCGCGCGCCCATCTCCGAGGTCGAGCAGGTCAGGCCCGCCGCTCCCATGTCCTGTATCCCGACCACCGCCCCGCTCGCCATCGCCTCCAGGCAGGCCTCGAGCAGGACCTTCTCCATGAACGGATCGCCGACCTGCACCGTCGGCCGCTTCTCCTCGCTGCCCTCCCCGAACTCCGCGGAGGCCATGGTGGCGCCGTGGATCCCGTCGCGCCCGGTCTTGGCCCCCACGTAGAACACGGTGTTGCCGACGCCCTCGGCGCGTCCCTTGAAGATGGCGTCCGCGCGCACGATCCCCAGGCAGAACGCGTTGACCAGGGGGTTGGCCACGTAGCACTCGTCGAACATCACCTCCCCGCCGACGGTCGGGCAACCGAAGGCGTTGCCGTAGCCGCCGATGCCCTTCACGACCCCGGAGATGAGGCGGCGCGTGCGCGGATCGGTGGGCGGGCCGAAGCGGAGCGAGTCCATGACCGCGATGGGCCGCGCGCCCATCGTGAAGATGTCGCGCAGGATGCCGCCCACGCCGGTAGCCGCGCCCTGGTAGGGCTCGATGAACGAGGGGTGGTTGTGCGACTCGATCTTGAAGACGGCGGCCAGGCCGTCCCCGATGTCCACCACCCCCGCGTTCTCGCCCGGGCCCTGAAGGACGCGCGGTCCCTGCGTGGGCAGCGTCTTGAGGTGGATGCGGCTGCTCTTGTACGAGCAGTGCTCGGACCACATGACGGAGAAGAGACCCAGCTCCGTCAGGTTGGGGTCGCGGTCCAGCGCCTTGCGGATGCGCTCGTACTCGTCCGGAGTCAGGTTGTGACGGGCGAGGAGGTCGGGGGAGATGGTCGCCATGCGTTCTTATAGATCATACTCGGGCGTTCCCGCATGACTTCGCTCCGGGAGGCCTGGAAGGGCGTCGAGGCCTCCGACTACGACGCGCACATGGCGCGGGTGGGGCAGGCCCAGGCCAACGCCCTTCTCCTGCCGCGCCTACTCCGCGACCATCCGCCGCCGGGCCCGCGTCTCGTGGTGGCGGGGGCGGGGACCGGTCAGCTGCTCGATTACGCCGATCCCGCGTTCCTGCGCCCGTTCGACGTCACCTTCACCGACATCAGCGCGGCACTGCTGGCCCGTCTCGCCGAGCGTCTGCAGGCGCGCGCGCCCGGCTGGTCTGCCCACCGCGAGGTCGTGGACGACGTCGAGGACACGCGGCTGCAGGGACCCCTCGACGCGATCGTCCTCGTGCTGGTGCTCGAGCACGTCGACTGGAGGAAGGCGCTGCGCTCGCTGATCGGCCTCGAACCCGGCCGCCTCTACTCCATCATCCAGGAGAACCCGCCGGACATGGCCAGCGCGATCACGCCCTCGCGGGAACCCGTGGGGTCGATGCGGGTCATCCGGGAGGCGGGGCCTGTCCTCGTCCCGCACGCCGAGCTGACCCGGGAGATGGACGGGCTCGGATACTCACTCCTCGCGACCGAGCGACGGGGCGTGCCCGACGCCAAGACCATGGTCGGGCTCGTGTACGACGCGCGCGGGCGGGGCCGGTGAGCGCTCGACCAGGAACACGCCCAGGAGCAGCAGCCCGCCCCCGGCGACGGTGACGGCCTGGACGCGCTCGCCGAGCAGGACGACCGCGGAGGCCAGCGTGACCAGCGGCTCCAGGTAGAGCAGGGCGGCCACGCGCGAGGCCTCGATCCTGGCCAGCGCGCCGTACCAGAAGAGGTAGCCCAGGCCGGAGCAGCAGAGCCCCAGGAAGAGGACGGCGGCCCAGCCGTGCGGGCTCAGCCGGGCGTAGTCCCGCCAGACGCCGAGCCAGGCCACCGGCACCCCCAGCATGACGAAGCCGGCCGCCATCGCGCCCAGGGTCGCGCGCGGCGCGCCCAGGCGGCGCAGCACGGGGTGGCCGATCACGGTGTACACGGCCCAGTTCACCGTGCTGGCCAGGATCAGGAGGTCGCCGCGCGTGGACGGGAGCCGGGCGAGGTCGCGCGAGAAGTGGCCGCGCGTGACCACCACCACCGCCCCCGCGAAGCCCAGCGCGAGGCCGATCAGCTTGCGCGGTCCGAAGCGCTCGTGCAGGACGATCGCGGCCAGGATGGCGGACCAGATCGGCGTGACCCCGATGAGCCAGCCGGTCTGGGTGGCCGTGGTCATGGTCAGGGCGATGCCCTGGAGGCCCTGATGGAAGGCCACGCCCACGAAACCCATCACGGCCAGCGCGGGCCAGCTCTCGCGCGACGGCAGCCACTGTGCCGCGGGGGCCTGGCCCCGGGAAAGGATGACGACGAGGAGGGCGGTGCCCAGGCCGGCCCGCGCAAAGACCAGCGCGAACGGCGAGATCTCGGCGACGGCGGCCCGGGTGGCCACGAACGAGACGCCCCAGAACAGGATCGCGACGAGGGCTCCCAGGCGCGGCGGCATGGCGGAGAATAGTATGATTCACGCTCCTTACCCTCCCGGGAGTGACGTCCCCATGATCACCGTCTGTGCCTGGTGTGACCGGTACCTCGGCCCGGAGAACGTCGCGGTGACCCACGGCATCTGCCCCGCCTGCACCGCCCGCCAGAACTGGCGCGAGACGCCCGTCCTCGTGATCTCGCGGCACCGCGAGGCCACGGCCCCCGTCCTGCGCCACCTGCTCCACGGCAGCCCGGAGGTGAGGATCGTGGTCGAGCGGCGCCAGGACGAGCGCCGGCAGGCCGAAGCGCCCGCTCCTCACCACCTCGAGCGGCGCAGCGGCCGCGACCGGCGCCGGCGCGGGGAGCTGCTGCTGGTCTGACGCGGTAGAATCGGGCGGGGTCCCTCCGGCGTCATGAGCTACGTCGTCCTCGCCATCCCCGTCTTCTTCCTGCTCATCGGCCTCGAGCTCCTGATCACCCGCGTCCAGGAGAAGGACTACTACTCGCTGGCCGATTCCGTGTCCGACCTCGGCTGCGGCCTCGTCCAGCAGCTCCTGGAGGCCGCGCTCAAGACGGCCCTCTTCGCGGGCTACCTGTTCCTCTACGACCGCGTGCGCCTCTTCGAGATCCCCGCCCGCTCCGTCCTGACCTGGGTCGCCTGCCTGCTCGGGGTGGACTTCCTGTACTACTGGTTCCATCGCAAGAGCCACGAGGTGAACGCGTTCTGGGCCGCGCACGTCGTCCACCACCAGAGCGAGGAGTACAACCTCTCCGTGGCCCTGCGGCAGGGCGCGTTCCAGTCCGCGTTCTCGTGGGTCTTCTACCTGCCGCTGGCCGTGATCGGGTTCCCGCCCCTCGTGTTCCTGTCCGTCTCCTCGATCGACACCCTCTACCAGTTCTGGATCCACACGCGCGCGATCGGGAAGATGGGACGGCTGGAGTGGGTGCTCAACACGCCGTCGAACCACCGCGTGCACCACGGGCGGAACCCGAAGTACATCGACCGCAACCACGGCGGGATCCTGATCGTGTGGGACCGCCTGTTCGGGACCTACGCCGCCGAGCAGGAGGAGCCCGTCTACGGGATCACCACCCCGCTGCGGAGCTGGAACCCGGTGTGGGCGAACCTGCAGTACTGGGTCGAGCTCGCGCGCAAGGCCCGGCGCACCGCGCGCCTGGCGGACAAGCTGCACCTGTTCGTGGCCCGGCCGGGATGGCAGCCGGACGACCTCGGCGGGTTCCAGCCGGCGCCGGAGGTCGATCGGGCCACCGCGCGGCGCTTCGAGGTCCCCGTCCCGGCGGCGGTGCGCGCCTACGTCTTGATGCAGCTCGCGGCCACCCTCGCCTTCGGGAGCTGGTTCCTGTTCCGGCGCAGCGAATGGACGGCGCCCGCGCAGGCGGCGGCGTCGCTGGCCGTGGTGGCGTCGCTGGTCACCCTGGCCGGCCTCCTGGAGAGGCGCTGGCCGCGCTGAGCGGCTACTTCTTGGCGGGCGCGGCCGCCGGGTGGTGGCAGGTCTCGTCCCCCATCGAGACCCACTGCCCGTTCATCTGGGCTTCCGCGGCGTGCTTGAACGTGGCGCCGTCCGCGCTCTTGGTGAAGGTGTCGCGGGCCTGCATCTTCTGGCCGCCCATGTTGCCTTCGCCGGTGAAGACGATCTTGTCGCCTTCCCAGCCCGAGGCCGTCTGCTGCGCGTACCCGCCCATGTTGTCGAGCCAGACCATCACGAACTTCTTCTGGCCGGAGTCGTAGGTGATGTGGAACATGCCCTCCATGGGCGGGGCGGCCATGGTCACGCTCCCGACCTGCCAGAAGCCGCCCATCCCGGTGTGACTCTTCACGCTGGTCTTGGTCTTCTGGGCGGGGCCCATGGGGCTGGCCGGCATCTGGCCCTCACACGACCAGGCGCCGTCGAAGGGCTTGAGCTGGGCCATCTCCGGCGCCGGCTTGGGCGGGGCGGGAGGGGCCTGGGCGAACGTACAGGGAACCGAGACCACGGCCGCGGCCGTGAGGGCAACGGCGAGAGAACGTGCGGTCATGTCACCTCCTCGAGTTTGAGATCATCTCAGGCGAGGACCCGCGATCCCGCCCGCACCAGCGCCTCCATCACCCGCCGTCCGTCCGCCGACCCCAGCTGGGGCTCGGCCGCGCGCTCCGGATGCGGCATGAGGCCCACGACGTTCCGCGCCGCGTTGCACACGCCGGCGATGGCGGCGGTGCTGCCGTTGACGTTGGCGGCGGGATCGAGCCGGCCGTCCTTCGTCGTGTAGCGGAAGACGACCTGGCCCTCGCCCTCGAGGCGCGCGATCTCCTCGGGCTCCGCGTAGAAGTTCCCCTCGCCGTGGGCGATGGGCATCGTGAGGACCTCGCCCACGGCCAGCCCGTTCGTGGCCGGCGTGTCCGTCTGCTCGACCCGGACGTGCACCGGCTGCGACAGGAACTGCACCGTCCGGTTGCGGAGCATCGCCCCGGGCAGCAGGCCCGCCTCCTGGAGGACCTGGAAGCCGTTGCAGATGCCGACCACGGGCCCGCCCTTGCGCGCGAACTCCCCCACCGCCTTCATGACGGGGCTGAAGCGCGCGATCGCCCCCGTGCGCAGGTAGTCGCCGTAGGCGAAGCCGCCGGGCAGCACGACCGCGTCCAGGTCGGAGAGGTCGGAGTCCTTGTGCCACACCATGCGCACGTCCTGCCCGCAGACGTCGCGAAGGACGTGCTCGGTGTCGTGATCGCAGTTCGAGCCCGGGAAGACGACCACTCCGAGCTTCAAGGCTCCACCTCCACGCGATAGCTCTCGATGACGGGGTTGGACAGGACGCGCCGGGCGATCTCGTCCGCCGTCTCGCGGGCCCGCTCCGCCGGCACTCCCTGGAGGTCCACCTCGAAGAACTTGCCCTGGCGCACGTCGGTCACGCTCTCGTAGCCCATCGACCGCAGGGCGTCGTGGATCGTGTGCCCCTGCGGGTCGAACACGGACTTCTTGAGGGTGACGTAGACGCGGGCTCTAGGCATGCTCCGACTCGCTTTCGTGGATGAGGCGGCGGGTGGGGACGGGGATCTCGATGCCGGCCGCGGTCAGGCCGTCGTGGACGGCCTCGTAGACCTCGCTC
>JBGPBV010000173.1:0-13845 GCA_041481445.1 Vicinamibacteria bacterium
CCCCCTGAAACCCCCCACCGCTGCGCCGCCGCTTCGCGGCGCCGCGCTCCCTGGTTGGGGGGGCACTCGCGCATCATTCGGTCTCCGCTTCGCGGCTCCCCCTGAAACCCCCCACCGCTGCGCCGCCGCTTCGCGGCGCCGCGCTCCCTGGTTGGGGGGGCACTCGCGCACCATGCGCTTGGCGCTTCGCGGCCCCCCCTGAAACCCCCCACCGCTGCGCCGCCCACTTCGCGGGCGCCGCGCTCCCTGACTTCGCCCCGGCCTTCACGCGCGCGCCAAACAGGCGGCGCTTCACTTCTGGAACTCCACCTTCACCACGGCATCGGCGGGGGTGCCGCCGCATTCGACGGTGGCGGTGTAGCTGAGCAGGCACAGGTCCTTGTTGGTGCCGGTGATGGTCTCGCCGCGAAGGTCGAGGGTCCGCGGCGTCACCGCCGTGCCCTTCTCCGGCGTCGCCACCAGCATCTCGCGCGCGGGCGGCTCCACCTTGAACGTGGCCTTCTTGCCGCCGGGGCCGCTCACCACGATCTCCCGCGGATGCTTGAACCGGTCGCTGGCGGCGGCGGAGTCGTAGGTGAAGCTCAGGACCTGGCCGGCCAGCGGCACGGTGCGCTTGCCCACGAGCAGGTCGCCCGATTCCGTGCGCTTGGACGCCCCCGTCATGGGGGAGGTGCCCTGCTTGTAGCTGGAGTACTCGTAGGACAGCGACCAGTTCCGCAGGGTGACGCTGGTGGCGTCGCCCATCGTGACGACGATGGTGCCGCGGTCCGGCCCGTCCGCCGTCGCGACGGGCCCCGCCCACGGCGTGGCCAGGACGGCGAGCACGGCGGCGGCGAAGGCAGGGAGGCGGCGGCTCACCCTCATCGTCTTAGTAGAGGCTCCCCTTGCGCGCCTGGCCGGTGTAGTCCACGTAGACGGACTTGACCTCGGTGAAGAACTCGAGCGCGGTCTCGCCCTGCTCGCGCGGGCCCACACCCGTCCCCTTCATCCCGCCGAACGGCATCTGGGCCTCGCCCCCGGGCGTGCCGCTGTTGACGTGGACGATGCCGGTCTCGATGTGGTCGACGAACCGGAAGAGGTGGGCGGGGTCGCGGGTGAAGATGGAGGAGGAGAGGCCGAACTTCACGCCGTTGGCCACCTCCATCGCTTCCTCGAACCCCTTGACGCGGATGACGGAGACGACGGGCCCGAAGATCTCCTCCTGGGCCAGGCGCGTCGAGGCCCGCACGTGGTCGAACACCGTCGGCTCCACGAAGTGCCCGTGGGCGCGCTCGGCATCCTGGAGCCGGCCTCCACCGCAGACGAGGGTGCCCTCCTCCCGGCCGATCTCGATGTACTTCATGTCGGTGTCGAGCTGGGAGACGTCCACCGCCGGGCCCATGTCGACGCCGCTCTCGAGGCCGTTGCCCACGCGCAGCCTGGCCGCGCGGGCGGCCAGCGCCTCCACGAACCGGTCGGCCACGGACTCCTCGACGATGACGCGCGACGTGGCGGTGCAGCGCTGCCCGGTGGAGCCGAAGGCCCCTTGCGCGGTCGACTCCATGGCCAGGTCGAGGTCGGCGTCGGCCAGCACGATCACCGGGTTCTTGCCGCCCATCTCCGCCTGGACGCGGATCATCCGCCTGGCCCCGCGCGAGTAGATCTCGGCCCCGACCTCGTTGGAGCCGGTGAAGCTGACCGCGCGCACGTCCTCGTGATCGACGAGCGCGTTGCCGACGGTGCCTCCGGAGCCGAGCACCATGTTGAGCACGCCCTTGGGCACGCCCGCGCGCTCGAAGATCGAGACCACCGCGCTCGCGGTCTCCGGAGTCAGGGTGGCCGGCTTGAAGACCACGGTGTTGCCCGCGATCAGGGCGGGCGCGATCTTCCAGACCGGGATGGCGACGGGGAAGTTCCAGGGGGTGATGCAGGCGACCACGCCCAGGGGCTGGCGCAGCGTGTAGCAGAAGTTGTGGGGCAGCTCGGAGGGGACGGTGCTGCCGCCGATGCGCCGGCCCTCTCCCGCGGTGTACTCGAGGATGTTGATGGTGCGCTGGATCTCGCCCATCGACTCCTTGACCGTCTTGCCCTCTTCACGCGTCAGCAGCCGCGCCAGCGAGTCCTTCTCCTGGTCCATCAGGGCCTGGACCTGGAAGAGGATGCGGCCGCGCACGGGCGCCGGCGTATCGCGCCAGCCCGGGAAGGCCGCGCGGGCCGCCGCCACCGCCGCCCGGGTCTCCTCCGCGGAGGAGAGGGGCACGCGCCCCAGCACCTCGCGGGTGTCCGCCGGGTTGACGTTGGGCACGCTCCGCGTCGAGTCGGAGCCCACCCACTCCCCGGCCACGAAGTTCTGGTAGGTCTTGCCCTCGCCCTTGCCGCGCGAGGGATGGGTCGCGCTCGTCTCCGTGCTCACGGCTGCACCAGCGCCGCGTAGGCGTCGGGGCGGCGGTCACGATAGAACTGCCACACCGAGCGCACCTCCTCGATGAGGTCGAGGTTGAGGTCCGCCACCACCACCGCGTCCTTGTCGCGCGGCCCCTCGGCCAGGAAGCGCCCCCGCGGATCGCAGAAGTAGCTCTGGCCGTAGAACTCGCCGATGCGCCAGGGCGCCTCCGTGCCCACCCGGTTGATGGCGCCCACGAAGTAGCCGTTGGCCACCGCGTGCGCGGGCTGCTCCAGCTTCCAGAGGTACTCGCTGAGGCCGGCCACCGTGGCCGAGGGGTTGAAGACGATCTCCGCGCCGCCGAGGCCGAGCGCGCGCGCGCCCTCCGGGAAGTGGCGGTCGTAGCAGATGTAGACGCCGACCTTGGCGTAGGCGGTCTCGAACACGGGGTAGCCGAGGTTGCCGGGACGGAAGTAGAACTTCTCCCAGAAGCCCGGCTTGCAGTGGGGGATGTGGGTCTTGCGGTACTTGCCCAGGTACTTCCCGTCGGCGTCGATGACGGAGGCGGTGTTGTAGTAGATGCCGGGCTGGTCCTCCTCGTAGACCGGAACCACGATCACCATCCGGTGCTTCTTCGCCAGCTTCATCATGAGCTGGGTGGTGGGACCCTCCGGGATGCGCTCGGTCAGGTGGTACCACTTCGTCTCCTGCTCGGCGCAGAAGTAGGGGCCGTAGAAGAGCTCTTGGAGACAGAGGATGCGGACCTTCTCCTTGGCCGCCTTCTCGATGAGCCGGACGTGCTTGTCGACCATCGCCTTCTTGATGGACTCGAGAGAGGAGTCCGGGCCCTTGACGTTCTGGGCCTGGATGAGACCGCAACGCACCACCCTCGGCATGGGAGGCTCCCTTCGAAATGAGGACGCCTATTATGCCAGCGTTTGGAATCGTCCAATTCGAGAGGCGAGCGGACCGCTACTTCGCCTTGAGCCACCGGTCGAGCCAGGCGTAGGCGGCCTCCCGCATGGCCTCGGAGAACTCGTGGGGGCCCTTCTCGTAGAAGGTCCCGAGACGGTCGGCGGCGCCCGCGGCCACGTAGCCGCGGCGGCCCGCGGCCACCGTCTCCTCGATCCCGTCGATGGGGAAGATCGGGTCCTCGGAGCGCGCGGCGACCAGGAACGGGCGCGGCGCGATCAGCGCCAGCACGGCGCCGTAGTCTCCCTGCTCGGCCAGGCCGGGCACGAACAGCGCGAAGTTGTGGAGGATGCGGTCGCGCGCGAGCGTGCGCAGGCTCCCGAAGCCGCAGCTCGACACCGCGGCCTTGATGCGCACGTCGGCCGCGGTCGTGAACAGCGTCTCCTGTCCGCCCAGGGAATGGCCGATCATGCCCAGCCGCGCCGGATCCACCTCCGGCCGCGTCTCCAGGTAGTCGAGGGCGCGCCGCGCGTCCCAGACGTACTTGCCCTGGAGGGTCTTGCCCTCGGTGAGGCGATGCAGGGCCTCGAACCGCTCGTAGCTCGCGCCCTTGAGCATGGCGGCGGGGTCCTGCCGCTCGCCAAAGCAGAGCGCGTCCGGAGCGATCGTCACGTACCCACGCCGCGCCAGCTCGAGGGCGTAGTGCTGGTCGGGCGTCGAGCCCAGGCCCGCCGGTCCGTCCTTGCCCACCTCGAACTGGCCGCCGTGCTGGTGGTGGCAGAGGACGCCGGGACGACGGCCGGTCCCGGACTTGGGAAGGAACACGAAGGCGGGGACGCGTTCCCCGGTTTCCACGGCGTAGGTCACCCGCTCGCGCACGACGTCGCCGAGGTCGACCTGATCGATGCGCTCGGGCTGGAGCGGGGGCAACGCGGCCGGGGTCTCTCCCAGCATCTGGAGGAGGCGTGCCCGGTCCAGGGCCCGCGCGGGAGCGGCGGGGCCCGTACGGGGCGGCTGCGGTCCGCCTCTCACCGCCGCCTCGATCGGTGGGGCCACGCCGGTGACGGAGCCCGCGAAGTCCTCGCCGAGCGCCGCCGCCACCGTCGCCGCGACCTGGCCCTGGGTGACCGTGTCCGTCCGGGCGAGCTCGCCCAGAGCGGGCGTGTCCGGCCCCAGGACCGCGATCCAGATGTTCTCGGACTCCGGGATCTTCTCGCCATGGCTCTTCCACTCCACGAGCCCGCTCCCGCGGCCGTGATCGGCGGTGATCACGAACGTCGTGTGCCCGCGGTACTGGCCGATCGCCTGCATCTCCTCCCAGAGCTGCCGCGTGTACCGGTCGAAGCGCTGGGCGGCGTGCAGGTAATGGTCGTATCGCCCGGCGTGGGCCCAGTCGTCCGTCTCGCCGAGGGAGAGGTAGAGGACGCGCGGCCGCGCCGTCCGTACGTTCTCCAGAGTGGCCGCGAACGTGAACGAGTCGTGCCTCACGCCGTCCGCGGCCGGGGTCGTGTCGGCCAGGAGGGTGTTGAGGAGCGCCATCCGCTCGGGGTCGCCGGAGGACGTCATCCGGTCGAACCCGGCGTTGACGGGCACGCCGCTGCGCGCCTGGTTGATGATGAACGGGAAGACGTCCCACGAGCAGAACGCGGCGACCTTCCCGCGGTACTTCTCGCGCCCGTTCAGCCACTCGAGAACGGTCAGGTTCGGGTTCGGGCGCTTGTCGTTGCTGTCGATGCGGGGGTCGGGCTTGCCGCTGAGCAGCTCGTTGTAGCCGGGGTAGGAGAAGTTGTGCCCGTTGGTCACGCGGGCCACGCTGCCGCGGCGCAGGTTGCCGTAGAGCTGGCCCTGGCGCGCGATCACCCTCCAGACGAACGGCAAGAGAGCCTCCCGGCGCGCCTCCGGCGTCTCACGCCAGAGCTCCTGCTTGAGGGCGGCGGGGTCGGCGACACCGGCCTCCTTGGTGAGGAGCGACTCGTCCGCTCCGGCGAAGACCTCCTGCCAGCGCAGGCCGTCGGTGGTGATGAGGACGACGTTCTCGGTGCGACGAGCGGGACCGGCCGCGGACACCACCGCCGCGGCCGCGGCCAGGGCCAGGACGGCGCCGACACGCCCCCGGAGCGCCATGATCCCTCCCGTGCTCGAAGGGCGGCGAGGATAGCACGCGTGCTCGTCGTATGATCGGCGCCCGAATGGCGGCGAGTCCCGGGACCGACGTGGCCGGCGGGACGGGACTCGTCCGCGCCATCGGCCGCTGGGACCTCACCGCCGCCGTCATCAACGGCGTCGTGGGCAGCGCCGTCTTCAGCCTCCCCTCGGTGCTCGCCGGCCTCACTGGCGCCTGGAGCCCGCTCACCTGCGTCCTCGGCGGGCTGGGCATCATGACCACCGTCCTGTGCATCGCGGAAGTGGCGAGCCGGTTCACGGAGGCGGGCGGCCCCTACCTGTACGTCCGCGAGGCCTTTGGCCGCGCCGCCGGGTTCCAGGCCGGGTGGCTGACCTTCTGGATCCGCGTCACGTCCGCGGCCGCGAACCTGAACGTCTTCATCGAGTACCTGGGCCCGCTGGCCCCGCCGCTGGCGCAGGGCAGCGGGCGGGCCGCGACCATGGCCGCCGTGCTCGGCCTGATCACGGTAATCAACCTCGTCGGGGTGCGCCAGGCCACCTGGGCGGTGGACCTCCTCACCGCGGGGAAGCTGCTGCCTCTGGCCCTCCTGATCTTCATCGGGCTGCCCAAGGTGACCGCGGCCGCGCTGGCCACGCAGACGGTGGGAAAGGCGGACTGGACGCAGGCGGTCCTGCTCCTCGTCTTCGCGTACGGCGGCTTCGAGTCGCCGCTCATCGTGGCGGGAGAGGTCCGCCAGCCGCGCCGGGACACCGCGTTCGCCCTGATCGTGGGCCTGGCCGTGATCGCGACCGTCTACACGCTCGTGCAGCTCGTGGTGGTCGGCGTCGTGCCGCAGGTGGCGGGGACGAAGGCGCCGCTGGCCGCGGCCTACGGCCGGCTCCTGGGCGGCGGGGGCGTGCTGCTGATCACGGTGGGGGCGATGGTCTCGACCTACGGCCTGGCCACCGGCTCCGTGCTGGCGGCGCCGCGGCTCCTCTTCTCCATGGCCGGGCGGGGCGAGCTGCCGGCCATCCTGGCCCGTGTCCATCCGCGCTTCCGCACGCCGGACGTCGCCATCCTCGTGTACGCGGCGGTGACCCTGGGCTTTGCCCTCTACGGCACCTTCCAGTGGAACGCGACGATCTCCGCGATCGTCCGCCTCGTGACCTACGGCCTGATCTGCGCCGCCCTCCCCGTGCTGCGCCGGCGCGGCGGCGAGCCGCCGGGGTTCCGTCTCCCGGGGGCGGCGGTGCTCGTGCCGCTGGCCCTCGCGTTCTGCCTCTGGCTACTGAGCACGCGCACCTTCACGCAGGCCTGGATCCTCGTCCTGCTCATGGTCGTGGGGGGGGGCATCGGCACCCTGAGCGCGCGGTCCCGTACGCTACAATGACCTCGTGCTCATCCCCCCGTTCCGGGAGGTCCAGCCGCGGCTCGTCGAGCATTTCCGCGAGACCGGCTGCCTGGGGCTGGTGCTGGTCGACCTCACGCCCCTGGCCCGCATCGAGCGCAGCTTCGGCGCCAACGCCTACAAGACGCTGCGGTCGCAAGTGGACCCGCTGCTGGGCGAGGCCAAGGCCCACGTCCGCGAGGACGACGTCCTCACCCGCGACGAGCGCGACGCCGACCGCTACCTCTTCTTCCTGACCGGCAAGCGCAAGACCCGGACCCCGTTCGCGGCGGTCGACCTCCAGAAGCTCTGCGACCGTGTGGAGGGCTTCGTCACCCCGCGGGTGGCCCGGCTGACCGTGCCCTACCTCCGCGAGCGGCCGGCGGTCGAGGTCGGCCACGGGTTCGCGCTGTGGAGCCCCCTCGAGAACGAGGAGCGCCAGCTCCTCCGCCTCATCGAGGAGGCGCGCACGTCGGCCGAGCTGCGCCGCCGCCTGCGCGAGCGCGACCAGAAGGACGCGGTGGTCGAGGTCATCGTCAACCGCGCCATCTGGACGGCCTTCCAGCCCATCGTGCAGATGGAGACGCGCGACATCCTCGGCTACGAAGGGCTCTCCCGCGGCCCGCGGGGCGGTCCGCTCGAGTATCCGTCGGCCCTGTTCGGGGCGGCGGCCCGCTTCGACCTCGTGGACGAGCTCGAGCGGGCCTGCCGCCGCCAGATCTTCGTGGACTGGGAGTACATGGGCGCTCCCGCGCGCCTGTTCGTCAACACCGTTCCCGCCACCGTGCGCGACGTGAGCTTCCTCGGGCGGGGGGTGCTCGACTACCTCGGCCCCCGCCTCTCGCCGTCCACGGTCACCCTGGAGATCACGGAGGGCCAGGTCATCGAGAACCTGAACCTCTACCGCGAGGCCATGCACTCGTTCCTGGAGCTGGGCTTCACGTTCGCGATCGACGACGTGGGGGCGGGCTACTCCGGGCTGGAGACGATCGCGAACCTGGGCGCGAGCTACCTCAAGATCGACATGGGCCTGGTGCGCGGCATCCACGAGAAGAAGGTCAGCCAGCAGGTGGTCAAGGCGATCCTGGACATGGGGTCGGCGATGGGCGCGGCCGTGATCGGCGAGGGCATCGAGACCCAGGAGGAGGCGGACACCCTCAAGGGGCTCGGGCTCCGCTACGCGCAGGGCTATTTCTTCGGGCGGCCCCAGGATCCCTACGCCCGCCGCCCGCCGCAGGCCGCCGCCCAGACCTAGCCGGAGCGACTCCGCTCACAACCCTCCCGCCCCCGCCCCCGGGGGTGAGACGTTTCGCGTGCGCCTCGCGCGTCACTTCTGTCACGGCACTCCGTGCTCCGTGGCAGGAGGTGACCCGTGTGGGGTGTTCCTGACGGACCGATGCGCGCGCGGCGCGCACCCGCGGTCCGCGCCGTGCTCGCCCTCGCCGCACTCCTGACCGCGGCTCCCTGGGCCGCCGCCTCCGGCGTCGACGGCGCGGGACGGATCGTGGTGGTGCCGCTGGTCTTCAGCGGCCCCGGCCGCGAGTCCATGATCACCATCACCAACCCGACGCCGGTGCCGATCACGATCCAGTCGACGTACGTGGGCGTGGACGGGACGCCCAAGGCCGGCAGCAACACGTGCCTCGATCAGGGTGTCCCCGGCAACTCCACGCTGAAGATCAGCCTGACCGACCTCTGCGGCTTCACCACGCCCGACGTCGAGAACCGCGGGTACGTCCAGATGATCTCGGTGGGCGGGGACGCGCGGCCGTTCTTCGCGACCAGCGTCGTCCTCACGAGCGGGGGCGCGGAGACGTCGGTCGTCCCCGGGCAGCCGATGGGCGCGTACACCCCGGCGGCCAGGGCCTTTGCGCTGGGGCTGCGCACGGAGGGCCCGACCTCGCCCACGGGCGAGGTCCTCCGCTGCTACGTCGGGGCGTTCGACCTCGACAAGAAGGTCACCCTCTTCCTCCTCCAGGCGTCCGGCCTGAGCCTCGGCTCGGAAGTCGTGAAGGTCGGCGCCGGGCACATGCGGGAGGTCAACCTGCCCGCCGACCTCGGCCTGCCCTTCGTGGCCCGCGACGGCCTCTCCCTGTTCGCCACTTCCAAGGACAACGCCTCCGCCATCGTGGGCTGCGCCTCCGACCACCCGAGCTCGCGGGCGGTGGCCTGGCAGCCCGCGCAGGCGGACCAGGCCCGGGACACCTCGCGCCTGACCGTCGTCGACGTCTTCACCGAGCTCCACGAGGGGCCCTATGCGATCGGCGACGTGTGGACGAGCCGGTACTTCCGCGATCCGTTCAGCCGCAAGGTGACCCTGAGCACGTACCTCCGCGCGGACGACACGGTGCGCTGCTGGGTCCAGGCGGACCCGAACTTCGGGTTCGACAACAGCCCCTGGCTCGAGCTTCAGGTTCGGGGTCCCGACGGGAAGCGGGTGGCGGGGGGATCGCAGGTGACGGACACGGGGAACTTCAAGACCGGTCCTCGCGGCCGGTACGCGCCATCGCTCGGCAACCGCTGGTTCATCGACGTCTCCCTGAACGAGGACCTGGCCGGGTCGTATCCGAAGGCGTACTTCGCCGGCGTCTGGGGACTGCACTGCGAGAGCGCGGCCGGCATGTCCCAGCCCCTGGGCGTCCCGCTGCCCCCCGGCGACACGGACGATTTCTGATGCGCGTTTCCAGAGTGGAGGATTCCATGTCACGCCGCTATCTGATCCCCCTGGCCCTGGCCGCGCTGGCCGCCGTCTCGGCCGCGCCCGCGCGGGCCGGAGGCGCCGAGGACGTCGGGTCCCAGATCGTGATCCCGCTCGTCGCCTACACCAACATGCTGACCACGCGCGTGTTCATCCACAACCACGACGCCACCGCGGTGGTCGTCCAGTTGCGCTACGTGGGCGAGGCGTCCACCAACACTCCCGGGATGCAGATTTGCACGCCTGGAGGGACCAGCCTCACGCTGCCGCTGGGCGCGGTGGTGGAGCTGGACCTCACCGACCCCGTGGCCAGCGGGTGCAAGCTGAGCCCTCCCGGCGAGCAGGGGATGTTCGTCATCCTGGCCCAGCCGGCGAAGAACGGGCTGGTCGTCGGCCGGATCTCCGCCCGCGCCCGGATCGACGTCACCAACCCGTCCACGCCCTCGCGGCGCCAGGTCCAGTACGTCGACGGGATCCCCCTCGGGCAGCTCGACACGACCGAGAACGTCCACGTCGCCTCCGGCCTGGCCTGGGATCCGGCGGGAGCCGTCCTCCCGGGCACCAAGCTCACGACCGACTGCTTCGCGGCCGCGTTCTGGGACGGCAGCGGCGCGGGCGGGATGATCGGGTCCCTCCGCCTCGAGGACTACTACGGAGGGCAACTGGGCCACGACGTCAAGTTCGCGCTCAAGCCGTTCCAGATCGTGCGGCTCGCCGACGTCTTCTCCCTGGCCGGCGTGCCCCCGGGCCCCTTCCGCGACGTCCACGGCGAGTTCAGCTTCACCGGATTCGGCGACGAGGTCCTGGCCTTCTGCCGGACGACGCTCGTCAGTCCGCAGGGCCGGTCGTTCGGCCTCCAGGTGGCGCAGGTCGCCGAGCCCACGGAGGAGTCGCGCCGCCGCGAGTTCTTCGCCGACTCGACCCCGGGCGCGCGGAAGTTTTCCATCGCCCCGACCGCGACGCGGGAGCTGCACGGGATCTTCGTGCGCCATCCGGACATCGCGGTCTGCTTCGTGAACTCGACGGACGACCTCGTGATCACCGCCGTCGCGCCCGACGGCACGAAGTTCACGAACACGAGCACGAAGACGCCCGACTTTGGCCTCCTCGGCCAGTCCTTCCAGGGTCCGAGCGACCTCTGGGGGCTCGAGATCACGTGGGCCACGACCGCGGCCAAGACGGCCACCGTGGACTACCAGATCTTCTGCTTCAGCGGCAACGGGACGAGCCTGGCCGACGTGCTCGCCGATCCGTAGAGGCGCAGGACCCTGGTCAGGACGTTCTCGACCCGTCGGGCGGCGGCCGCGGCGACGCGCGCCGCCCGCCCATTTTTGCGTGAATCGACTCCGCTCCCGGCCCTCTCCCGCCGCGCCCATACCATGAGACGTTTGGCCTGCCGATCCCGCGTCACTTCCTGATCGCGGCGCTCCGCGATCCGTAACAAGGAGGTGACCGGTGCTGGACGTCCCCGCGAACTCGAAGGGCGCGCCGCCCCGGGCGGCCGCGCGCGTCGTGCTTCTCCTCGCCGCCTTCCTGGGCGCCGGCGCCGCCGCGAGCGCCGCCAGCGTCGACGGCGCCGGGCGGATCATGGTGGTGCCGCTGGTCTTCAGCGGGACGGACCGGACGACGGTCATCAACATGAGCAACCCCGGCGCGCAGCCGCTGACCATCACGAGCCAGTACGTCGGCGCCCAGGGCACCCCCCTGGTCGGGCCGCATTCGTGCCTCGACCAGCGCATCGGTCCCGGCCGGAGCCTCGCCCTGGACCTGGACGCCATGTGCGCCTTCCCCCCGCGGGGCGACGTCGACAACGTCGGCTACCTCGAGATGACCGCCTCCGCGGACTCGCGCTTCACGTTCATGGCCAACGCCGTCATTCTCACCAACTCCAACGGGGAGACCTCGGCCATCCCCGCCCAGCCCATCGGGGCCTACACGCCTGCCTTCTCCGAGGCCTTCGTCCTCGGCCTCCGCACGGAGGGCCCGACCTCCCCGACGGGCGAGGTCTTCGAGTGCTTCGTGGGGACCTTCGACCTCGGCAAGAAGGTCGGCCTCGAGCTCAGGGACAACTCGAACACGATCATCGGCTCGCTCGGCATGACCATGGGTCCGCGGCGGATGATGCGCGCCAACCTGGCCAAGAGCCTGCCCCTGGCCAACCGCGACAACCTCCGGGTGCGCATCACGTCCAAGGACACCGCGGCCGCCATCCTGGGCTGCGCGATCGAGCACAAGGGGACGCGCGCGGTGGCCTGGCAGCCCGCGCAGTCGCCGGCCGCCATGGACGCCTCCCGGCTGAAGTCGGTGGACGTACGCCGCATGCTCCACGAGGGCCCGTACAACATCGACGCCGAGTGGTTCCACACCCTGACCGGCGCGACCATGGACCTGAAGGTCACCCTCACGACGTACCTCCAGGCCGACGACGTCGTCCGCTGCTATCTGGAGCCGAGCTTCGCCGGCGCCGACCTCATGCCCTGGCTGGAGATGCAGGTGCGGGGCCCGGACGGTCTGAGGGTGGCGGGAGGGAACGGCGCGAAGGACACCGGGTTCATCCAGACCGGACCCCGGGGGCGCTACCCGGCGTCGATGGGCAACCGCTGGTTCATCGACGTCTCCCTCGACGAGGACGCGTTCGCCCAGACGCCGTTCCCCTTCAACTGGTGGTGGGGCACGGGCGAATGGGGGATGCATTGCGACAGCGCGGCCGGCATGTCCGAGCCGATCGGCCTCCCCAACGCATCCACCGGCAATACGGACGACTTCTGATCGCGGCTCACCGCCAAGGAGAAAGGTCATGTCACGCCACACTGCCGTCCTGGTCGCCCTTGCCCTCGCCGTCGGCGGCGCCTCCGCCCGGCCCGTGCGGGCCGGGAGCGCCGAAGACGTGGGACCCCGCATCGTGGTGCCGTACGTCGCCTACGACCCGATCCACGACACCCGGGTCTTCATCCAGAACCACGAGAGCTCGCCGGTCGAGGTGTTCGTGCGCTACGTGGGCGAGAAAACCTCCACCACCCCCGGGATGCAGGTCTGCCAGCCCGGAGGCTCCGACCTCGTGCTGCCCGCCCTGAGCATCACCGAGCTGGACGTCACCGACAACGCGGCCAGCGGATGCTCCCTCAGCCCTCCGGGCGAGCAGGGGATGCTGGTGCTGGAGGCCCGGAGCACGACGAGCCTCGGCCGCCTCTCCGCCCGCGCCCGGATCGACGTGGTGGACACGTCCAACCCCGGCCGGCGCCAGATCGTCTTCGTCGACGGCATCCCGCTGGGCCAGCTCGACACCACCGACACCATCCACGTCGTGACCAACCTGCGCCGGGATCCGGGCGGCTCCCTGACTCCCTCGCCGCTCGAGTCCGACTGCTTCTTCTCCACCTTCTACGACGGAAGCGCCAACCACATCGTGTACGGGTTGCTGAGGCTCAAGGGAAAGAACGGAGCGCAGCTCGGCACGGACGTCCCCTTCAAGCTCCAGCCCTTCGAGATGGTCGAGTTCCCGAGCGTGTTCTCCCTGGCCGGGGCCCCCGCCGGATTCCAGGACGGGGTGCGGGCCGAGTTCCGGCTGACCGGCGGCGGGGACGAGGTCCTGGGCTTCTGCCGCACCGTCCTGGACGCCCCCACCGGCCAGTCGTTCTCCTACCAGATCGCCCAGGTCGCGGAGCCCCACGAGGAGAGCCGCCGCCGGATCGTGTCCGTCTCCCAGACCCTGGGTGTGCCGTTCTCGATCGATCCCGCGCAGAAGAGGATCCTCCACGGCATCTACGTGCGGCATCCCGACATCGTGAACTGCGGGGTGAGCCCGACCACCCCTGGCGCCCTGGAGCTCACCGCCGTCGCTCCCGACCGCATGACGTTCTTCCACGACGTCATCCGGCCGCAGTCGACGGGCGAGTTCGCGACCCTGGGCCAGGTCTACCAGGGCGGGAGCGACCTCTGGGGCCTGGAGGTCACCTGGGCCGGGGGCATGCCCGGGTCGGCGGCGGAGAGCTACTCGATCTCCTGCCAGAGCGGCAACGGGACGAGCCTGGCCGACCGCCTCGTCCTGGGACCGTGACGTCGGGCTCGATCAGGGCGCGGCGCGCCGGCGCCGCGCCTTGACCAGCACCGCGATCTCGTCCGGCCGCGGGTTCACGAAGTCGAGGCGCGTGCGGCCGTCGGCGGTCTGGCTGACCGTGGCCGGGATCGAGCAGGCGCTGAGCATCCATCCCGCGGGCAGCACGATCGCGTTGCGCGGGCGCCCGAAGCTGCGGTCCCAGACCAGCTCCTCGCCCTCGATCCGGTAGCGCGCGGCGTCGGTATAGGTCTCGCTGATGCGAAGGCGGACGCTGGCCCCGCGGGCCACGGGCGGATAGCGGATCAGCACGATCTCGGTGTCGGGC